>NZ_JBANCF010000005.1:0-199461 GCF_038742595.1 Aequorivita flava | reverse complement strand
CATCGGTAACGGTCATCGTTACGGTATTTGCGCCAACCATTGAACAGTCAAACGAAGATACGTCTAATGTCATAGCTGTTATGGCGCAGTTATCGGTAGATCCGTTATCTAGATCGGCAGGGGTAATTGTTGCCATACCGGTTGTTGGGTCAAGGTCTATTGTAATATCCTGGCAAACTGCCACAGGATCTTCATCGTCAAGTACAGTAACCATAAAATCGCAAGTTTCAGTATTGCCATCGCTATCGGTAACCGAAAGTGTAACCATAGTATCACCTACTGGAAAAACACTTCCGCTTGCAGGTGTAGCAACAATATCGCCAGAGATGTTGCCATCTTCATCGTCAAATGCAACACCCGCAAAGTTTACTACAGCGCCACAGGTTCCAGGGTCATTGTTAGCCGTAATGTTTGCAGGACACACTATGGTTGGTGGATTACCTGTAGATAATACTGGAAAACCAGAGATATTTAATTCAAAATCACCTGCATTAGAACTAAAACCGTGCACCAATACATAATACCTAGATGAACCATCGGTATTAAATGTTACTTCACTACGGAAAGAACCACTTGGGCAAGCTGGAGTCATATCGTCATTAGCAGTTTCACAAATTAAAGTGCCACAAGTGCCAGAATATACAGAAAGTCTGGTATCATAACCTACAGCAGAACACGTGTTAATGGTAACAGCTGAACCAGAACCACTAACATCGTCAAAGTAATACCATACGCCAGGAGCTGTAACAGATACACTATTACAAGTTCCAGGAGAATCTACAGTAGCAAGAAGCGTTGTTCCCGCCACAGTTCCATCGCCCGTTATTTCGAATGCACCTGAGCAAAGATCATTTGCCGGTGGCGGTGGAGGTGTTAGGTTTTGTAAAGTAGCGTTGAGGCAGGTTGAAGCCGTACCACAACTTGGTGCCGGGCTAGAATGCAAGTGGATTCTAATAGAGGTAACCGACATTGCATTAACCACTACAGGAGATACTCCGAAACCAAGTACATTGTTGGTTAAATCGGTAATGGTTAAATACCCGTTAGTGGAAGTAAATTCATAATTACTACCAATAATAAGTCCGTTTACTCGAGTGTATTCCCCCCCGAAATTACAGGTGGTAATACTCTGGACGCTTCCATCGTTATTGGCCGTTTTAGTAAGATACTGCGAAGTACCAATACATTGACTAAATACACTCCCAACCGTAAAAAATAACAGTAAGAGCGTGAGGGTAATTTTCTTCATAAATTGATTGTTTTAAATTAATAAATATTCATACTATTTAGTTAATAAGTCGTTAAAAATAGCATTATTTATGATAGAAGACAAATTATTCCCAAAACTAAAATTCACTATATTTAAAGATTCATTTTACAAACCAAGAAACAATTTTTTTATGCACTCCTTAAGCAATTGTCTATAAGCGAGTTAATTTATTTTATTATGAAAACACTTTTTGCTATTCTTTTTTTAGCTACTGTTTTATTTTCCTGTTCCCAACATCAAAAAAAGACAGAAAACGCAAAATATACCGACAATGCTAGTACTCTATACTCAAAAGTTTCTTCTAAAAGTTCCCAATTAAAATTTAAAAATGTAATAAAGCAAGATTTAGATTTTAACTTTTTAAATTACCCTTATATATATGCTGGAGCTGGAGTTGCCGTTGGCGATATTGATAATGATGGACTTCAAGACATCTATCTGGTTTCTAATTTTGGCCCCAATAAACTCTATAAGAATAAGGGCAGCCTTAATTTTGAAGATATAACAACTTCTTCAAAAACCGAAGATTACAAAGGGTTTTCAACGGGCGTTACCATGTTAGATATAAATAATGATGGATGGCTGGATATATACGTTTCAAAAGCTGGTTCATTAAAAGACGACGCCGCCAGACGAAACCTTTTATTCGTAAACCTACAAAACGGCACTTTCAAGGAAGAAGCAAAAAAATGGGGCTTAGACGACCCCGGCTATACAACTCAAATTTACCAGTTAGACTATGACAAAGATGGAGACCTAGATATATACGTTGTAAACTATCGATACGACTTTAAAAACAACATCAAAATAAGTGGCGAAATTCAACGAAATATCGAAGAAATTACCAGCGATCAACTCTATCGAAATGACGGCACAATTTTTACCAAAGTAACTGGAGAAGCAGGATTATACAACAAAACCTGGGGGCTTGCTAGCGCTATTGGAGATTTTAATAATGATGGGTGGGACGATATTTATGTTTCAAATGATTTTCTTGAACCAGATGCTATGTACATCAATCAAAAAGATGGCACCTTTAAAAACGAAATTAATAGTCGCATTAACCACATATCTTTTAATAGTATGGGCTCTGATTATGCCGACCTCAATAATGACCTCTACCCAGATTTAATAACCTTAGATATGTTGGCAGAAAATTATGCCAGAGGCAAACAAAACATGGCTTCTATGAGCACTTCCAATTTTTTAAAAATGGTAGAAGTGGGGTATCACCATGCCTATATGGCAAACCTATTGCATTACAATAACGGCAATGGTAAGTTTCAAGAAACTGCACAGTTTAGCGGCATTGTAAAAACAGATTGGA
Source organism: Aequorivita flava (assembly GCF_038742595.1). NCBI lineage: Bacteria > Pseudomonadati > Bacteroidota > Flavobacteriia > Flavobacteriales > Flavobacteriaceae > Aequorivita > Aequorivita flava. Next base: position 196,864 of record NZ_JBANCF010000005.1, on the reverse strand, counting down.
GCTGGGCTCCACTTATTGCAGATTTTGATAACGATGGGCTGAAAGATATTTTTGTCTCCAATGGAGTTTATAAAGATTACGCCAACCAAGATTTCAGGAGTGCTTTAAAAGAAAAAAATGCCAATGGAGAGGCCATGACTATCGAAGCCGTTACGAATATGTTGCCCTACCAAAAGCTAGACAATTATATTTTTAAAAATAATGGCGACCTCACTTTTACTAAAACAATTAAAGAATGGGGGCTGGAAGACCCAACTTTCTCCAACGGTGCCGTTTATGCCGACCTTGACAACGATGGCGATTTAGACCTTATTGTAAACAACATAGATGACGAAGTGGGCATATACCGAAACAATGCCAACACTAATTACTTACAAGTAAAACTTAAAGGCCCAAGCAAGAATTCATTAGGAATTGGCGCAAAAGTTTATGTGAAAAAAGGCGACACCATTCAATTACAGCAATTATATCTTACCCGTGGGTATCAATCGTCAGTTTCGGATGTGCTACATTTTGGGCTCGGAAAAAACGAACAAATTGATGAAGTGATAGTACAATGGCCCGATGGTAAAATATCAAAACTGAACAATATATCCAGCAACCAAATGCTCAATATAGATTATAACACGGCAATTGTAGGCACGGTGACGTATAAAAGTCCGGTGTCAAAAAAAATTAGTTTAGATCCTACAAGTATCGGGATTGATTACGAGCAGAAAGAGAATGATTTTGACGATTTTTCGCTTCAACTCCTCATCCCGCAAAAGCAATCAACCAAAGGTAGTGGCCTTGCCGTGGCCGACGTTAATAATGATGGTTTAGACGATTTCTTTGTAGGAAATGCCGCGGGAGCCGAAGCCGCCATGTACATTCAAAAACCCGACGGCAGCTTCACAAAAACAAACGAAGCGCTATGGAAAAACAACGCAAAATTTGAAGATGCAAACGCCCTCTTTTTTGATGCCGATGCCGATGGTGACTTAGACCTCTACCTTGCAAGCGCTGGCTACGAGCTCGATGAAAACAGTCCGCTTTTACAGGACAGACTTTTTATAAATGACGGCAACGGAAATTTCACTTATAAAAAAGAAGCTTTGCCCGCAATGTTAGTGTCCAGCAAAAGTGTTGTTGCTGCAGATTACGATGGCGATGGCGACCTGGATTTGTTTGTTGGTGGAAATGTTGTTCCCAGAAAATATCCGCTTTCCCCACGCTCCTATCTTCTTAAAAACGAAAATGGAATTTTTAAAGATGCCACCAAAGAAAACCCTTCACTTAAAGAAATAGGGATGATTTCTGAAGCAATTTTTACCGATTATGACAACGATAATGACTTAGACTTGTTGATCACTGGCGAGTGGATGGCGCCAACCATTTTCACTAACAATAATGGAAATTTCACCAAAAATGAAAACATTGCAGGCTTTGAAAATACCGAAGGATGGTGGTTTACCGTAACTGCCGCAGATTTTGACGGCGACGGCGATGAAGATTATGTTTTTGGCAATATTGGCGGTAATAATAAATTTCACCCTTCCGCAGAAAAACCCCTGTTTATTTACGCAAAAGACTTTGATAACAACGGTAGTTTTGACGTCGCTATGAGTAAAATTAACGACGGAAGAATAGTACCTGTTCGCGGAAAAGAATGCAGCAGCCAGCAAAATCCATTTCTGCTCGATAAAATAAAAAGCTTCAAGGAATTTTCTACGCTAGATATGGTAGGTATTTACGGCAAAGAACAGCTTAAAGAAGCTTTTAAATTAACCAGCCACAATTTTGAAAGCATGTACGCAGAAAATCTTGGCGGCGGAAAATTTCAAGTAAAAAAACTGCCAAACGAAGCCCAGCTAGGCCCAACGCTTTCCTTTATTTCGCGCGATTTTAATAACGATGGCAACCTAGATATAATGGGCGTTGGCGCTATTTATGACGCCGAAGTGGAAACCATCCGTTACGACAGCAATTACGGCTATGTTTTATTGGGCGATGGAAAAGGCGGTTTTACCTATTCAAAAGAATACGCGCCTTTTATAGACAGCGATTCAAAAAATATGAAAGCCATAAACATCAACGGAAACGAAATGTATGTAGTGGTCAGCAATAACGCACCCCTGCAAATTTTTAATTTCACAGCTCCGTAAATCGTTTTAAAAAAAAGGCCGATACTGCTCTACCCGAAAATCAATTGTTGTTTTCTCAGGAAATTCAGCCTTCATTTTTTTATACGAATCCAAACTACCCACCGCCCTATTTGCAGCGCCCGAAGGCGCAATTAACGAAACGGTTTTTATAATTCTACCGTCTTTAGGAAGTTGAAATTGGTGAATTCTCGGTACTTTGTTTGAAACCACTTTTAAAGAAATATTATACGCCTTCAAACTTCTTCGAAAGAAATATTCCGGACCATTTTTACTGTTGCCTCCTGTAAAAAGAAGCGTATCAATTTTAGGGTTTTGCTGAAGAACGGCAACCAAATCACGTAGCTCTACATCCAACATTCCTATGTCTGAAGCATCTACTTTTTCACGTTTTGCCGAAGCTACCATATCGCAAATGCCTATGCCTCTTTTAATAAGAAAATGCTCCCGTTGCGCAATGGCTTCGGCAGTAGTTTCAAATTTCAGATTTAAATTGAAAATTTTATCGAGAATTGTCCATAATTGTCCGTCTCTACTTCCGTAGCAAAAATCTACATCGCCTTCTTTTAAATTACCTGTGGTAAAACGAGGGGGCGGCAAGGTACCCACAATTAATTTGGTAGCTGTCTTTGGAATATACGGCGGGTATGGATGAATGTGATGAAACAAGCGGATCTCTTTTTATATTTATCGCTTTCAGAATTAAATCTACGAAGGTAAACCCTATTACTGGAAAGTACAATTTTGGTATAATAGGCGTGAAAATACAGAAATTCATTAAATTGAAGTGGTTTTGCACACCACATAGTTGTTTGGCACTCTTCCGAGGTTTCTAAATGTACAAATGCTCTAACATATTCACTACATTTGCGGAAAATACAAATTGTGAATTACCTTTCAGTAGAAAACATATCTAAATCCTTCGGGATGAAACCTTTGTTTCAAAATATTTCCTTCGGAATAAATGAAGGACAAAAAATAGGTTTTGTAGCCAAAAACGGTACGGGAAAAACATCCTTACTCAATATAATTGCGGGAAACGACACCGCCGACTCCGGCAATGTTGTGAGCCGAAAAGGCTTAAAAATTGCTTATTTACCGCAGGAACCCGATTTAGACCCCGCACAAACGGTAGAACAAACTATCTTTTCTTCAGACAACCCCATTCTTAAAATTATTGAGAATTACGAGCGGGCCATTGAAAATCCGGAGGATTCCGAAGCATACCAAAAAGCCTTTGACGCCATGGAAGCGCATCACGCTTGGGATTTTGAAACGCGGTACAAACAGATTCTTTTCAAACTTAAAATGGAAGACTTGCACGCGAAAGTTTCAACACTTAGCGGTGGACAAAAAAAACGGTTGGCTTTGGCAAATGCCCTATTAACTACGCCAGATTTGTTAATAATGGATGAGCCTACCAACCATTTAGATTTAGAAATGATTGAATGGCTGGAAAATCTTTTTGCGAAAGAAAATTTCACCTTGTTTATGGTTACACACGACCGTTACTTTTTGGAACGCGTCTGCAACGAAATTGTAGAATTAGACGAGGGAACGCTTTACAGTTACAAGGGAAATTACAGTTACTACCTGGAAAAGCGTGAGGCCCGCATTGAAAACGAAGCGACCGAAACCGGCAAGGCAAAGCAACTTTTTAAAAAAGAATTGGACTGGATGCGCCGCCAACCCAAAGCTAGAACCACAAAAAGCAAAAGCCGAATAGACGATTTTCACGAAATAAAAGAACGCGCCAACAAACGCCGAAACGACCATCAAGTACAATTGGAACTAAATATGGAGCGAATGGGCACCAAAGTGGTGGAGTTGCATAAAATTTCGAAATCATTTGGCGACAAACAGATGCTCGATAAATTTGAATATAATTTTAATCGTGGCGAACGCGTAGGAATTATCGGGAAAAACGGAACAGGAAAATCTACATTTCTAAATATTTTAACTGGTGCCTTAAAACCAGATTCTGGGAAAGTTATTATTGGCGAAACCGTAAAATTTGGTTACTACACCCAAGCAGGACTAAATATTAAGGATGGCCAAAAAGTTATAGATGTTATAAAGGAATACGGCGAATATATTCCGCTAAAAAAAGGAAGGATAATATCGGCATCGCAACTGTTGGAACGTTTTCTTTTCGACCCCAAAAAGCAATACGACTTTGTAGAAAAGCTTAGCGGCGGAGAACGAAAACGACTTTATTTATGTACGGTTTTAATTAAAAACCCTAACTTTTTAATTCTCGATGAGCCCACAAACGATTTAGATATTGTAACGTTAAATGTGTTGGAAAGTTTCCTGTTAGACTTTCCCGGCTGTCTGTTAGTAGTGAGCCACGACCGCTATTTTATGGATAAAATTGTAGATCATTTGTTTGTATTTAGAGGCAATGCAGAAATAGAAGATTTTCCCGGAAACTATTCAGATTTTAGGGCGTATGAAGACAGTAATATTCAAGAAAAACGCGAGGCGAGCGAAAGCGCACCCAAAGTTAAAAAAGATTGGAAACAAGACGCCAGTCCGGTAAAGCTAACCTATAACGAACAAAAGGAATACAATAAACTGGAAAAGGAAATAGCAAATCTTGAAAAAAATCGCGAAGAACTGCAAAACAAGTTCGCAACCGAAAACTGGGACGGCCCCGAAATTGACAAGCAATCTATAAAACTTCAGGAAATTATAGATACCATTGAAGCAAAGGAAGAGCGTTGGTTTGAGCTTTCGGCAAAGATGGAATAATTCTGAATTAAAAAAATTCAAAATTATGATACATCAATCAAAAAGTTATATAAAATTTATTCGGCTCTCCAAGAATAAGCATGGCGTACATTCGCCGTTTGTATTCGATTTGGTGACGCAGTGTTTTAACGATAAAGCGAAATACCCTGAATACGAAATTTTAAAAAAACACCGCCAAGCCCTGAGGCAAGATACCACGAAGGTAGAAATGAAGGATTTTGGCCAAGGTTCGCGCGTGTTTAAAGGCAATGCCCGAAAGGTTTCGGCAGTAGTTAAAAATGCTGGTATGAAAAAAAAGCGGCAAAAATTACTTTTCCGCTTGGCGAAATATCTTAAAAGTGAAAATATTTTAGAACTTGGAACCTCCTTGGGCCTTGGTACGGTTGCGCTTTCGCTCGCCAATGAATTTGCCGCAATTAATACGGTGGACGGTTGCCCAAATACCCTTGGGAAAGCGCAGCAATATTTTGAAAAATTTAATCTGCACAATATTCAGATTAACGAGATGTTGTTTAAAGATTTTCTTTTTGAAAATAAAATGGTTAAATACGATTTAGTATTTATTGACGGCGACCATAACGGAGAGCGTACTTTGCAGTATTTCAATTCGCTTTTAAACAATGTTCACAACGACTCTCTTATAATTTTTGACGATATTTATTGGAGCAAAGAGATGACGGCTGCATGGCAACAAATTATTGCAAATACAAAAGTTACAGTAAGTATCGATACCTTTCAATGGGGTTTGGTATTTTTTAGGAAGGAACAGCCTAAACAACATTTTATAATTCGCATTAAGTAGTATTTATAGGCAAAACAATTCTTTCACTTTAAAACAAAGGCTTTAAATTTAATTTGTAACAACCCATGTATCTTTGCGTCTTACAAGCACTATTAATTTAAAAAATTTCTTTTTTGGAAATTTAGAGGACTATGAGTTTATTGATTAAAATTAGAAAAATAACCCGTGATTTTCCACTAGGAAATGAAGTGGTAAAAGTTTTAAAAGGAATAGACCTCGATATTAATCGCGGCGAATACGTAGCATTAATGGGGCCATCTGGCTCGGGAAAATCTACATTAATGAATCTTTTGGGTTGTTTAGACACGCCTACTTCTGGCAGCTACGAGCTAAATGGCAAGGATGTGAGCAATATGACCGATGACGAATTGGCTGAAATAAGAAATAAGGAAATAGGCTTCGTTTTTCAAACGTTTAATTTACTGCCCCGAACCACAGCGCTCGAAAATGTGGCTTTGCCAATGATCTATGCAGGCGCCTCAAAAAGCGAACGCACCGCACGTGCCAAACAAGTATTAACAGATGTGGGACTGGCAGATAGGATGGACCACAAGCCAAACCAACTTTCCGGCGGACAACGGCAACGTGTGGCTGTTGGCAGAGCCTTAGTAAATAAACCATCTATTATTTTGGCCGATGAGCCAACAGGCAATTTAGATTCAAAAACTTCGGATGAAATAATGAATCTATTTAATGAAATTCACCAAGCGGGCAATACGGTAATTCTTGTAACCCACGAAGAAGAAATTGCCGAGAATGCCCACAGAATAATTAGGCTTCGCGACGGAATGGTAGAGAGCGACACGAAAAAGGAAGTATTAGTTGGTAAGTCCTGAGTTGAAAAATATTCTTTTAATTTCGCCCTTCCCGTTTCAAACTTTATCTTTGAAGTATGAATTTTGATCTTTCAAACCCCATCGTTTTAATCATTGGCGGAATCCTGCTACTTGCCATTCTCTATTTTTGGAACAAACGCAACGCTTCAAACCAAAAGGCGCGTCGCAACAGAAATTTCCGAAGCAGTTACTACGAGCGGAAAAAGGAACGGGAAAAAGAAAGTGGGCGGTAGGCAATTGCACTACACAGGCGTATTGATACTCGTTGTTCCTATTGGCATAATTGTAAAAGTCCTACACCTTAGCCTATCCGAAGTACTTGAAAATATGTAACAATTTAAGAAATAATTTTCTTCACTTTAACCCGATTAATAAATAATTTTTTAGTCCATCCATTAATTGTGTTATTTGTAAATTTGTCTAAAACCTCATACCTAAAATGAAAATATACACCAAAACCGGCGATGCAGGCACTACTGCCCTTTTCGGCGGCACACGGGTTCCTAAGCACAACATCCGTATTGAAAGTTACGGCACTGTTGACGAACTTAATGCCAACCTCGGGATGATACGCAGCCACGCCATAGACGATCATAGTAAAAAAATAGTAATACAAATTCAGAATATACTTTTTACCATAGGTTCTACCTTGGCGACAGACCCCAACAAGGCCATTCTAAAAAGTGGAAAGGAACGCCTCAATATTCCAAAAGTTGAGGAGGAAGACATTTTACTTCTGGAAACAGAAATGGATGCTATGAACGAGGCCTTGCCAGAGATAACCCATTTTGTGCTTCCCGGAGGAAATCCGGTTGTGTCATCTTGTCACATTGCCCGTACCGTATGTCGTCGTGCCGAACGCCGGATTACCCTTTTAAATGAAAAGGAACCAGTAAACGAACTAGTTATAAAATATTTAAACAGACTATCTGACTACCTATTTGTGCTGGCACGAAAGTTGTCTAAAGACACAAACGCAGAAGAAACGCAATGGATTCCAAAGAAATTGTAAGTTATTAATTATCTGTTACTAATATTAGTTAGATTTAAGTAAAACACGAGTTTTTAAAAAATAACTTATAAACAAGCTGTTTTGCAACTAACTGACTATCAGCTAACAAAAAACGTTCTTTAAAATATAGCAGAAATAATTGAGATTTTACTTGACTTTTTGATCTAAAAAATTACTTTTGCAGAAAATTAAAACCTAAAGTGCTATGTACTGGACATTAGAATTAGCATCCTATTTAAGCGATGCACCCTGGCCCGCAACCAAAGACGAATTGATTGATTACGCGATCAGGACCGGTGCTCCACTAGAAGTAGTGGAAAACCTTCAGGCAATTGAAGACGAGGGCGACTCTTATGACTCTATTGAAGAGATCTGGGCAGACTACCCCACAGACGACGATTATCTTTGGAACGAGGATGAATATTAATCCCAAGGTTTTGGGAAACATTTAAAAATAATACAAAAAGTCTCTTTTATGAGGCTTTTTTTTATTTAAAATGTATTGAAAAATTAAACGGCGAATACACCAATTAAACGGTTAATCACAAATGTATTCACGGAAATAAATTATAAAGTGAGTTTTTCAAAAAAATTGAAAAATTCAAAAAAAACCAAGAATTTACGAAAAATTGGCTATTAACATTCGTGTATTCGTGGTAAAAATAAATAGAATTGACAAATTGGTGCTGCGCTGCAACACATCAAAATAAAACACATCATGGGAATATTAGATAATGTATTAAAAGTTTTTGTTGGCGATAAATCAAAAAAAGATATTGGCCAAATACAGCCGCTGGTGAACGAAGTAAAAAAGTTTGAATCTACAATTGAAAAACTTTCCCACGATGAACTGCGAGCCAAATCAGATTACTTCAGAAAAGAAATAAAAGACGCTCAAAAAGAAATTCAAGACCAGATTGATGCCCTGGAAAAACAATCTGAAACCGAGCAGGATATCAATAAAAAAGAAGAATTCTACAATCAAATAGACAAACTTAAGGACGATCGCTACGAAATTGAAAAAGTAACACTTAACAAAATACTTCCCGAAGCTTTTGCAGTAATGAAAGAAACTGCCAAACGCTTTAAAAACAACGAAACAATTACCGTAACGGCCAGCCCATTTGACCGTGAAATTTCTGCAGATAAAGACTATGTAACCCTAGAAGACGATAAAGCCATTTGGAAAAACTCTTGGGATGCCGCAGGAAAGCCCATTACTTGGGATATGGTACATTACGACGTTCAGCTAATTGGAGGGGTTGCTCTTCACGAAGGAAAAGTAGCCGAGATGCAAACGGGTGAAGGTAAAACCTTGGTAGCTACCCTGCCAATGTACCTAAATGCCCTCGCCGGAAACGGGGTACACCTGGTAACGGTAAACGATTATCTTGCAAAACGTGATAGTGCATGGATGGCACCTTTATTTGAGTTTCACGGAATGACAGTAGATTGTATAGACAATCACCGCCCCAATTCGGCAGCGCGAAGAAAAGCATACCTTTCCGACATTACTTATGGAACCAATAACGAATTTGGTTTTGATTATCTGCGCGATAATATGGCCCATTCGCCGGACGATCTTGTTCAGCGACCACACCACTACGCTATTGTAGATGAGGTAGATTCGGTTTTAATTGATGACGCACGTACACCGCTAATTATTTCGGGCCCCGTGCCTGAAGGCGATCGCCACGAGTTTAACGAATTGAAGCCTAAAATAAACGCTATTGTTGAGGTTCAAAAAAAATATCTAACCGGCGTTTTAGCCGAAGCCAAAAAACTAATTAAAGAAGGCGATCATAAAGAAGGTGGTTTTCAATTGCTTCGTGTTTTCCGCGGTTTGCCGAAAAATAAGGCTCTTATAAAATACCTTTCGGAAGAAGGTGTAAAGCAAATTCTTCAAAAAACCGAAAATCATTACATGAGCGACAACAACCGCGAAATGCCAAAAGTTGACGCCGAACTTTATTTTGTAATAGACGAAAAAAACAACCAAATAGATCTTACCGATAAAGGAATTGACTATCTCTCAGGCGAAGGCGATCCAGATTTCTTTATTATGCCAGAAATTGGAAGTGAAATTGCAAAAATTGAAAGCAAGGAACTTTCAACAGAAGAGGAAGTTGCAGAAAAAGAAGAACTTTTTCGCGATTTTTCTGTGAAAAGTGAGCGTATCCACACAATGAACCAACTTTTAAAAGCCTATACGCTTTTTGAAAAAGACGATCAATATGTGGTGATGGAGAACAAGGTAATGATCGTGGATGAGCAAACGGGTCGTATTATGGATGGCCGCCGCTACAGTGACGGTCTTCATCAAGCAATTGAAGCAAAAGAGGATGTGAAAATTGAAGCCATGACGCAGACCTTCGCTACAATTACACTTCAAAATTACTTTAGAATGTACCGCAAACTCTCAGGGATGACGGGTACTGCAGTAACAGAGGCTGGCGAGCTTTGGGAAATCTACAAACTAGATGTAGTTGAAATTCCTACTAACCGCCCCATTGCGCGATTTGACCGAGAAGATAAAATCTACAAAACAAAAAGAGAAAAATATAACGCCGTTGGCGAAGAGGTGGTAGCACTTTCAAAAGCGGGAAGACCTGTTTTAATTGGTACCACTTCCGTAGAAATTTCAGAATTACTCAGCAGAATGTTGAGTTTGCGAAATATTCCGCACAATGTTTTGAACGCAAAACTCCACAAACGCGAGGCAGATATTGTAGCCGAAGCAGGAAAAAGTGGAATCGTAACCATAGCCACAAACATGGCGGGTCGTGGTACGGATATTAAACTGAGCAAAGAAGTTAAAGATGCAGGCGGACTTGCCATTGTGGGTACCGAGCGCCACGATAGCCGCCGTGTAGACAGGCAGTTGCGCGGTCGTAGTGGTCGTCAGGGCGATCCGGGAAGTTCACAATTTTACGTTTCATTGGAAGACAACTTGATGCGTCTTTTCGGAAGTGAGCGAATTGCCAAAATGATGGACCGTATGGGTCTTAAGGAAGGCGAAGTTATCCAGCACAGCATGATTTCAAAATCTATTGAACGTGCGCAGAAAAAGGTAGAGGAAAATAACTTTGGGATCCGTAAGCGATTATTGGAATATGATGATGTAATGAATGCGCAGCGCGAGGTGGTTTACAAACGCCGTTTCCACGCCCTATTTGGAGACCGTCTTCGTGTAGATATCGCGAATATGATTTTTGATACTGCCGAAGTTGTTGCCGAGAGCAATAAAATGGCGCAGGATTATAAAAACTTTGAATTTGAGTTGATTAGGTTCTTCTCCATGAGCTCCCCTATTTCCGAAAAAGAATTTGAAAAAATGGATGCCCGTGAAATAGCCGGAAAGGTTTATAAAGCCGCTTATGTTCACTATCAGAACAAGATGGCGCGCAATGCTGAAATGGCTTATCCGGTAATTAAGAATGTTTATGAAACCCAAAAAGATAAATACAAAAGAATCCTAGTTCCGTTTACAGATGGTGTAAAAACGTTAAATGTTGCCACCGACCTGGAAAAAGCGTACGAAACCGAAGGAAAACAACTGGTAAATGATTTTGAAAAAAATATCACTTTAGCCATTATTGACGATGCTTGGAAAACCCACCTTCGCAAGATGGACGAGTTAAAACAATCCGTTCAACTTGCGGTTCACGAGCAGAAAGACCCCTTGCTTATTTATAAATTTGAAGCTTTTGAGCTTTTTAAGGCGATGATTGAAAAGGTAAATAAAGACGTTATTTCTTTCCTTTTCAAAGGTGAGCTTCCACAGGAAAACCAGCAGCAAATACAGGAAGCAAGAGAGGTAAAACGAAAAGAAAACTTAAGCGAGCAAAAGGACGAAATACCAAACATGGATGAGCGTGCAGCCCAATCTCGTGCCGCTGGCAATACACAATCACAACACCAACAGGTAACGGAAACCATTGTACGCGAACGTCCAAAAATTAATCGTAATGATAAGGTTACCATTAAGCACGTTATGAGCGGCGAAAACAAAACGATGAAATTTAAACAAGCAATTCCGCTATTAGACAAAGGAGATTGGGTTTTGGTTGATGAATAACCTTAGGACCTAAGATTTTTTAGTTAACACAGTTTTGTAGTTTTAACAAAATTTATAAATCCCGAAGCAAATGCTTCGGGATTTTTTAGATTTAAAAAGGTATCTTTAATGGGTATAAAATTCACCGCAAACTAAATTACATATGCGCAAAATATATATTGAATTTAAATGGGCCTTTATCTTTACAATTGCAATGCTCTGTTGGATGCTGCTCGAAAAAACGCTTGGATGGCACGAAGAGCAGATTGCCGACCATTGGTGGCTTACTATGCTATTTGCTCCTTTCGCTATTTTGCTTTATCTCTTAGAAATGCGCGAAAAAAGAAGACGGGTTTATAACGGAAAATTAACATGGCTACAAGGTTTTATATCGGGGATTATTCTAAGTGTTTTCGTGGCGCTACTTTCGCCCGTGGCGCAATATATAACCCATAATTATATTACGCCCGAATATTTTAATAACGTAATTGAATATTCGGTGACCAATGATTTAATGACCCGAACCAAGGCTAATGATTATTTTAACATAAACAGCTATATGTGGCAATCTGCTATAGGGGCGTTGGGCTTTGGGATTGTTACGGCTGCGGTGGTTGCCATCTTTGTGCGAAAGAAATAAATAAAATTTTTCTTCGGAAATTTTTATCTCGTTAAAAATTCTTCACAATAACTCATTTTAAACTTCTACACAATCCACTAATAATCAAATTAATAAGCGTCATTTTTCCTGCTTTTTTCATAACTTAGCTTTTAAATCAACAACTTAAATTTTAACATTATGAAAAATCTATTTTTAATAGTATCTGTATTTGTACTATGTTTTGCTTCTTGCAAAAATGAAACGAAGGATTCGATGGAAGCTGATAACTCAGTTGAAATAGACAGCGTTGTAACAGAAGAACCCGAAATGCCAGAAATTACAATGGATTCCGTGGCAATGCAAAAAGCTTGGGAAGCTTATATGACGCCTGGGGAACAACACGAAAGAATGGCGGCCGATGTAGGTACGTGGAATGATGAACTCACCTTTTGGATGGGCCCCGATGCGCCGCCCGAAAAAGCAACTGCAACCGAAGAAATTAAAATGATCATGGGCGGTCGCTATCAAGAGGGTACTATTACTGGCGAAATGATGGGAATGCCATTTGTAGGCCGCTCAACCATAGCTTATGATAATGCCAGCAATGAATACATCTCTACTTGGATTGATAATATGGGTACCGGAATTTCGGTAATGCGCGGAAAATACGATGCTCCCAGTAAAACCACAACTTTTACGGGCACGATGATGGATCCGATGACAGGCAAAGAAAAGCAGATGAAACAAGTATATACCTATATAGATGAAAACACCCGGAAATTAGAAATGTTTGAAATTGGCCCAAGTGGCAACGAATTTAAAAATATGGAAATTATGATGACGAAAGCGTAGTACAACAAAATACGTTGGTAGCATATTAAAAACCTTGTTTTTCCTAAAAACAGGTTTTTTTTATTCAAAATCATTGTTGTCCGATAAAAGTAATGACTAACTCTGGAAAACCCCATATTATATGTAGTCCCTACGGGACTAGGAATTGACGGGGCTCTATTTTTTTACCCATATTTAATGCCTAACGGCATACTGCTCCAGCTGGGCAAAATATTGATAATCAAGAGATCGCACCTAAACAAATGTCCCGTAGGGGAAAAACATGATTTTTAATCGGACAATACTGATTCAAAATTAAATTTATTAATTCTGTTGAAAATTTTACTTTATGTATCTTGTGGCATTGATATGATTGAATAATGCGGGCTTTTTTACACTTGTTTTTCTTGCTTTTTTTCACATTGAATGCTATAGGGCAAAACGATGGTGATTACGCAGAAATGTTACTAAATGCCGAAACCATTCTGTACACCCAACCCGATGAATCGATTAAAATAGCAAACCACGTTTTACAAAATTCAGAAAACTCCAATCAACTTTTAAAAGCTTACCTACTCAACACCACTGCCTATTACTTAAAAGGCGCGTTTGAAGATGCAGTAAAAGCGGGTGTTGAAGCAAAAATACTTGCAGAAGCATCTACAAATGTATCTATGCAACTACAGGCTACCATGGCTTCAATTCCTATATTGAACCATCTCGGTTTAGATATCGTGGCCCAGCAATACTATAAAAACACCAAAGTTTTGGCAACGACACTTACTCAAGTAGATTCACTCTATCTTAAAGGTGGCAACGCACTGGTGCAAGCCTACCAAGCATCGGAAAAAGACAAGTGGCAGGAAGCTTTTACGTATTTTGAGCAGGCAAACTCATTTTTTAAAAATATTCCCGATCCAGTTTTGGTTAACGAAACTATTGTTTCAATTGCTGAAATATATCCAAAGCTCTACAGCGTAGATACCGCGCAGGCCCACCTTAACACAATTCTTGAAACTACCGGCGGGCAACAGCCCAACAACTATTTAAAAATGGTAGTTCTAAACAAAATGGGGGAATTGTTTTTTTTAAGGCAAGAGTATGCAAAAGCTATTGAATCGTACCAAACTGCATTGCAAATTGCCAAATTGTTCGAAAATATTACTTACCAATCGCAGATTTCGGAAAATCTTTCATCTGTTTATTTGGCATTAAAAAACACACCACAATTCTATTCCTATAAAAAAAATGTACAACAATTAGATGATGAAGTTGAAACAGCGGAAGAGCAAGCAGTAAACGCCATTTACAATTATGTAAATAAAAACAATACAGCCAAAAGAGACATTTTAAAGTTGAAGTTTACCAAAAACATGCTAATATCATCGGCATTTTTGGCATTGATTATACTTATCTGGCTCCTACTGCGTTTTCGATATCGAAGACGAGCAAAACAGTACAATCGGTTTTTAACCTTTTTTGAAAATAGAAAAAATCCAGTAGAGATTGTTCCGATAAAAGAAGTTTCAAAAGGACTCAACATTCCGCAGGAAACCGAAAATGCGTTGGTTAACAAATTGGCCCAGTTTGAAAAATCGAAACAATTTACCAAACAGGACATGTCGTTGGCGCTATTGGCAGCAAACCTAGATACAAACACTAAATATCTTTCGGAGGTAATAAATTCGCATAAGGGAAAAAATTTCAACAGTTACATTAATGAGCTTCGTATTAATTATATTATAGACAAGTTAAAAAGCAATAGAACGTATCTTCAGTATAAAATTAGTTATTTGGCAGAGGAGAGCGGTTTTTCTTCCCACAGTAGTTTTGCTACCGTTTTTAAAGCAGTTACCGGCATATCGCCAACTGTTTTTATCGATTTATTAAAATCTTCAAAAAAATCTTCAAAACCTGTTTATGAGGAAGTGGAATAAATATAGTGCCATCCTATTTTTTGCAGGAATATTCCTTTTTGCTCAAATAATGCATTCGCAAAAAGATGTGGATAGCATTTTAAAGAGTGCAAATAAACAAATTTATGAAAATCCGGAAGAAGCCATTTTAATTGTTACAAAAGCCCTGGATAACCCACAGATTACCGTTCGGAATAAGATTAACGCACTATTGGTAATTTCTACTGCGTATTCTTCTAAGCGCGATTATGAAAAAGCTTCGGAATATATCGCGGCAATAAACAAACTAATCCCGCAAGTTACCAACGATTTTCAAAAAATGAATATTCTAAATAGAATTGGCGCTCATTATCAAGAGCTTCAGATTTATGACAAAGCTTTGGAATATCTTGATGAATCGCTGATCTTAATCGAAAAATATCCTGTTCAAGATTCCGTCCAAACCTTTTTGGGGTATAACTCAATATTACGGGGGTTTATTTATCGCAAACAGACTAATTGCAACATCGCTCTAAAATATTTTGACGAAGCCATAGCAGCTTATACCACTACTGTTGGACGTAAACCAATTATGCATGCCAACTTGAGTATTTGTTTTTACAACAAGGGCAATTGTTTATTGGAAATTAATGATCTTACACAGGCGAAGATAAGTTTTCTAAAATCTATTGAACATGCCCAAATTGATGATGCCAAAAGTTTGATTGCATTTGGCAAAAAAGGATTGGCCGAAACGGAAGCTTTAAACGGAAATCACAATGAAGCTTTGGCGCTACTAAACGATGCTTTGGCTATTTCCGGCAATGTGGGTGATCTTGTTCTAAACCGAGAAATTTATGAAGGATTGGCAAATAATTATCTCGCCACTGGCAATTGGGAAAAATATACGCTTTATCAAAATAAATATGTGGCGATAAAAAAAGCCAATAAAATTTCGGAAAGAAAAACCATCAATCAATCTCTTCTAAATTTAACCCGTGCAAAAGCGAAAGAAATTGAGAACCTCCGAAAGGATTTTTTACCCATTCAAATTATCTTCATAATTGTAATTGCAGTAGCACTTTTCCTTCTTATCCGTACCATAATTCGTTGGGAAAAGGAGTTGAAAAAGCTAGAAAATGAGTTAAAAAGTTAGTTTTTTCACACTTACTCTACCAATATCCCAATATATTTTTACATCAATTTAAAATATTGACTATCAATATTTTACACGTAATTTGTGCTTTTTAAATTCGTGAATTTTAAAAGATACTTCCTTTTATAATAGTAATACACCCTCTACTTTAGCTTTCAGTTAAAGGACTTCAATTTAATCAACAAAAACTTTTAAAATGAAAAAAACACTATTACTATTTCTAACTGTCTTTGCTATTAGTTCAGGTAGCATTTTTGCCCAATTTGTGGTAAAGCCAACTTTTTTCGAAACACAAGGCGTTTCTAATGAAGGTGTAATTTCTGGGTATGAAGCCCAAGCCGGACCGTATTCACTTTGGAATCCGGATACTAATACGTTCGAAATAATTGGCGGTGCCGCACCCGGTCAAGGTGTAGGCGGCGCAGTTAGATTTTCTGGCGATGGTAACCTGTTGTCGGGTACTTCGTATACAGAAATTACAACCCCAACAGAATGGGAAAAGTTAAATACGGGTTATAATTATATTTTTACCGGTATTGAATTTCCAGATAATCAAAACTCACTTGGATTTGCCGCAGGACAATCTGTTACCTACAACGGCGATGGCATAGTTTTACGAACCTACGATGCCGGCGATAGCTGGGAACAAATTTGGACCGGAACCGATCAAGGTATTGAAGGTATCAGTTTTCCAGATTCTTATACAGGTTATGTTGTAGGGTGGAGCGCTTACGCCGGTAAAACCTCCGATGCTGGAAATACTTGGACACCGATGACACCAGGTACAGATATTTGGTTTTATACCGATGTGGTTTTTAAGGATACACAGAACGGAATTATTGGAGCTTTCCCCAATAGTGCGCCTGGCACTATATACTATACGTCTGATGGTGGTAACACCTGGACCGCTGCTACTGGAGTAGCCGCAATTCCAGACCAACTTACATATGTTGGGGGAGACACGTATTTTATGGCTTCAAACGGGGGGACAATTCAAAAATCTACAGATAACGGGGCAACTTGGACCACGGTTCATTCTGGTTCGCAAATTTTAGCTGGTATTGAATTCTATGATATGAATACAGGATTCGCCGTAGGTGACGATATAGTACTAAAAACTATCGATGGAGGCGCCACTTGGCAAACTATAACGGTTGCAAACAGCCCTGGTCCAATCTGGCGCGATGTAGCGTGGCTAGATGCAGACCATGTTACTTTAATAGGAACACCGGAAATGATTTTTAGCTCAGAAGATGGTGGAGAAACTTTTCCAGTAAACAATATGGGCACTTCTACATACAACGAGGCTCTTTACGAAGTAGTTTACACGCCAAATGGCCGCGGATTTGTTTTCGGTTCGCAGGGGGTTATGTTTAGAAAAGAAGTCGAAACCAATACATTCTCAATTCAATCAATGTACAATGTAGCCGATGCCGAATGGACTATTTTGGGGAGTTTCGGCGTTTCGTCTGACATCGGACTAAGTTCGGGGTATAACATTTCTGAAGATGGTAGTACAGTAGTTGGTAGCGCCTATGTTACTCCTACTCCCGGAGAGCCTGGCTTGGCGGTTCACGCAACAGCTTGGACAGAAGTAGATGGTTTAGTAGATTTAGGAAGCTTGTATCAAAATATAAACCGAAGCACAAGAGCCAATGCCGTAAGTGGTGATGGAAGTGTAATTGTGGGATGGCAAGATTTTAACGGGCCTTGGAAATCGGCAGTATGGCGTAAAGACGCTAACGGAAATTGGTTGCCAAACGAATATCTATTGGTAGACCCCAATGGCGACCCAAATGACGAATTTAACCAATTAGGTGAGTGCAGTGCCATTTCTGCAGATGGTAATTGGATAGGCGGCGACGGTGATTATGCTAACAATAACGAACCATGGATTTGGAGTGAAGCTACTGGATATATATCATTGGGAACGCTATCTCCAGGTAGTGCAGGCAGCGTAACTGGAATAAATCACGACGGTTCTGTTGTAATAGGTTTCTTTCAAGTAGGACCTTTTGACCCAAATATTCCCTTTATTTGGACTCCAAGTGGTGGAATACAAGAATTCAACACTTTTATAACCGAAACTTTAGGATATACAATGACTGCGAGCCCTATTTATGTACCAAATGCTATTTCTTCAAATGGAGAATATATTACCGGCTGGGGATACGACGCTACAATTGGTCCTTGGGGAGAATTGTTTACATATAGAGTACAAATGCCTACCGTCCCTACGAACGACGATTGTGTTGAAGCAATTGCGCTAGCGTGTGGCGACTTGGTTACTAATTCAACAATATTTGGAACTGATTCTGGCGGGAACGCTTCTCCAGATGTGTTTTACTCGTACACAGGAAACGGTACCGCAGAAACCATTACTCTTAATGCCTGTGGCCCCGACACAACTTTTCCTACTACTGTTCGCGTTTACAGCGATTGTAATTTAACTACGCAAATAGCTTTTAATGACAGTTCATGTGTTAACCAACCAGAACTAGAATTTGAATCTGACGGTACGTCAACCTACATTATAATGATAGAAGGTTATGACGATACCAAGGCTGGAAATTTCCAATTACAGTTAACTTGTGAAGCTCTTGGTGTAAGCGACAACCAACTTACGGGCGTGGCTTTATACCCAAATCCAGTTACAGATATTTTACAAATTTCTGGTAATAAAGAAATTAAATCAGTTGAGGTTTACAGCGTGAATGGTCAGCGTTTAATGTTTAAAAACTTAAATGCAATGCAGGGCGAAATTAATTTAAACTCCTTGGCTACAGGAATATATTTCGCGAAAGTAATAACCAACAATGCTATTGGCACGTATAAAATTGTAAAAAATTAAAAATTAGTTAATAGTAATTTTTATTCATAGTTAGATTTTTTTTTTGAGAAAACCGTCCTCATTTATTTGGGGGCGGTTTTTTTATTGAGTAATTGAAAACTAAACTGCCACCATTTTATCAATAAAACCACTTTATAGCACTAAATAAATAAAAGTATTGATTATCAGTAATTTGTGGTAATTAAAAATAAAATCATATTTTATAAAATTTCATTCTTAATTTAATACCGTAGTAGCTATTTTTACTGCAAAATATCCTGCAGTCATGCGCTTGCTTTGTTTAGTACTGATTTTGTTTAACTTTCAATTGTCTATCTCGCAAGAGGACAATATAAATCAGTTATTAGCGCAAGCCGAAAATACAATTTACGCTAACCCGCAGGAAGCTATTCGCATTGTTGAATATATAAACACTAAAACAGATAATCCTGCACAACGCCTTCACGCATCGTATCTTTTAACAACGAGTTACTATATACAAGGCACGCTGGATAAGGCGTTGGAGGTTGGTTTAAAAGCACTCCATGACAACACTCAGGAGTTATCTATAAACAATGTAAAACTATATGCGTTACTAATAAAAATATTGAAGGAGTTAGAGTTAAATAAGCTCGCTACAAGATACACAACTGCTGCAATTAAGGCATCCAATTCGCTGTCAGATAGCGCCATACAAGAGTGGTTGCAGGGAAAGATTTTACAATACAACACCGTATCAGATTCTGCCGAAGCAACACAAAAAACTTTTCAAAGACTTTATAAATCAAAGGCCTACCTCACTAAATTTACTGGGCCTTTCCAGACATCACAAATTGGAAATATTAATTTAGACATTGCAGCCCTACAGCTTCGCGAATTTCAGTTAGATTCTGTTTCGTACTATCTTGAAGAGGCATACACTGAAAGCAAAAAATACAATCCCGAAAATTATCTGGAAATGAAGAGTTTGCAACTTTTTGGCAATTATCTCTTTCTTCAAAAACAGCATACCGCCGCAATCGATTCTTTGCAAGTTGCACTGCGCATTGCCGAAAAATTCACACATCTTCAGGAGCAAATTTCTATATCAGAAGCAATCGCAGATAATTATTTAGCTCTAAACGATTTAGAAAACTTTAAAAATCAAAATGCCAAAACACAATTGCTAAACAGCGCACAGACCGATGTGGAAAATGACGCAGTTAATATAGCTTTTAATTTCAGCAGCAACAATGAGGCATAAAAGTTGGCAACAGCCCAAAAGTCTTTACGTTGGAATGTTTTATTTTTTAGTGCTCTTTTAATTATGGTGTTAGTATTGTGGGGCTATTTGGCTTTTCGTTATCGAATAAAAGCAAAGCAATACGAAAACTATATTGAGTATTTTGAAAAAAAGCAAAAACCAGCAGCCATTACTCCACCAAAGGAAGAAGTTGTAAAACACTCTACAGTTCCGAAAGAAACCGAAGAAAAGATTTTAGAAAAGTTAAACACCTTTGAAAATTCTATCGAATTCACAAAGCAAGATATGTCGCTTTCATTATTGGCACTTCAATTTGAAACAAATACAAAATATCTTTCGGAGGTTGTAAATTTCCATAAACAAAAGAATTTCAACGCTTATATAAACGAACTGCGCATAAATTATATAATTGAAAAACTAAAAAAAGACCCGGCCTATTTACAATACAAAATAAGTTATTTGGCTCAGGATAGCGGGTTTACATCGCATAGTTTATTCGCTACGGTATTTAAATCGGTAACAGGCATTCCACCCACAGCTTTTATTACTATTTTAAAAGATAAAAAAGAACGAATTGGCACAAAGCAATCCAAAAATTGACAACTAATTGTTTATATAAAAGGTATTTATGGATGGCAGCAATTATATTGTTGCCGCTAACTGTGTTGTCACAATCCAAAACAGATAGCATTCTTTCGGTAGCTACGCAGCAGATTTACGAAAATCCCGATACCTCAATTAAACTGGCAACCGAGATACTCACCAAAACTAATCTTTCGGCAGATGCCAAGGTACGGGTGTATTTAATTATATCTACAGCCTATTCATCTAAAAGAGATTATGAAAAATCTTTGGAATACACCCTTAAAGCCCTAGAATTATTACCCAAATTAACCGACGCTTATTTAAAGATTAAACTTTTAAATAGAATTGGCGGGCAATATCAAGAGCTAAAAATATACGACAAAGCCATTACGTATTTAGACCAAGCCAAATTGTTAATTGAGCAATTGCCTCAAAATGAAGTAACCATTAGAAGCTTGGGTTACAATAATTTAGTGCGTGGTTTTGTATATCGCGAACAGATGAGTTGCGATATTGCACTTAATTATTTCGAAAAAGCCATAGAAGATTATAAGAATATTCTGGATCATCCCGCGGTAAAAGCCAATATTAGTACTTCTTATTACAATAGAGGCAATTGTTTAATTACTTTAGGAAGACTCAAGGAAGCAGAAAACAGCTTTTTGCAAGGGGTAAAATATGCCAAAACAATAGACGCTAAAAGCTTGGTAGCCTTTGCCCAAAAAGGACTTGCCGAAGTTTACACATCACAAGGCGAATATCAAAAAGCTATAGCGCTTATTGAAGAAGCGCTACAAAATTCGCAGGATGTTGGCGACAAAGTTTTAAATCGAGCCTTGTATAATGCCTTAGCGACAAATTATTTGGCCACAGGCAATTTAAAAGGTTATGCGGTATTTAAAAGTAAAAATTTAGAAATCCACAAAGAACTTACAAAAGCAGAAAGGCAAACGATAGATACATCTATCAACGATTTAATTATCACGAATTCTAAAAAACTTGCATCCGTTAAAAAAACCACGAGAATCCTTCAAATATTATGTATTTCTTTCATTTTACTCGGTATTATTTTATTAATTCGTTCGGTAATTTATTCGGAAAAGAGTCTAAAATCACTTAAGAAAAAATTGGAATTTTAATTTTTTACTGCTGATAACCTAACGAAATACCCCTAAACCACCCCACGTTAACCGCCTAATTTTTAGCATTTTAACAATTAAACGGTATTAGAATTCTGAATTCTGAAAGGGCGTTACTTTTAAAATTGCTGGATTCGCTTTACTTTGCGGCATCAAATTTTACTAATTCTATTTATAAACGAAAATGAAGAAAATTACTTTTTTAACGAAAAGCACAATTTTAGCGTGTTTTTTAATGGCGGCATTCGCAGCACAAGCGCAAATTGAACTTAAAGTACAAACCGAAATGTCTACCCGTTTTAACGACGTAAACGACAATGGCTTCGGAGTTACAGTTTTTGATTATTACGACTTTGAGACGAATACTTTTACACCAATCGAGTCTGACGCATTTATGGTACAGGCAAATAATAACGATGGTAATGTTGCCGGATATATGTTTTTTGATGAACCAGAATTCATTCTACAAGCAGCCTACAGATTTAATGGTGTTTGGAACCCAATAGGTTTTACTGCAGAGCAAGATCCATACGATTATGATGAAAACACACCATACGGAATATCTCCAAACAGCCAATATGTAACAGGCCAATCTAACATTGGAAATGACTACGGCGGATTTTTGTACAATACACAAACCGAAGAGCTTATAATTTCTTTAGATCCCCAAGGAGAAGCAAGTGCCGCGTACGCCGTTAATGATAATGGTATCATGGTAGGATGGGTAGATAGACCGGATAGTGGAGGAACCCTTCGCGTACCAGCGTATAGAACCTTAGATGGGGAATATCACTTAATTCCTGAAGGTCAATTGCCAACACTTACCGGTATTAATACCATTAACGATATTAATAGCTCGGATGTAATGGTGGGCGATTTTGATTTAAGACCATTTATTTATGATCGTGCGAGCAATACATTTACAAGTTTTGATAATCCAGCTGGTGCAGACTCCGCTGCTTTTGCAAGTATTTCAGAAAATGGTGTAGCCGTGGGTTTTGCAGATGTAGACTTTCAAACAAGAGATGCAATTATTTATCACCCTTCATTGGGCGACCAACCACTTTATTTAAAAGATGTATTGGCAGATAATGGCATTACCGTAAATACGGCAGACGGACTTTTAGGTACCGCAATCGCCGTTTCCCCGAACGGAAAATATGTTACTGGTTGGTTAAATGGTCCTCCTCCATTTGCTGAAGGTTGGATGGTGTATCTTGACGATCTTATCTTGGGTACAAACCACGTATCACAAAATTCAGTTTCGTTTTATCCAAACCCTGTTGAAAATATACTTCATTTAAATTCAAAAGAGGCAATTGATTCGGTAGCAGTTTATACAATTACAGGTCAATTAGTGTCTAATGTTACTTTTAATGATAACCTTACGGATATCAATCTTTCAAATCTTACAAGTGGTGTATATCTTGTAAAAGTTGCGAGCAATGGTAGTGTTGAAAACTTTAAGGTGATAAAACAATAGTAAAAACCTCCCTAATTCTATATAATAAGCCCGCATCCCTATTTGGAGCGGGCTTTTTTTATAAGTTAAATGTTCGCTTCAATTCATATTTACTTTTATTGAAGCGAAACATTACTATAATTAGAATTTATAGTAATGGTTTTAGTAGTCGCGCTATTTTGATTAAACCCTTTCACTAAAACACGGCCTGCATTTTTAGATTCTTTTAATTGAAGTCTTTTTGGGTATTTGAGCGTAGATTTATTCCCTGTAAAATAAAATGAAAACGCACCCGTAGGCACTTTTACCCGTGCGTCTGTATTTTCCAAACGTATATCTAATGTTTCAAAACCATCGGCAACCTTATCAATACGTAAATTGCCAAAGGAGCCCGATAGAAAAGCTTGGTTAGTAATTGTTCCTATTCGCACATCGCTGGAATTGGCTTGGAGACTAATATTTTGCAAATTTTCTATATTGCATTTGTCAACAAATTTTATATTCAAAACACCTTGTTTCCACAGGTTAACAGTAACCGGTGCATATGCAGCATTAATTGATGTACGGTCACCATCAATACTGTTTGCGGTAAAGGGCGTATAATTTAAATTGGCATTTACATTGCTGGCGTCGGCCATTTTTAAAATGCCATGACGAATGTTTATTTCTGTTTTGGTGTTTTTCGGCAACCTTATAATTATCGTTCTATTAGTCTTGTTACTGCTGCTTCCTTTTATAACAATAGCTGTACCGCTCGGCGATTTGGTTACGGTTTTTGAATAATCTCCACCATTCTTTTCTATATTCCTTTCCAATTCACTGGCCCAAGCCTCCATTTTTTGTCCGTATTCTTCGCCCCAAGCTTCCATGCGCTGCCCAAAATTTTCGCCCCAAGCTTCCATCTTTTTCCCATAGGCTTCCCCAATACTATCGGCTCTTTTTTCGTCCCACATGGCTTCAAAGCTTTTACCCCACTCTTCCATTCGCTTTTCAAAATCTTTCCCGAATTTTTTATCCATTTGGGCTTCAAATTTCTTCATATACCCCTCTTCATCTTTTTTAAAAGCTTCATAATCAAATTGTATATTACCAATATTTTCAAGTAATTCCTCTGGTAACGGAGGTACTTTTACGTTTTGGATCATCGGTAAAACCATGTCTTCCATCAAAGGCCCAATAAAATCCATAGAAGGCATATCGGCCATTGCAAAACTTTGGTTGGCGACGTTTGAATTAATAGTTATTCTTTTACTATTTCCCAATACGTCTAACTTCCAGTTTTTCATTTGTTGCTCCCTTTCACTTTTAGAAAGGTTATCGTCTTCAATAAAAGCTTCAACTTCCACTTTATTTTTGTTCCAAGTTTCAAAAATAACGTTGGTAAAAGAGGTGTTTACAGAAACTTCAACATTATCGATTACATTGAAGCTTTCAACATATTTTTGTTGCGAATAGCCCAAGGTACAAACCAGCAGCAAAGCGATGAGGATGTTAGGATTGTATAGCTTTAAATTCTTCATTATTTTGAGTTTTAAGTTCTTTTAATTTGTTTTTTAGTTTGAACAGCAAATCCAAACGCAGCTTTAAATTATCGATTAGGGCAGTTACAGTAGCTTCGGTGGGGCCCAAGGTGCTCAATTCGGCATTGAGCAAATTGTATTCTTTATCCAGTTCGGCGAGCCGTTGCATATAACCATCTACCACATCTCTGTTTTCCTCGGTTATTTTTAGAGAGGCCAGTTGCACGTTAATACCGGCCATGTAATACTCCTCTACTTTTTTAAGATCTGGTGAAATATCTGCCAATGTAAGTTTTGGAGCCATCTCATCCTCTGGCTTTTGAGAGGAATTTTCAACAACCTGACTATTTGGATTTTCAGAAATTACCGACGAGATATTAGACAGTTGTTGGTATCCAAAAAAGCTTACGGCAATAAACACAACAACTATCGCGGCAATTTTTAAATAAAGTATTATACCAGTATCTGCTTTAGATGATTTTTCTGAAAATACTTTATGTAGTTTCGCCTCAAAACGCGCTTCGTGCCCCTTCGGAAGCTTGCCGGGCTCCGGCGTGTAATTTTCGAGTAATTTTTTAATATCCTGTGCCATAACGCAAGTGTTTTAATTTTTCTTTTAGTTTTGATTTTCCGCGGTGCAAATAGGTTCGCGAAGCATTTTCAGAAATCTGCAGTATTTCTGAAATTTCTTGATGATCGTAGCCTTCCAATAAAAATAGCTTAACCGTAAGTTTGTAATTTTCCGGCAAAGATTCAATGGCAGCCAGCACCTCTGAAATTGTGGCTTCATCGGCAATTGTCCAATCCGAATCTTCGTGAACCATTGTAAAAACTTCTTCGTTTAAAGATTGTAATTTCATCTTATTGCGTTTAATGCTGTCAAGGCAGGTATTTATTACAATGCGCTTTAACCAAGCGCCAAAGGTTACGTCGCCAGTAAATT
This sequence comes from Aequorivita flava, assembly GCF_038742595.1. Lineage (NCBI taxonomy): Bacteria > Pseudomonadati > Bacteroidota > Flavobacteriia > Flavobacteriales > Flavobacteriaceae > Aequorivita > Aequorivita flava. The sequence continues at coordinate 171,057 of NZ_JBANCF010000005.1, read as the reverse complement.
GGCTCAATTTTTGAAATGCTTTAATAAATGCATCTTGCATGGCATCTTCCGCAGCCGCAGTGTCTTTTAAATATCTGTTGGCAATAATAAACATGCCGTTACAGTATTTACCATATAGCGCCATTTGCGCTTTGCGATCGCAGTTTTTACATTGTTCAATTAATAGTAAATCTGACAAACTCGACGGTTTTTTGGTTGCTGTTATTTAAAAGACGACAAAAATTGTGGGATGTTGCAAAATTGAATTAATTTTTTATGAAATATTTGAGATTTACCGTTTTAAATTGATCATTATTTACATTAACTTTGGTGAAATTGAACAACTATGAAAAAGAATTACGCAGATTTTAATAAACTCAATCGCTTGTTAGTAGCGTGTTTTGAAGCAGAAAAACTTTATTACAACGCCGCGCAGGACGTACAAACTACAGATTTAAAACGTTTTTTAAATTACATGGCTGTTGAGCGAAACCGGATGAGTCACGATATTTCTAACGAACTTCACTCGCGAGATATTGAACCGCTAAAACAAGATTCAGAAAAAGGAAACATCGATCGTACTTGGCAAGAAATTAAAGAGGCTCTAGAACACATTAATCCGGAAGCAATTTTAAATTCGTGTATAAGTCGCGATAAAAATAATTTAAAAAGGTACGACGAACTGTTAGAGCGTAAAGAGCTGCCAGAGATTATACTCGAGTTATTGGAAAAACAAAAGTATCAGTTAGAATGGTATATTAAACAAGCCGCACAACAACTAAAAAACAGTCCGTTTATTGAACCTAAATCTCAAGAGAAAAAAAAAGAAGAACCACCCAAAGTAAACGAGGGTGGGAAGGTAATTAATTTAAAAGCTATGTAAATAAAAAAGCCCCGGATTCGGGGCTTTTTTATTGATAATCAATTAACTATTCATCCAACAATAAATTTAAGGTAACAGTAATATTATCGCGCGTAGCACGAGAATACGGGCATACTTGGTGTGCTTTATTCACTAGGTCTTCACCGGTTTTAACATCTACTCCCGGCAAATAGCAATCTAAGGTTGCTTTTAACTGTAGGTTATCCTCTTTGGTCATTCCTATTTCAACAGTTGCGGTTACGCTTACATCACCATCGAGCTTTACATTTTCCTTATCGGCTACCAATTGTAGTGCTCCACCAAAACATGCTGCATAAGCACTGCCAAATAATTGCTCAGGATTTGTTCCCTTGCCGCCTTCACCCCCTAAACCCTTAGGAGTAGATAGCTCTAAATCTATTTTTTTATCGTCTGTGGTTACGTGACCCTTTCTTCCGCCTACGGCTGTAGATGAAGCCTCATATAGCTTTTTCATTTTTATAAGAATTTTAAAATTATTAATTTTCAATATACTATCTAAAACTCGTCTTTAAAAAAACAAATTCATAAATTTGTCCTAAATTCACACTGTGGCAGAAACACCTAAAAATATTAGCGCCCTAAACGAAAAGAAAGGCGTTCCGCAGCCCAAAACATTAAATAAAAAGGTAGCAGAACGGCATTCTATTTTAAAAAAGAAAAGCCCAAGTGTATCGCAATTGGTTTCCGAAATCTTAAATCAAAACCAAACCGCCCTTAGCCAAGCCATAACCCTTATTGAAAGTACCGCGCAAAAACACCAAAACCAAGCAAAAGAAATAATTGAACAGTGTTTGCCCCATGCCAATAAGTCTATCCGTATTGGCATTACCGGCGTTCCGGGTGTGGGCAAAAGCACATTTATTGAAAGTTTTGGCAGCCAATTGGTTTCTGAAGGTAAAAAAGTAGCAGTATTAACCGTAGATCCCAGTAGTAGCATTAGTAAAGGGAGTATTTTGGGCGATAAAACCCGAATGGAAAAACTGGTTAAAGAGCCGCACGCTTTTATTCGTCCCTCGGCCAGTGGCGATACTTTGGGTGGTGTGGCCCGTAAAACCCGTGAAACTATTATTTTGTGCGAAGCTGCTGGTTTTGACGTAATATTAATTGAAACCGTGGGGGTGGGCCAAAGCGAAACCGCTGTGCACTCAATGACCGATTTCTTTTTATTGTTAAAACTTGCCGGAGCCGGCGACGAACTGCAAGGCATTAAACGCGGGATTATGGAAATGGCAGATTCCATTGTAATTAACAAAGCAGACGGCGATAATCTGAAGGCGGCAAAAATGGCAAAAAACGAATTTAACCGCGCCCTGCATCTCTATCCCGCAAAAGAAAGCGGCTGGGCACCGAAAACACTTTTGTGCAGCGCTTTAAACAACGAAGGCATTTCCGAAATTTGGCAACTCGTTTCAGATTATTTTGAAACCGTAAAAAACAACGGCTATTTTCAGCATAAAAGAAAAGAACAAAACAAATTCTGGCTCATGCAAACAATTGAAAGCAGATTAAAGAGTGAATTTTACGCGAATCCCTCTGTAAAATTAGAGCTCGAAAAACAGCTGAAAGCAATAGATGAAAATAAGACGACACCTTTTGAAGCTGCAGAAATTCTTCTAAATTTAAAAAAATCTTAAAGCAAATTATCTTTAAACCAGGCTGTCTGCGCCTCCAAACCTTCTTTTAAGGTAGTCTGCGGATTGTAATTTAATAATTTCCGAGCTTTATCAATATTTGCTTTGGTTCGCGATTGGTCGCCAGCACGTGGCGGTTTTTGTTCAGTATCTATTTTTTTCTGAAGAATATCTTCCATAATCGCAATGCCATGCGCCGTAGTAGTTTCGGTCTCGGTTCCTAAATTAAAAATTTCGCCATCGCAAATCGTTTCCTTTCCAATTACACTTACAATTCCGTCCACAATATCCTGTACATAAGTAAAACTGCGCAAGTGTTTTTCGCTACCTTCAAAAAGCGGAAATTTTTTACCATTCAATCCGCAATCAATTAAGCGTGTGTATAACTTGTCTGGCCGTTCCCGCGGTCCATAAACCGAAAACAACCGTAACGAAGTTCCCCTTGACTTTCCTTCTCTGCTCTTTGCTAAAACTAATTGCTCTGCCGCCAGTTTAGTTACACCGTACCACGAAGCTGGTTTTGGCGCCACAGTTTCGGGAAAAGTAGCTTCCAACCCATAAATGGAAGACGTAGCAATGTTCACAAAAAAGGGTGGCTTCGGGAGCTTTTCAGCAAACTCGAGCAAACGTTGGGTTGCCAAAATATTATTGCTGAAATAATCCTCAAAAGTTGAAGTGTTTGAAATGCCGGGATGAGCTGCAAAATGCATGATATAACTTATGTCCTTCGGCAATACTTCGGCTAAATTAGCAGTTCGCAAATCCAATGATTGTACGGTGATGTCTTTGGCCAATAACGACTTTTCATTTAATTTTTTAAGCGAAATATCGTAATACGATGAAAAATTATCTATGCCAATAACCTCGTGGCCCAGCTCCTGTAACCTTTCTGAAGTATGCGAACCAATAAAACCGGCAGCTCCCGTAACAAGTATTTTCATTTTATATTTTTTTGAAACAAGACTCCTTGCCATTGGCTAACATTTGTTTCAATTTACTTGCAAAATAACATCTTTTTTAGCGTTCTGCTGTATTCTACAAAAAAGAAATACTTTTGCAGAAAGCTTTTCAAAATCTACAATGTTCGAATTTACCATTATTGTACCCGTTTACAACGAAGAAGAAAACCTGCAACGGGTTGAAAAAGAATTACTGGCATACACTAAGATTGCTTTAAAAAAAACCGCAATTCTTTTTGTAAATGATGGTTCTAAAGATAATAGTCAAACCCTAATTGAAGAAATTTGTAGCCGGAACGAAGCATTTCAATATATTTCATTTAAAGAAAATCGCGGATTAAGTGCTGCCATAAAAGCTGGGTTTGACCATGTTGAAAGCCCTTTGCTTGGCTACATTGACAGCGATTTGCAAACCGCTCCGGAAGATTTTAATTTATTGCTTCAACATATTGGTGAATATGATTTAGTAACGGGCGTACGCGCAGATAGAAAAGATAAGTTTGTAAAAAATATGTCGTCTACGATTGCAAATGGTATTCGCCGCGCTTTTACGCACGATGGCATGGACGATACGGGTTGCCCATTAAAAGTAATAAAAACAGATTATGCCAAATGCATTCCAATGTTTAAAGGGCTTCACCGTTTTTTACCGGCTATGATTTTATTGCAAAACGGCAAAATAATTCAAATCCCCGTTCAACATTTTCCGCGTATGGCGGGCACGGCAAAATTTGGCCTTTGGAACCGTTTAATTGGCCCTTTGATGGACTGTTTCGCGTATCTTTGGATGAAGAAAAAATACATCAATTACGAGATTAAAAGCAAAGGATGAGCAATTGGATCGTGTACAGCATTGGTTTTTTAGCGCAAATTCTTTTTAGTGCGCGGCTCATTTTGCAATGGATTCTTTCTGAAAAAAGCAAACGCATTATTACTCCAGCCTTATTTTGGAAATTGAGTTTAATCGCCTCGTTTTTACTTTTTGTGTATGGCCATTTACGTGACGATTTTGCCATCATGCTCGGGCAAGCCTTAACGTATTACATTTACATCCGTAATTTACAGTTACAGGGCGAATGGCAGAAATCGCCAAAACTTTTGCAGATCTTTCTTTTTATTTTTCCAATATTCGTAGTGCTTTACGCTTACAATAATGGTGAGTACGATATTGAAAAGCTTTTTAATAACGATAATATTCCGCTGTGGCTTTTGCTGCTGGGCGTAATTTCACAAATACTATTTACGCTTCGCTTTGTGTATCAATGGATGGTTTCTGAAAGAACCAAAAACTCGCAATTGCCCGTAGGCTTTTGGCGCATGAGCGTTTTGGGTGCATCCTTAATTTTAACCTACGCAATTTTTAGAAAGGACCCTGTGCTGTTTGTAGGACATATTGCCGGATTGATAATTTATGTTCGAAATATTTTTATTTGGAAAAAACAGTTGCGCTATGAAAGTTGAGAAAAACTATTTATTACTATTGGTAATAACCTGTGCCGCTATTTTTTTTGTGAACTTAAACTCGCTTCCCGTAAATATTATGGAAGCGCGAAATTTTATCACGGCCCGCGAAATGCTAACCGATGGCAACTGGCTACTTACAACTATAAATGGCGAACCACGTTATCAAAAACCACCACTGCCCACCTGGCTCACGGCTTTTTCCGCGGCGATTTTCGGAATAAAATCAATTTGGGCTTTAAGGCTTCCAGCGGCAATTATGACGCTAATTTTAGTATTATGCTCCTATAAATTCTCGCAAAAACTAACTTCTGAAAAATTATACGCTTTTATCAGTTCGTTAATAATGGCAACTTCCTTTTACATTGTGGCCTCGGCGCGCGACGGACAATGGGACATATATACGCACAGTTTTATGTTTTTGTGTATTTATTTACTCTATTTATTTTTTACAAAAGAAACCCACAAATACCAAAAAGCACTATTGGCGGGATTTTTCTTTGGCTGTTCGTTTTTAAGCAAGGGTCCCGTTTCGTTTTATGCTTTGCTCCTGCCCTTTTTAATTGCCTTCGGAATTGTTTACAAATACAAAAACTTTAAAACACGCTGGTTGCCGCTCTTGGCTTTTTTGGTTGTTGCAACAATAGTTTCGGGTTGGTGGCATTGGTACACGCTTAACTTTGATCCGGCGGCAGTAGCAATCACCAAAAAAGAAACAACCAACTGGATAAGCTACGAAATAAAACCGTTTTATTATTATTGGAGCTTTTTTACCCAAAGCGGAGTTTGGACCATTCCGGCGTTTATCGGGTTGTTGTACCCCTATTTAAAGAACCGTGTTTTTAATAAAAAGGCGTATTTGTTCACCTTTCTCTGGACCGTGCTTTCGGTAATTTTACTTTCACTAATTCCGGAAAAAAAATCGCGTTATTTGCTGCCTGTTTTAATTCCAATGGCACTGAATACAGGATTTTATATTGAATATCTTTTCCGAAGATTTAGAGAATTAAAAGATAAACGCGAAACAATTCCTGTATATTTTAATTTTGGCTTAATTGGCTTTATAGGAATTGTCTTCCCCATTGGAGGTTATATTTTTCTGAAAGATGGCCTCGCAGGAAACTGGCTTTGGTTTGCGCTGCTTTCGTTTGCACTATTTACAGTTGCTGTTTTTATTTTTCGAAATCTTTTCCGCAAAAAAATTACAACCGTTTTTTATTTAACCATTGCTTTTATTGCAGCGGTAATTTGGTTCGGTCTTCCGTTAAGCAAGGCTATAACTATAAATCCCGATTACAAACCATTTTCTGAATTGCACGATTTTGAAGAAAGGGAAAATCTAAAAATTTACGAATTCTCAGGGATGACACCCGAACTTATTTGGGATTACGGCAAAAAGATGGAAATGCTTAATAAAGATGGCGAATTTAGTACCCCTGCCGAAAATCGTTTTGGCGTTTTGGTTTCTGAAGAAAGTTTAAAACATTTTGAAGAAGTGTATCCTAACTTCAAAAGAGAACACATTACCCGTTACGATATGAATCCGAAGGGACCGGACAGCAAAACGCACAAAACAAGGCTATACCGCGAATTGTTTATCGTTACTAAAAAATAATCGCAATGTCACCCTGAGCGCAATCGAAGGGTTACTTCTACTTTAAATTTTTGGTTGAAAATTAGATCTCCACTGCGTTCGACCTGACATTAAATTTCCGCTGCCCCCATTTCTGCAAAAGATAAAACAACCAGCCTATCAATCCGCCAAAGGCCATTCCGCTAATAACGTCAAGCGGATAATGCACACCTAAATAAATGCGGCTATATCCAGTTGCTACCGCCCAAACCAATAAAATAAAAGGCAAATATTTATACCACTTTTGAAGGCTCAATCCAAGAAATACAGCCGCCGCCATAGAACTTGCAGCGTGGGCAGAAAAATAGCCAAATCTACCACAGCCATCGGCAACGTAGCGCATTAAAGGTTGCAGCTCTTCAACCTTGCACGGTCGCGGGCGTTTAATTCCGTATTTAAAAAGGTTGGCAATCTGGTCTGTTGCAGTAATCATTAAGGCAACACAAACCACAACTACCAAAGTACCTTTTAACCCATAATGTTTATAGATTAAATACAGCAGAATTGCGTATAAGGGGATAGAGGACCATTTTTCGGTTACAAACCTCCAAAATCCGTCCCAAGAAGTATTGCCCAGATTATTTAAAAACAGGAAAAATTCGGTATCGTAATTTAAAAGTTGTTCGAGCATGAATAGGTATTATTCTTCGTCATAGCGTGCAATTTCACGATCGTAAAAATCGTTTGCACCCTGAATTAAATTTTCAGCTTCGGCCTCCAATTCCTTTTGGTCTTCCTTATCAAAATCCTCCAACCATTCAACTTCATCGTTTTCAAGATTAATGATATACCGCGGAAACTCTGTGTGTATAACAAATATAGCTGTGGGATAATCGCTGTTGTCGCCTAGAAGATATTTTGGGAAATCCATTATTTAAAAATTTTTAGTTAATAGGAAATTGAACTTTAAAAATTGGCTATCGCGAATAAAATTTATGCATCGCCCAGTCTAATTAATTTTTTTGAAAGATAATTAAATCTGATGAATAACATAATGCCACTAGCCGTTAGTCCTGCAAATAGGCCAATCCAAATACCCATACTTTCCAAGGAAGTATGCATACTTAAATAGTACGAAATCGGAAAACCAATTATCCAATACGCAATAAAGGTAAGTACAGTTGGTATTTTTACGTCCTGCATCCCTCTAAGCGCTCCCAGTGCCACGACTTGCAAGGCATCAGTAAATTGAAAAATAGCTGCAATAATCAATAATTGTGAGGCTAGAATTACTACTTCGTTGTTATCGGCAAATTGCGCAAGATTGTCATAATCCAAAAATATTTTTGGCAACGAGCCATTAAAAAGTATAAAGCCGATAACAAAAACTAAGGATAAAAGCGCAGTGAGCAAAAAGATAGAAATTGCAACACGACGTAATTCCCTAAAATTCTTTAATCCCTTCTGATTTCCAACTCGAATCATTGCTGCTACACTAAACCCCATTGCCACCATAAAAGTCATGGACGCCAAGTTTAAAGCAATTTGGTTTGCCGCTTGTGCATTCTTTCCAAGAATTCCAGAAAGCCAAACTGCCGATGTGAAAATACCTACTTCAAAAAACATCTGCATAGCTGAAGGAAAACCAAGACTTAATAGTTTTTTCAACATTTTTTTACTCAGCGTGAAGATTTTAATTTCGGTAACAAAAAATCGCGATCTACTTTCTCTACTCAGCAAATACCATAAATACGCCACCATAACAACTCGCGAAACCAAGGTGCCAATGGCAGCCCCAACCACCCCCATTTCGGGTGCTCCAAATTTTCCGAAAATAAACATGTAGTTTAACAATACATTTACCAAATTGGCGGCAATCGTAGCGTACATTGGAAAGCGAGTCATAGACATGCCATCGCTAAATTGCTTAAATCCTTGAAAAATTATCAACGGCACTAAGGAGGCCGCTACCAGTGTTAAGTAAGGCATTGCCAGATCTACCACTTCTGGCGGTTGGCTCATAACATACATTAATGGTTTTGCAAACATTACGGTTGCAAAAAGTACCAAGCCCAAAACAATACACAAAAATAAGCCGTGCTTAAATGAAGATTTTCCTTTTTCGCGATTGCCTTCGCCATCGGCCTCGGCTACCAATGGGGTTATTGCCGTAGAAAAACCTACCCCAAGGCTCATTGCCACAAACATAAAACTATTACCCAGCGAAACTGCCGCAAGCTCGGCACTACCAAGTTGGCCTACCATAATATTATCTACCAAAGCCACCACTTGGTGCCCCAACATTCCCAAAATTACAGGCGTGGCGAGCTTGGTGTTGTATTTAAATTCTTTGGTATAATCTGAAAGTGCCAATTCTTAAAAAATTTTGCGCAAAGATAGTTGTTGTGTTTTTTAGAATAGCTTTGTAATTCAAAAATTCTGAATTTTGATTTCAGAATTTAGATTAAAAAAATGGCAAGACGAATTTTAAAATCCATCACCGAAGAAGAAGAGAAAACCAGTCTCAAGGATTCCTTTAAAGCTTTAAAAACAATTCCTCGTTTTTTCAGGGAAATTTATCGCAGTAGTCCGAAGTTATTTTTCGCAAATACAATTAGTAGATTGCTAAATGCCTTCACTCCCGTAGTAATTCTCTGGGTGGGAAAAATGATTATTGATGAAATAATTCTGCAAGTTTCCCTCGAAGACAAAGATTTCACCTTGCTGTGGAATTTAGTCATCATTGAATTCTGCGTCGCGGTGCTTTCAGATTTATTGGGAAGACTAATAAACCTTACAGACGGCCTGTTGGGCGATCTATACTCCAATATGTCTTCCGAAAAAATTATTCGTAAAACTTCCGAGCTTACCATTGCCCAATTGGAAGATCCCGAGTTTTACGATAAGCTGGAACGCGCCCGCACCCAAACCAATAGTCGCGTGGGTTTAATGACCAATGCACTGGGGCAAGCCGAAAGCTTAATTTCTATGGTTTCACTTATTGCAGGACTAATTTATTTTGAACCAATTTTAATATTGATACTTATCCTAAGCATCATTCCTTCTTTTATAAATGAAGCGAAATTCAGCAGCACGCGCTATTCTTTAGCGCGCAGTTGGACCGCAGAACGCCGCGAACTGGATTACCTTCGTTTTATAGGTGCCAACAACCAAACCGCTAAGGAGATAAAGCTTTTTGGCCTCACCGATTTTATAGCAGAACGTTTTAAAAATTTGTCGAACGACTATTACCTCATCAATAAAAAGCTCTCGCTCAAACAAAGTTTGTACGGTTCATTATTTAATGTTTTGGGCGTTCTAAGCTATTACGGCGCCTATGTGTATATAATTATGCGGGTTTTGGCAGGAGCTATCAGTATTGGAGAACTAACCTTTCTTTCCGGCTCCTTTAACAGACTGCGCAACAATTTGCAGGGCTTCTTTTCTCGATTTACTCGAATTTCAGAAAGTGCGCTGTACCTGCAGGATTACTTCGATTTTATAGATTTAAAAATTGAGCAAACTTCCGAAAAACGAACTCCAATGCCCGAAAGCATACAAGAAGGTTTTCAAATTAACAACCTACATTTTGCCTATCCGGGAAGTAATACCGAAGTTCTAAAAGGCGTAACTTTTAAAATGAAAGCAGGTGAAAAAATGGCTTTTGTTGGTCAAAATGGCGCCGGAAAAACTACGCTAATTAAGCTCTTTCTTCGCTTTTATGAACCCACAAAGGGCGAAATTCTCTTAGATGGCACCAACATTAATAAGTTTGATGTTGACGAATACCGAAAGCGGTTTGGAGTAATTTTTCAAGACTTTTTTAAATATGAATTTACCCTGCGCGAAAACATAGCTGTAGGCAATATTGCACAAGTACAAAACGACGAAATTATAAATTACGCCGCCAGTAAAAGTCTCGCCGAACAAGTAGTTAACGAAATGACCGATGGTCTGGAGCAGCGTTTAGGCAGACGTTTTTATAAAGGTACCGAACTAAGTGGCGGACAATGGCAAAAAGTAGCGTTAGCACGTGCTTATATGAAAGATGCCGATGTGATGGTACTGGATGAACCCACCAGTGCACTGGACGCGCAAGCAGAGTATGATGTTTTTGAACGGTTTATCGCCCTCACAAAAGGTAAAACCAGCATTATTATCAGCCACCGATTTAGTACCGTACGGATGGCAGATCGTATATTGGTTTTGCAAAACGGCCAAGTTCTGGAGCTAGGCACCCACGACGAATTAATGGCTCATCCCAAACTATACTCAGAACTGTTTAAGTTGCAGGCGGCGGGATATCAGTAAAAAAATTAAAGTTGAAATCTCTGACCCGGTTTAAATATACGTTCAAGAAACAAAACAGTAACCTTTAGAATTTATTTCAACAATTTTAAAGATTCAGGCCTCAAATCAATTTAGTCGAAAACCTTATAATATTTTGTTATAATATTGCCTACGTCCCGTTAAACTGCTTTTAATTGCCTTCTTCATTAATTACTTTTAGGAAACTAAAAATATTAATTATGAAAAAGAAAGAAAACACTACAAATGAAAACCTGCCGTACAATCCTGAAGTTACCGACCACGATAAAGATATTTTAAACCAGAAAAATATTCACGGCGATGGCGGCGATGATCAACAACTTAAGGATAGAAAGAATAAAGTAGATTTTGAAGGAAAAGACTTGGACATCCCCGGCCGGAGTAAGGCAAAAAAACAAAACAATCCCAACGGACTTCGAGACGAAGAAAACCAATTGCATAGCCAAGGCGAGGAAAGTAAAAATAACTTGGAAAGGGATGATGCTGCGCTTTAATAATTAATACACCAGACATTCCTCTGCACAATACCAAACAAAAGCTTTAAATTTGGGTTTTTTAATGAATTTTTTAAAGCCAGTAAAATAATGCAATCAACCGCCAAGACTCCGGATCAATATATTGATGAACTACCAGAAGATCGAAAGGTAGTGATGCAAAAACTTCGAGATACAGTAAAGAAAAACCTTCCGGATGGTTTTGAAGAAACTATGCAATACGGAATGATTAGTTATGTGGTGCCGCACAGCATTTATCCCGATGGGTACCACTGCAAACCTACGGATGCCCTACCATTTATGAGCATTGCTTCACAAAAAAATCACATTGGTTTTTATCATTCCGGTATTTACACAGATCCTGAAATAATGGCTTGGTTTGTAGCAGAATATCCCAAGTATGCAAAGGGAAAACTAGACATGGGAAAAAGCTGTGTTCGTTTTAAGAACCTAAAAAATATACCATTTGAATTACTGGGAGAGCTCGCGACTAAAATTACAGTTGCACAGTGGATTGCAAAATACGAAAGTGTGCTGAAAAGGTAATAACTATTACAATTCAATGTATTTTTGCAGATTTAAAATAGGTTAAAATGGCACTATCAGATTTTATAATTATTTCAAAAGAAGCAACCCTTGGCTTAAACCAATTACATTTAAGTAAGGCCAATAAAAATGCCTTAAAACAGTTGTTAAAGGAGTTTAAACATTTTGAAATTTTAAACAAATACAAGCTTCCGGTAGCCAATAAAATTTTTCTCTTTGGTCATACGGGATGCGGAAAAACTACCACCGCCAAAGCCATAGCACAATCTTTAGATAAAAAAATAATCATTTTAAACCTGGGAAATATCGTTTCTTCCCGATTGGGCGAAACCGCTAAAAATATTACCGAAGTCTTTAAAAAAGCTGCTCGTGAAAACGCTGTTTTGCTATTAGACGAATTTGATTCCATCGGGAAACTTCGCGATCACGACGATAAAGATTCTGCCGAAATGAAACGATTGGTAAATACAGTTATTCAATTAATTGATGAATTGCCAAATAACGTTTTATTAATTGCCGCTACCAATCATCCCAGTGTAATTGACACTGCTTTGTTGCGAAGATTTCAACTAAAACTTAAATTCGAATTGCCTGACCAAGACCAATTAGACGTGTATTATAATTCGCTTTTAGAACAATTTCCCGAAGAGTTCAGTGTACTAAACCGCGTTTATAATATATCGTATGCCGAAGCAAAAGACATTACTTTTAGCGCCGTAAAAAATGCTATAATTAAAAATGAAGAAGCCAAAGTGGCGCGCGACCTAAAGCAAAAGCCTGTGCTATAAATTATTTCAAAATTGGTTTACGCCCGTTGTAGTACCTTTACTTTCTTAAAATACAAGCTGTGCATCCAAAAAATCCCTTTGCCAAAGATTATAACTTTAGTACACTTATAGCAAACCACCCTCCATTAAATCATTTTGTCTTTAAGAATAATTATGGCAACACCACTATAAAATTTGCCAATAATGAAGCGGTAATAGCTCTAAACACAGCATTATTAAAAACTCATTACGAATTAAATTACTGGAAAATCCCCGAAGACAACCTCTGCCCGCCTATTCCGGGGAGGTTAGATTATTTGTTACACGTTGCAGACTTGTTAAACAAAACAGACATTCATTTGCTGGATATTGGCACGGGCGCAAACCTCATCTACCCCATACTTGCACGTTGTCATTTTAATTGGCGCTGCACAGCCAGCGAGGTGAATACAGATTCGCTGCGCAATGCCCAAAAAATAATTTCTAAAAATAATATACTCTCAAATATTGAATTACGGCACCAGCAATTCAAGACGCAAATTTTAGAAAACATTATCCATCCCACAGATTATTTTGATGTGGTGGTTTGCAATCCGCCGTTTTTTAAAAACCGAACAGAGGCAGAACAAAGCAACCAACGCAAGTTTAAAAATTTAGATTTAAAGGGCCAAAACTCGAAAAATTTCGGCGGTCTCAGCAACGAGTTATGGTATAAAGGCGGCGAAGTAGCATTTATAAGAAAAATGACCGAAGAAAGCATTCAGTTTAAGGAACAAGTACATTGGTTTACAGTCATAGTGTCGCAAAAAGAAAACCTAAAAAATTGTAAACGCGCAATTAACAAAACCAAGCCTACGAATATAAAAATTGTTGAAATGGAGCAAGGCAACAAACAAAGCCGATTTATTGCTTGGACATTTAAAACTTAACACCAAAATTTACCGCAACCTATTGAATAGCCACATTTTAAATAGCTTTATAAACGCACCTGAATTAAAAATTACTTCGGAGAAGTATCCTTTTGAAAATTTTAGTTTTTTAAATGAAATGATAACCACAAGCGAATTCAACTTTCCCGAACAATTAGTACTCGGAATGCAAGCCGAAGCCTGTTTTGAAGCTTTTTTAAGAAGTTCAAAAAACTATAAACTCCTCGTGGCAAATCTTCAAATAAATGGTGCGAAAGAAACCTTAGGCGAACTGGATTACATAGCTAAAAACATACAAAGTGAAGAAATAATTCATATTGAATTAGCTTGCAAATTTTATTTATACGATGAAAATCTAGGTGCTACGGAAGAAGAAAAATGGATTGGCCCCAACCGAAAAGACAGTCTTTTTGATAAATTGGAAAAAGTAAAGTTGAAACAATTTCCACTACTTCAAAAAGCGGAAACTATTGAAAAACTACACTCTTTAAATATCACTTTGCCAACTTCGCAACAATTGTGTTTAAAGGCTTTTTTATTCATTCCGAAGAAAATAAAAAGCAATGATTTCTCTTTAAATTACACCAACTGCATCGTAGGATATTGGATAAAACACAACGATTTTGTTGCGGAAGAAAGCGAAGCACTATACGCCATACCCACCAAAAAAGAATGGCTTTTACCACCAAGGGCTATTGCAGCCTGGCATTCGTTTTCAGAAATAAAAGAGAAAGTTGAACTTCAGATTAAAAATAACAAATCACCTTTAATTTATAAAAAAACGCCCCATAAAATGGAACGTTTTTTTGTAGTATGGTGGTAATTAAATTTATTTAGCGCCGTAAGTATCCATTAAATACATCAGACTAGCCATAGTTGCCGCGCCAAGTTCCAGTTCGCGTTTGTTAATTTGTTCAAATGTATCGTTTGCAGAGTGGTGAATATCGAAATAACGCTGAGAATCTGGTTGTAATCCAGCGAGCACATTGATATTTCCTTTCATTGGACGTATATCTGCGCCGCTATACCCTTCATCAAACAGATGAATTAAATACGGCTCAAAAAGTGGCGCCCACGAACGAATTTGCGCAAGGTTGGCGTCATCGGTTTCAAGTGAAAAACCCCGAGGTGTAAATCCACCACTATCGCTCTCCAATGCAAAAACGTGGGTTTCATTTTTTCGTTTGGCTTCTTCGGCATATTTTAATCCGCCGCGCAAACCATTTTCTTCATTCATAAATAAAACTACGCGAATGCTGTGTTTTGGCTTGTAATTCAGTTTTTTAAAAAGTCGCAATACTTCCATACTTTGTGTAACTCCCGCACCATCGTCGTGAGCGCCATCACCAACATCCCAACTGTCTAAGTGGCCACCAACTACCATATATTTATCAGGGTAAGTGGTGCCAGTTATTTCGCCAATTACATTATAAGAAAGTACATCGTCCCAAATTTTACAGTTTTGTTTAAAGTAAAATTGTAACTGTGGTTCTAGTTTCAGTAAGCCACTGAGATAATCTGCATCTTTTGTGCTAATTGCGGCAGCAGGAATTCGTTTTGATTCTGGGGTATCGCCATAACTCATTGCCCCCGTATGCGGTGCAGAATCGTTTTTTAAAGACAGCGAACGCACCAATACGCCAATTGCTCCATACTTGGTAGCTTCTGCCGCACCGGAATAACGTTGATTTGACGCACCTCCGTAGGCATGGCCCGTGTGTATTAAATCTGGTTGCATTGGTCTGTTAAAAAAAACTATTTTACCTTCAATTTTTTGACGACCTAAACTTGCGAGTTCCTCAAAATTATGAACTTCTACTACCTCGGCTTTTATTCCCAAATTAGGTGTTGGCACAGACCCTCCCAGTGCTAAAATATTGGTAACGGTTTTTTCGCCCGAGGGAGATTCAATATAGGCGTATTCCTTAAAACCACGTGTCCATTTTGGCACCATTACCGGTTGTAGCCAAACCTTGTCTAAACCCAGTTCCTTTAGCTCGGCTTCGGTGTATTTTACAGCGCGTTCTGCCTCAAAAGAACCAGACAAACGTCCTCCAATTTGGTTGGAAAGATAATCTAACCAGTCGTATGCTTTTCCATCTGATAAGGCCGTGGTATAAAGCTTTTTTAGCATAGTAGAATCCTGCGCTGCATTTTGTGAAATGCTTGCAGTTGAAATAAATAGAAAGAAAATTAAAGCAGGGATTAATCGAGTTTTCATTTGTAAAAAATTTTATAGAATCAGTGTCCTTTTTAACTCAGTGAGCCGACAAATTAATCATTTTTAAGACGTTCACGGTATTCCGAAATTTTTGCCTTTATAGCGTCGTCTAGTTCAGGTTCTTTGATATCCTTGTATTTTTTTAGTTCGCGAAGCATAATTTCTGCCACAATTAATCGGGCAGTATCCTTATCGTCTGAAGGAATAATGTACCAAGGAGCGTGGGATTTTGAGGTGCGATTAATAGCTTGCTCATAATAATTTCTGTATTCTTGCCATAATTCCCTTTCGTCTAAATCGCCTGGAGAAAATTTCCAATTTTTATTTGGCTTGTCCAGCCTGCGAAGCAATCGATTTTTTTGTTCTTCTTTTGAAAGGTTTAAAAAGAATTTGAAAATAATAGTTCCGTTTTCTTGTACTGTCTTTTCAAAATTATTGATTTGCTGAAATCGTTTGTCCCAGAATTCTGTATCAATATCATCTAAAGAGTTTACATCCGGCAAATTTTCACCAAGAATATATTCGGGGTGTACACGGGTAACCAAAACATTTTCATAATGTGTTCTATTGAAAACGCCAAACTTTCCGCGTTCGGGAAGTGCAATGTAGTGGCGCCAAAGATAATCGTGTCTTTTTTCGAGCGAAGTGGGCGTTTTAAAACTGTGAACCACTACTCCACGGGCATTAAAATCTTTAAAAACTTCGCGAATTAAGCTATCTTTCCCAGCCGTATCCATTCCTTGAAGGCAGACCAAAACTGCATATTTTCCGTGGGCGTATAGCGTGTCTTGAAGTTTACCCAACTCTTTTCGCGTTTTTCTTAAATGATTTTTCAACTCATCCTCAGAGGCTTCCAAATCAAAATCATTTCGGGAGCCATCTAATTTTATAGGCCCACTAACTTTAAAATCTTCAATGCGTACTTCTTTCATCTATATATCTATTTACTGGCGAACAATTTAACATCCTCAACGCTAATTTCCTTTTCTCCGAGAATAATTAAGCGCTCCACAACATTTCTGAGTTCGCGAATATTTCCTGTCCAATCGTATTCTTGCAATAATTTTATAGCTTTTGGAGCGAATTTCTTTTTAGTCGTACCGTGTTCAACTGAAATTTTTTCAGAAAAATAATCAACCAATAATGGAATGTCGTCTCTTCTATCATTTAACGGTGGAACTTTTATAAGAATTACTGCCAATCTATGATAGAGATCTTCGCGAAAATTACCTGCTTCTATTTCCTTTTTTAAATTTTTATTGGTCGCAGTAATTACGCGAACATCAACCTTAATGTCCTTGTCGCTACCAACGCGTTGTACTTTATTTTCCTGTAAGGCTCTAAGCACCTTTGCCTGCGCAGAGAGGCTCATATCGCCTACTTCATCGAGAAAAATTGTACCGCCATTTGCAGCTTCAAATTTTCCAGCTCGATCTTTATTTGCTGAGGTAAAAGCACCTTTTACGTGCCCGAATAGTTCGCTTTCAATTAATTCGCTAGGAATTGCAGCGCAGTTAACCTCTATCATCGGACCGTTGCTACGATCGCTTTTTTGATGTAGCCAATGCGCCACCAGTTCTTTTCCGGTACCATTGGGACCGGTAATTAAAACGCGTGCTTCGGTGGGGGCCACTTTTTCAATCATTTTTTTAATCTGTTCTATCTCTGGCGATTCGCCTACCATTTCATAGTTTTTTGAAACCTTTTTTTTAAGGCGGGTATTTTCAACAACCAACTCTTTCCGGTCTAAGGCTATACGAACAGTGTTTAATAAACGGTTTAAATCCGGTGGTTTTGAAATATAATCGAAGGCGCCCAATTTCATTGTATTTACGGCAGTTTCAAGATCGCCGTGTCCGGAAATCATAACCATAGGTGTTTCGGGTTTAATTTTTTTTACGGCTTCCAAAACCTCAACTCCGTCCATTTTGGGCATTTTGATATCGCAAAGTACCAAATCGAAATCTTCATTTTTTATCAGTTCCATTCCGGCAAGGCCATCTTCTGCTTCAAACACCTCGTAGCCTTGGTTTTCTTCAGAAAGAATTTTTACCAAAACTCTTCTAATTGCTGCCTCATCTTCTATTATAAGTATTCTTGCCATTAATATTTAAATTTTATTCCTGCCCTAAAATAGGGAGAATTTTCGGTATTTATTTTATAAACTTTTTTTCCATCGCCGTCTTCCAACCTAAAATCGTTGTAAACCGAATGCGCCGCATACCCATAAAACAATAAATGCTCCGTAAAAAAGTGTTCGTAACCAAGGCCCAATAAACCAATAGTTAGTTGCACACTTTCTGCCACTTTACCATCTTCACCTTGGTCTATAAGTGGCACAAAATTTTGTTGAAGGTTAGAATACACATTATCTAATGTAGCAAATGCCTGAATAGCATCTTTATGACTGTTATTTAGATAGTGGCGCACATTGGTCTTTGGAACCCCGAGGGTGTACGTCCAATTGGGATGAAATTCTTTGTAGTAATTTAAAATGGGCAATGGGTACCATCTGCCCGGCGTTGTGGAATAAACAAGCCCCATAATAAAGCGATATGGTTTTTTACCTTCTTCCGGATTTTTCTTTTTATCTTTTATGGCGTAAGCTCCCACTTCATAAATAAAGTCGTCGTTTACTAAACTGCCTTCAAAATTGCTCTGAATTTTCACCCCGGTTTTTACACCAAATCGCCAATCGTTTTGTTTCCATACATATCCCAAATAAGCATTCATTTGTTGCACAGACGAAACCAGTTGGTCGTCAAAAGCGAAAACATCTTGTGAGTCATTAATATTAATATCAACATATCTGTATTCCAGCCCCACCACCAAAAGGTTTTCCTTCTCCTTGTTTAATGGAATTGGCGCCTGAAGCAAAGCCCGATAACGGTTTATAGAATTATCGGATTTGGCAAACTGCAAATTTAAATATTCAATCCGCGCCAAGTCTGTTGTTTGGGCAGACGCACCTAAAATAAAAAGCATTAGGCAGGCCGTAAGGCAAAGGTTCTTTTTCATAATTTTTCTTTTTCAATTCCATCGAATTCATAGCAACGTTCAATGGATTCTTTATTAATACTTAAGCCACTTAAAAATTTCTTTGTACGTTGGTTTTTTTCCATACATTAATATTCCCACTCGGTAAATTTTTGCCGCAAACCAAACCATAGCAATAAAGGTTGCGAATAAAATTACTACCGAAATAATTTGCTGCCAAAGCGGCACACCAAATGGAATACGCATTAACATTACTACCGGCGAAGTAAAAGGTATGTACGAAAAAACTTGGGAAACAGTTCCGTGTGGATTATCAATTACGGTGAAAAATCCGACATACACCGCCAGAATAAGTGGCATTAAAATAGGCATCATAAATTGTTGGGTATCCGTTTCACTATCTACAGCTGCACCCACCGAGGCGTATAATGAGGCATAGAGTAAATATCCTCCTACAAAAAAGAGGATAAACATTACTATTAAATTAGCAATAGGTAAGTTATTAATCTCGAGCATTACATCTTGCAAAACTTGCTGGGTACCACCATTTACACTGTTTTCTATAACTTGCTGCGACGGGGAACCTGCAGAAGGATCTATGCCGAATACCGACGTTACCACAGTCATTAATACAAGTATTAACACCACCCAAACTACAAATTGTGTAATCCCGGCGAGTGTAGTTCCAAAGATTTTTCCCAAAAGTAAAATTCGAGGTTTTACCGAAGAAATAATCACTTCAATAACACGGCTTGTTTTTTCTTCAATTACGCTGCGCATAATCATATTGCCATAAATAATAATAAACATAAAAAGCAAATAACCTGCGGCACCACCAAAAATTAATTTTAAGCCGGAACCTAACTTTGAGGTTTCCTTTCCTTGAAATGTTTCTTGATTGGCACTTATGTTAATGTGAAGGTTTTTAATGGTTTCTGAATCAATTCCGGCCTCCTTTAATTTTAAAGTGTTTACTTTATCTTCCAACAAGTTATTAATGTCACTCATCAAAGACAATGAAGGGGAGTCTTCTGAATAAAAGGTTATTTTCTCTGAAAGTTCATCGAGGCTTTCGGTTTTAGGAATGTATAACAAACCATAAATTTCGCCATTTTCAGCTATTTTTTTGGCATCTGCCAATTGTACTCCGCTGAGCATTTTATACTGTAAATGGGGGGTAGAATTAAATTCGCCTGCAAACATGCCACTTTCATCCAGTATTGAAATATTACGAACGGTATCGTTATTTAGACTGGACAAATAGGCTACCAATGCGAAAATACCCACAAAAATCAGTGGGCTCAAAAACGTCATTACAATAAAAGATTTATTGCGCACTTTGGTAAGATATTCTCTCTTTATTATAAGCGGAAGATGATTCATGGTTGCTTAGTTTTTTTGAATGGTTTCAATAAAAATATCGTTTGCAGAGGGTACTACTTCAACAAAATGCGTTAACTGCCCTAACGAAGTTAAATAACTAACAAAGTCATTTGGCGCCACAGAATCAGGAATCTTTACTTTGTACTGCAATTCGTCATTAATACTCTTAAACGTTGCCGGAAAAATGTCAAATTTATCTTTTAGAGCAGTCGAAACTGCCATGTGGTTTGGCGTTATTAAACCTATTTCAAAAGTGTTGTTTTTATACTGGCGTTTTATATCGATAAGCCTACCGTCCAAAATTTTATTGGATTTGTGAATCAATGCAATATGATCGCACATTTCTTCTACAGATTCCATGCGGTGGGTAGAGAAAATTACGGTGGCGCCATCGTCGCGTAGCTTTAATATTTCATCTTTAATAAGATTGGCGTTAATAGGATCAAAACCACTAAATGGCTCATCAAAAATTAACAGTTTTGGGTTGTGAAGTACGGTAACAACAAATTGTATTTTTTGTGCCATTCCCTTAGATAATTCCTGGATTTTTTTGTCCCACCAATCACCTATTTCCAACCTATCAAACCAATATTTAAGTCGTTCTTTTGCTTCCTGTTTAGTCAATCCTTTTAACTGTGCCAAGTACAGCGCTTGTTCTCCCACTTTCATAGACTTGTATAACCCGCGTTCTTCGGGCAAATACCCAATATATTTAATGTGGTTTGGCTGAAGAGGTTCACCATCTAAAATTACCGTACCTGCATCTGGCATGGTAATTTGGTTAATAATGCGAATCAACGTAGTTTTTCCAGCGCCATTTGGTCCAAGCAGGCCAAAAATACTTCCCTTTTCTACCTCGATAGATACATTGTTGAGCGCCCTATAATCTCCGTAGATTTTGGAAACATTGTTGACTACTAAAAGTTTTTCCATAAATTTTTTTTGAAGTATGTAAATATATTGAATTGATAGTACCTCTACCTTTATTGAAGAAAGATTTATGATTTTTTTTAGACATATAAACCAAGGGAAAAGATACGCTTAAAAAAAAACCAGCACTATAAAGGTGAAAAAGATGAACACACCTTGTGCAAATGGTAATAATTTTAAAAGAATGACGATTTTAAAACCGTCGAGTTGCTTTGGGCTTAGCTTTTAAAAACAAAACCCACCCAAAAAATGAATTCTTGGGTGGGAAAAAAAATTGCTATGAAAAAGAAAAATTATCACTTCTAAGACGAAGCGACATTTCAAATATATGAAAAATATTTATTTAACGTTTGTTTAAGAGAACATATCTTTCACTTTCTCAAAAAACGACTTGTCTTCTTTCTCAGGCTTCGGCTGAAAATGTTCGTCACTGCTCATTTTCTCAAAAAACTCCTTTTGTTCCTTCGAAAGCGATTTCGGGGTCCAAACATTCACATGTACCAGCAAATCGCCAGTTCCATATCCGTTTATACTTGGAATTCCTTTATTGCGAAGTCTTAAAATCTTTCCGCTCTGCGCTCCATTGTCTATTTTAATACGCACTTTGCCGGTAACGGTTTCTATCTCTTTTGAAGTACCCAAAGCTGCTTCAGAAAAACTTATATATAAATCGTAGTGAAGATTATCGCCCTCACGCTGTAATGTATCGTGCGGTTTTTCTTCAATTGCAACCAAAAGATCGCCAGAAATTCCGTTGCCTGGAGCATCGTTTCCTTTTCCAGATACTTTTAACTGCATTCCATCCACAACACCGGCCGGAATTTTAATAGATACAGTTTCTTCGGTTACCAACATACCGTCAGCATCGGCGTTTGCTGGTTTAGAATCTACTATTTGGCCTGTACCACCACACGCACTACACGTGGCAGAAGTTTGCATGCGCCCTAAAATTGTATTTTGAATTCGCGTAACCTGCCCTTGCCCATTACAAGTAGCACAAGTTTTATAGGTTGTGCCTTTGGCCAGTTTTTTGCGTTTTACTTTTATCTTTTTTTCAACGCCATTGGCTATTTCTTCCAAAGTAAGTTGTACGCGTATTCGCAAATTGCTTCCTTTTACGGTTCTGCGACCACCGCCGCCAAAACCGCCGAAGCCACCACCAAAACCACCGCCAAAAATATCGCCAAATTGGCTGAATATGTCTTCCATATTCATACCACCTCCGCCAAAACCACCACTGCCATCAAAGGCTCGGTGGCCAAATTGATCGTAGCGCGAACGTTTATTGGGGTCGCTTAATATTTCGTACGCTTCCGCAGATTTTTTAAACATTGCCTCGGCTTCAGCATCGCCCGGATTTTTATCGGGATGGTACTGAATTGCCTTCTTTCGGTACGCTTTTTTAATTTCCGCTGCCGTGGCGGACTTTGAGATTTCTAAAATTTCGTAATAATCTTCCTTCATATTATTGTCCTATAACCACTTTTGGATAACGAATTATTTTATCGCCAAGGGTGTATCCCTTTTCAACCACATCAATCACTTTTCCTTTTAATTTCTTGTCCGGTGCCGGTATCTGGGTAACAGCTTCGTGCGATTCCGAATCAAAAACATCGCCTTGTTTTACTTCCATTAAACTTAGCCCCTTAGACTTTAAGGTTTCGCGCAATTTGTTATTTATAAGGGCAACGCCTTTATACAGGCCGTCGTCTTCGCTTTTTTCAATTTCCTTTAATGCGCGTTCAAAGTCGTCTAAAACCGGTAAGAGTGAATTAATTACATCTTCTCCCGCAGTTTTAAACATGTCTATACGTTCGCGGGCAGTTCGTTTTTTAAAATTTTCAAATTCTGCGAAAAGGCGTAGGTAACGATCTTTTTCACGTTGAAACTCCTCTTGCAATTCTGTAAGTGCATCGGTTACTTTTTCTTCGGCAATTTCCTGCGAATTCAACTCCTGTTCGTCAAAACCAATTTCAGCATCGTGCTGGGTTTCTTTTAAATTATCTTCTTTGCTCATAATGGCTATTCTTTCAATTTTTTCTCAAGGGAGCAAAAGTACTGCCATTTGTTGAAAAATGTCAAAATGTCACAGGGTTTTATTTAATAATTCTTTAAGAGTAAACCTCGGTATATTCTCTATTTTTGCACGGATAAACTAAAATCAATAAATATGAAATCTACATTTTTAAAAATTACTTTAATGTCCTTTATTACCATAGGCGCATTTTCGTGTAAAAATACCGAGAAAGAAGCTGAAACAACGGTCGAAGAAGCTGCTCAAGCCACTGAAATGGCAACCGAATATTCTGTAGATGCTGCCGCATCTCAAATTAACTGGGAAGGCGCAAAACCTACCGGCAAACATCACGGCACTATTGATCTTGCTTCGGGAACAATTCATTTAAACGAAGGAAAGGTTGAAGCTGGAAGTTTTACTTTTAATATGAATAGTATTAATGTAGAAGACCTGACTGGAGAAGACAAAGCAAACTTGGAAGCGCACTTAAAAGGAACTGTTGAAGGAAAAGAAGGCGACTTTTTTAATGCAACCGAATATCCTACCGCAAAGTTTGAAATGACCGGCATTGAGAATAATATGGTTAAAGGAAACCTGACCATTAAAGATAAAACAAACCCCATTGAATTTCCTGCAACAGTAAGCATTGAAGGTGATAAAATGACCCTTAAAAGCGAAACTTTTGAAATAGACAGAACGAAATGGGATGTTAATTACGGTTCAAAATCTGTATTTCCAAGTTTGGGAGATAAGTTTATAAACGACACTATTAAATTAAATGTGCTTTTGGTTGCAACAAAAGCATAAATTTTAAGACACTTAAAGCTAAAGATAGAGCGGCAAATTGCCGCTCTATTTTGTTTATAATAAATCCTGCAGTGCAGTTTCTAAATTGTAATATTTAAAATGGTAGCCAAGCTCCTCTATTTTGTGCGAGCTAACCAATTGACCTTCCAGCACCAATACGGCCATTTCGCCTAAAATTAATTTTAAAGCAAAGGCTGGAATATTAGGCAGCCAAAGCGGACTATTAAGTTTAGCCGCAATCATCTTTGTCATCTTCTTATTCTGTACCGGATTTGGCGCTACGGCATTGTACTTGCCTTCCAATTGGTTTTTTAATAAAAACATATATATACCGGCAATATCTTCAATGTGAATCCACGATTGCCACTGCTCACCATTTCCCAATGGCGCACCCACTCCGTATTTAATTGGTTTTATTAATTGCGGTAATGCGCCATCATTTTTTGCCAAAACCATTCCGGTACGCACCTTGCTCACCTCCATTCCCATTCCCAATCCTTTAAATCTGGCTGCTGCAGCTTCCCACTTAACAACAACCTGTGCCAAAAAATTATCGCCAATTTCATCATCTTCTTCGGTGTATAATCTAGTTTCTGAATTTGGATAAATACCAATGCCGCTCGCAGAAATAAAATGAACAACATTGTGGTTTATGTTTTTTAGCGTTTGGTACAACAAGTCCATAGTTTCTATACGGCTGTCCAATATAACTTTTTTGTATTTTTTGGTCCAACGTTCAGAAATAGTGGCTCCAACCAAATTAATTATGGCTTCTGCACCATTAAATGCGTTTACATCAATTTCACCATTTTGGGGATTCCAATAAAAACCCTTGTAGTTTTCGGTATTTTCAATTTTTTCTTTGCTGGTTGTGAGATAATTAACAGCAATGCCTTCACTATGGCACTGCTTTACCAACTCCGAACCAATAAGTCCTGTAGCCCCCGTAATCAATACCTTTTTTATCATAATATTAAAATTATCGATTCAAAAACAAATAGCAATGCTCATTAACGGAAGATTATGAATTGCTCACCATTGCACATAAATTTTTTGAACTTTACCTACATTGAACTGAGCACTCCAAAAAATTAATGATTACTTATTTTACCGCCCGTAACATTTCCTTTTTTCCTGGCGGACCGGGTAGCCGGTAAACGGTAAAGCCTACCGCTTGCATTGCCCGCCTCGCATTACCGTTGGCCGCATAGGTAACCAACACGCCATTGGCCTTTAAAGACCTGTACATTATACTAAAGATTTTCTCAGTCCAAAGTTCTGGTTGAACCCGAATGCCGAAGGCATCAAAATAGATAAGATTAAAAGCGTTTTCAACCGATATTTCAGAAAAGAACTGCTGTATTTTGGCAAGGTGAAATTTTTCTGAAAACCTAGTTTTCTCTTCCCACGGTGCATCGTGAAATTGAATAAATTTTTCTTCGGAAGTATTTAGAAGTGAAGCGTAATTGAGTTGCCGTATTTCATCTATTTGTAACGGATAGGCTTCAATTCCCGTATAATTTACAGCAAACGAATTTTTTTCAGTTTCTAAAAAAGTAAGAAAAGCGTTGAGACCGGTTCCAAACCCAATTTCAAGAATTGAAACACCTGGCTCTTTATTTTCAGAAAACCAATAATGAAGCCCCTCCTTTATAAAAACATGCAGAGCTTCGGCTATTGCCCCGTGCTTAGAATGGTATTGCTCGTTCCATTCGTTAATATGCAAGGAATAAGAGCCGTCGGCTGTTTTAAAAAGTGTGCGTTTCAAAAAAACTAGTGCTTTTCCTCTTCCGGAATAAGTACTCCGTGAGCTTCAAAGGCAAGGGTGCGCTTTACTTCGGTAATCGCAGCAATTTCTTCGGCCGTAGCTCCGCCATCTTCGGCGTAATGACGTTGATCTTCAATACTCATTTCTTCAACATATGCTTTACCTTCGGCAATAATTTCTTTGCCAGCAATATCTTTCGGCATAAAGAAACCATAATCTTTAAAACGAACCATTGCCTCGTCTTCACCCAAATCTACTTTCATCCAGCAGCCCTTCTTTTGGCAAACTTCCTTTACTTGGCTGGCAAATTTTACATTGACTGTATCGCCAATTTTTAAATCGTTGTATCTTTTAATTACCGCTTGCGTATTTAATACGTTTTCATCGGTAATTTTTTCGCCAAAAGTTTGGTAGTTCATGGCTATTGTTTCAGTTTCGAGCACAGGTTTGTCTTCAACTTTTTCGTTTTTACAGCCAATGGCAACTGCTATAAGTGAGAACAGAATTAGTGTTTTTTTCATTTTGAAGAATTTAAATAAATTATTGATTGGTAATGCTTTGCAATTTTAATGATTTTTTGAATTTTATATGGTCTAAATTTTACCTATTTTTACCAAATAAACATTTCTTTTCATGAATTCACCTTCCACCGAAAAACTAGACATCCAAAAAGTTGCAACTTCAAGAATTGGCGAAGTAGATTTTAACAATCTTACCTTCGGAAATACTTTTACAGACCACATGTTTGAATGCGACTATAAAAACGGTGTGTGGCAAAAGCCTACCATTAAGCCGTATGGCCCGCTTACAATCTCACCTGCTGCGAAAGTATTTCATTACGGACAAGCGGTTTTTGAAGGAATGAAAGCTTTTAAAGACGACGATAACCGGGTTTGGCTTTTTAGACCTGAGGAAAATTTTAAACGAATTAATAAATCGTCGGTGCGAATGGCCATTCCAGAGTTCCCAAAAGATATTTTCTTTGAGGCGCTAACCACTATCGTGAAAATGGACAAAGACTGGATTCAGCCAGGGCTTGGGAATTCGCTTTATATCCGTCCATTTGTAATTGCAACCCAAGTGGGTGTTTCGGCATCGCCTTCATCTGAATATAAGTTTATGATTTTAATGTCGCCAGCGCAAGCATATTATACTGGCGATGTAAGAGTAGAGATTGCAGAACATTATAGCCGCTCGGCAAATGGTGGCGTAGGTGCCGCAAAAGCTGCCGGAAATTACGGCGCACAATTTTTCCCAACCAATTTGGCACGCGAAAAAGGATTTCAACAAGTAATCTGGACCGACGCCAACGAACACAAATTGTTGGAGGAAGCGGGAACAATGAATGTATTTTTTAGGGTAAACAACACCCTGCTTACTGCTCCGGTAAGCGACAGAATCTTGGATGGGGTTACGCGTAAAAGCGTTTTAGCGCTTGCGGAACGAGATAATCTAACAATAGAGGTAAGGCCGGTTTTGGTTTCGGAAATTGTAGAAGCGGCAAGAAATGGAAGTTTAAAAGAAATTTTTGGAGCTGGCACCGCGGCCGTTATTAGTCCGGTAAGCGCGTTTAGCTATAAAGGAACCGTTTACGAACTTGAAAAACAGGAAGATGGTTTTGCCAAGAGATTTAAAAAAGAATTAATGGATATTCAATACAACCGTAGTGACGATCCGTTTGGCTGGCGGTTTGAAGTTGCGTAAGCAGTAAAAAACGATATTTTATAAAGTCCGAATCTATACTGTTCGGACTTTTTTTAGTTGTTATTTTTCCAAAATTTCGCGAATACGCGGTTTAAAATAGTTGGGGCCTTTTAGCACCTTTCCATCTTCGCGATAAATAGGCTTTCCGTCTTCTCCAAGCTTGCTCATATTGCTGCGCTGAATTTCATTAAAAACCTCTTCAATTTTATGTTGCATACCGTGTTCAATTATGGTTCCGCATAAAATATAGAGCATATCGCCCAGGGCATCTGCTACTTCTACAAGATCGCCCTCGTTTGCTGCTTTTAAGTATTCTTCGTTTTCCTCACGCATTAATTCGTAGCGCAAAAGGTTTTTCTTCATTCCCAGATTAGCCGTTGGAATGTTTTTTATTCCTAGACCAAATGCATCGTGAAATTCAGAAACTGCATTTATTTTATTCTTCATTTTTATGCCCAAATAGCAGGGTGATTTTTAAATTAGTATTGTATTTTTAACCCCTGTAAAACTACAACTTTATGTTTACTAATGGCCAATTGGTTTTCGCTGGATTATTTTTTATTGTCTTTGTAATAATCATGATATTTAGCTATAAAGGCGATAAAAGACTTCACAAAAAATATTATAAGGGCAGTATCTGGGTCCTGGTAGGTTTTATAGTTTTTGTTACCTTATTAATCTTGGTAAAAAACTATTTTAAAAGCTAACATGCAGCAAATGCGTAATATTACCAGTGTGGCCGCACTTTAAAAAAACGGTTCTCTCTCTACTATTTTAATTCAACATTTCTACAAAAATACCTCTTAATAGGTATTTTATTTGGAAATCTCCTACCCTACATTTGCTTTATAACAATGTAATCACGTACAGCAATGTATTAGTTTTAAGACGAATAAATTGAACTAGTTTGAATTAGCAATTTATTTAATCTGAAGAAAAAACCTATAAGTGCATTGTAATAATACAGCTTTCTATTAAAATTTTGCTCTTTGGGGAGGGAGTAAAAAGTTAATAAAATTGAAGCAATGCACTGCAGGTTTTTCTTAAAATTTCCCTCGAAAAAATAAACTAGATGAAATATTAAAAGCAATACCAATTGTACACTTACTAACTAAAAACCAAATTAAATTATGAAAAAATTAAAATACCTATTTCCATTTTTATTAGCTTTTTCCTTCTTCTTTATAAGTTGTGAAAAAGATGAAGATTCTGATCCAGAAGAGGAAGAAGTGGTTGAAGTAAACGAAAGTTCCATCATTCCATCCTCTTCGTTTGGGCGACCAAACAACTATTTGGGCTGTATTGAAATTACCAGCCGAATTACCAACATTGCTGTTTGGGATCACGGTACCGTTGATGGCGATATTGTTTCAATTATTGCTAATGACGATATTATTATAGACGAACAAACATTAAGAGGACCCGACAGTCCTATTAGTGTAGATTACGATTTTGGTTACAACGGTTTTAATTATGTAACCTTATATGCACATAACTTGGGCGATATACCCCCGAATACATGTACCGTTGCAATTAATGGAGTAGAATTTGTCTTGGAAGCAAATTTAGACGCCAACGGTTCGGTAGATGTAATTGTTAACGGCTATGGCGTTGACTGCAGTGATGCAGGTGGCGGCGGTGGCTCTGGCGGGGGCGGTGGCTCTGGAGGCGGAAGCAACAAAGGCGATGTAAAGTTTTGGATAAATGACGATTTTGGCTGTGGCCCAATTACGGTGAATTTAAGCGGCGTAGGCACCAGTGATATAACTGGATATTATTACGCCGGCACACCAGATTGTACCCCAGACGGCATTGGCGGAAATTTTAACGACCTTACCCCTGGCACGTACAACTATTCGGCAAGTTGCCAAGGCTACACCTGGGATGGCTCCGTAACTGTTACCGAAGATTCCTGCTACCGTATGCAATTAACTTTATAAGTGTTTCTGTAATTTGTTTGAACCAAAAGAGGTCGTATAATATGTATTTATTCGACCTCTTTTATTTCAAAACCAATCTCTTGATAAGTTTAGAAATTTCAATATTTTATTTAGAAAGAACAGTCCAATTTTACTCCTTGAATATCAAACAAATAGTTGCCTGTCTTAATTCTTCTAATTAAATTAGTGCTTTACCATTTTGTAGTTTTTAAGCAAATATACCCCCTAAAGAGGATTTTATTATCCCTAAGATTAGCGAATCTTTGAAGTATAAATCATTACTAATTCAAAAAAAAAAAACAATTATGGGTATCAAGACAATTACGCTCTGTTTTATAACTCTATTTTTTCTTTTGGCAACTACTAGCTGCAAGGAAAAAACGGTAGAATTTGCAATAACCAACGTATCCGCAGCCGGTACCGAGTATGATATTTGCACCTCCAATTGTGCTGTTTTAACAGATAAATCGTGCTACAATACTGAAGATGGCACTGCCATTTTGTATATGCCTGTGCCAAAAGATCATTACTTAACAATAAAAAAACAAAGTGGCAACGAAATATATTTTGAAGCCAATGGTTCCCAATTAGATCAGGATTACAGCATTTTTAAAATTAGGTTAAGCGGACTCAAAAAGACTGCTGGATCTAAATTATTCGTTTTTTTAGATATAAACAGTAACAATCAGGTTTGCGCAAGCGGGAAAAACCCCGGTAAACTAGGCGTAAAAAAGAAAGGTACCGAAATTTCAGGACACCCCATTTTAGATAATGGCTGCACACCTTCTGGCGTATGTATAACACGATAATTTTTAGCATTTGTATGATATTTATTTCTGCTGGTTGGTCGCAGGAAGATTCTACATTTTATTATTTTGACCAGACTACACCAGAACGGTTAATTAAAGCCAAGATTGAAAAAACGAAAGATCCGGCTTTAAAAAGTTATTATCGGCTCGTATATTTCAGTAAGAATAGAAACGTAGATTCCATGGGGTATTACCTTAAAAAAATTGATGCCCAGCAAGGTTTACCAGCTACCCTTTTACCTAGACTATTATACTTAAATGCGTATTACAATCGTATATTGGATAACGATTCCCTCGCATTTGTCTATCATCAAAAAGCCTTAATACAAGCCACCAAAAACGAAGACACCTTAACAATATTAAATAGTTTAAGCGGACTTTCGCAGTCGTGGGATTATAAGGAAGACAACCATTACAGGCTTGATTATCTGGAAAAACTTAAGCTGGCCGCCAACAAATACAACAATCAAAGTTTTAGCATAATTTACAGCTATCTTTTAGGAAATTACCACTTGTTTAGAGACCATAATACGGAAGCTCTAAATAATTACAAAAAGGTTTTAGCAAATACTTTTGGTCCTCGCGATAGTATTTTATTGGTGGGAACTCTTGGCAATATTGGAGCCTTATACCAAACAAATATTAGCAATCCAGATTCTGCCATTTATTATTACAATAAAAAACTAAATCTTATTGAAACGAATCCCAATTTTGGTACTGCCGAACATTATCTAAACGTTTACAATAATTTAGGAAAAGCCTACGCTACTAAAAAAAATTATCTGCAAGCAAGATTAAATCTGGAAAAAGCATTGGAGTATAATACTACAAAAAATAAGGTTTTTAATGAACTCATGATAGCCGAAAATTTAGCCGAAGTTAACGCAGGACTCGGTTATTTTAAAGAAGGTTTTTATAATCTAAAAAATGTAATTAAACTTTCCGATAGCTTAAGCAAAGAAGAGCACCAAGAAAGCATTGCAAACATAATTGAAAACTACGACAACGATACATTAAAATCTAATTTGAAACAACAGAAAATACAACAGCGCAACCTATGGATTGGGGCTTCAATTTTGATGGTTGTACTCAGTGTTATTTCATATTTAATTTTTAAAAATGCCAAACGCAAGCAGTATATCGCCGAGCAACAGCGCGAAATAGAAATTCAAAAAACCGAGAAAATGCTAAAGGAGCAAGAACTCACTACCATAGATGCAATGATAGCGGGTCAGGAAAAGGAACGTGAACGCGTGGCAAGCGATTTACACGACAGCGTTGGCGCAACTCTCGCAGCAGCAAAATTGCAATTTAACCATTTGAAAAACAATAAAGGAAAACTGCCAAACGAAGCCGAAATTTTTGAAAAAACAAGTGTACTTTTAGAGGATGCTTACAGCGAAATCCGAGCTATGGCACATTTAAAAAACAGTGGTGTGATAGCCAAAAACGGCTTGTTGCCTGCTGTAACTAAACTAGCAAAGAATGCTTCGGGAACCAATAATTTAACAATTGATGTACAAGATTTTGGACTAGATGAAAGGCTCGAAAATTCAATGGAAATTGCAGTTTTTAGAATAATTCAAGAACTTGTAACTAACATCATTAAACACTCAAAAGCTTCCGAAGCCAGCATATCTATTACGCAACATACAGATTCACTCAACATAATTGTAGAGGATAATGGCCGTGGATTTAATCCGAAGCAAATTCACGAAAAAGACGGCATGGGTCTTGCCAATATAGAACGTCGGGTGGAGCATTTAGAAGGTAGTATGGAAGTAGATTCAACAATAGGAAGAGGCACAACCGTATTAATAGATATACCAATATGATAACTGTAGCTATAGCCGAAGACCACCAAAGTCTGGTGGACGGTATAAATTTATTACTGAAATATGAAGAGGGCATTTCTATTGTTGGAATGGCCAACGATGGCGAAGCCCTGCTGGAAATTGTACGTAAAAAACAACCAAAAGTAGTTTTAACCGATATTAAAATGCCAAAAATAGACGGCATTGCCGCTACCAAAATCATCAAAAACGAATTTCCCCAAATTAAGATTGTGGCTTTTACAATGTTTAGCCAACACGATGCTGTTTCGCAAATGATTGCAGCAGGTGCTTCGGGATATTTACTAAAAAACTCGCCCTTAGAAGAAGTATTGAACGCAATAAAAACAGTAGCTGCTGGCAATACGTTTTTTGACCGCGGAATTGATCCTTCCTTTCTAAATGAAACCGCCGAAACCACTTCACAAAAACCCATTTTGTCTAAAAGCGAACGTGAAATTTTACGCTATATCGGGCAAGGAAAAACAAGCAGTCAGATTGCAAATTTGCGCTTCACAGCTGTTTCTACGGTAGAGAAGCACCGAAAAAACATGATGCACAAACTAGGCCTTTCCGGTAAAGGCGAACTATTGCGCTACGCTTTGGAACAGAAATACGACTTTTAGGCCAAACCCTATTGCGTTATACCTCTTGCACACTAATGGCAAAGTTGAAAATACCCTTAAACAGGTATTTTTTTTTGGCTTTACTCCGTATAGTTTTGGGTATAACTAACTAAATAAAATAATTATGAAATTTTTACTAAGCAGTATTTTTCTTTTATCCGTAATGGTAGGGATGGCTCAAAATGGAGCGGTTACCCAAACCGTAGAAAGATCGGAAAGCATTAAACCTTTACGAATTGGAACAAAATTAGGCATCCCAAGTTTAATTACCCTAAATGCCGAATATGTTACTCCATTGCTGGATGAACGTGTTGCGGCGTCACTGGATTTTATAAGCTTTTCAAAAACCGTGGACGATGTAAGCATTAAGTACAATAACTTTGAAATTGGTACAAATGTTTACTTAAACGAAACAGGCAAGGGACTTTATGGTTCACTTTCCTACCTGTCTTTTAAAAGCACGGGAACTTTTGAAGATGTAGATTTTGACGATGGCTCATATGGGCCTGGAAAAGCAAAAATTGATTTTAGCACCATAAATTTTAAGGTAGGTGCCAAATTAGGCAGAGTGTTTTATTTTAGAGTTGAATTAGGCTACGGCTTCGGAAAAATACCGGAAACCGTTACAGTGGTCAGTAGCGATTCTAACGCGAAAGCACAAGAAGATATCCCAAATATTCCGGGAATGGGTTCATCGGGTACAGTAATTTTTAATATTGGATTCGGTTTCGGCTTCCTATAAATATACCCTCTATTAGGTATTTCAATTAAAAATTTAAACAATTACTTTTAACGTACTAATTAAATTAACACTCAAATTATGAAAAACTTTATACTCTTATTTGCAATTGCATTCAGCACGGTTATGTTTGGTTCGCCTATAAATTCGGCAATTCCAGACGACGCAGCAGCTGGAAAGAAAAAGGTAGAAGTAGGCTCTTCAGAAAGCGATGCCGAGATCTTTTTAAACGGAAAACTAATAGGCAAAGGAAGTACAGTTATTACGGTTCCCAAAGATGATTGCGTTACAGTAATTGCTAAAAAAATTGGCTTTTTAACAGAACGAATTGAGTTTTGTAATAAAAAAGGCATGACCAAACCGCCTAAAACTTATTTTATTGAAATGAAACGCGACGACGCCTACGACGCTTCTATACAAACCGATATTGCCAATGTAGATATTGAAATGGTCGTGAATACCATGGATAAAGATCAAGCTTGGAAACTCATGAACCAAATTGTATTATCATACATTGACGTAATTGAAATGACCGATAAAGACACTGGTTATCTACGTACCGCTTGGTCTTTAAAAACCTTTATGCAAAACACCATTCGCACACGTATAATAATTAAGGAAACATCTACCAATCCCTTGGTTTTTAAAATAAAATTAGTGAGTGAAGCTTCTGGCTTACCGCTTACAAGCGTAAAAAGCGACGAACTTTACAAGGAATGGGATCGAGTTTTAAGAAGCTACTCCGATGTAATCGGTGAGTTTCAAGCACGTTTAAAATAATATTTCGCCTTTGTATTAGTAGCTGAAATTTCGTTAAACAACTTTGAATAAAAATAAATTAACTAGCCAAATTAATGTTCAACTAAAAAAGCCTTCAAAACAAAATTTTGAAGGCTTTTAAATTTTATGTAATTCGGTATTTAATTTACTGCTGGCAAATTGCTATAATTTTTAGAGTAATAAAGCATCTGTTCGTCAAAAGACTTTGGTTGCTCTATGGTGAAACTTTCAATTTCGCCATTATCGTCCATTTTTGGAACAATTAGCGGGTTTACAAAACCACTATACGGTGCCGATGTAAATTGCTTATTGCGCTCCAAAATTTCTTTGTGAATAGCCTGATCTACTTTAACACCGTAGGTTTCAACTAAATGTTGTACTGCATTATAATCGCCTTCGCTTTTTATACGTTGTGTTTCGCGAAGCAATTCGCCAAACAATTCGTGAAGTTTATCGTAATCGTTAATATTGAAATAGGTTTTTCCGTCCCGGGTAATTTTTTCTATTACATTGTCTGCCTTTCCTTTTTCATAAACCCAAGCAGAAACCCATTGGCGGTTTCGCATGTGAGCTTCTTCTACATCATCGCCCAAATTAAGCCTAATTAATTGCGTCATTAGCCCATTGCGGATGTAACCGTCATAAGCGGCCATTCCAATTTTTTTCCAATCGTCTACCAATCCCAATTCCTGGAGTTTAGGACTGTATAAATAGTAAAGCCCCACCAAATCTGCGCGACCTTCTTCTAAAGTAGAAGCATAGTTTTTAAGAGTTTCTTTGGTTTCGCCAACCCCAGGATTTAATTGTCCCGAAGCATGACCAATAACTTCGTGCAGTGCTGTGTGAAGTTTATCGGCTTGTTGCCCGTATTTTTCTTCCAATTCAAGTTCTTCAGAATCGTTTACAAACTCTTTTAATCTACCTGAACTTCCTGCGTTGTTATAGGCTTCGATAATATTTCCTAAAGAAACAGATTTACTACCCACCGCAGCGCGAATCCAGTTTGCATTTGGCAAGTTAACACCAATTGGCGTGCTTGGCGATGCATCGCCCGCTTCTCCGGCAACATTTACAACTTTATAAGTTACCCCCACCACACTGTCTTTTTTATGTTCTTCCATCAATGGTGAATTATCTTCAAACCATTGAGCGTTTTCAGAAAGTACTGCCATTTTTTCAGACATGTCAAAATCTTTCAGTTGTACAATTGTCTCGTACGAGCCCTTGTAGCCTAACGGATCGTTATACACTTCAATAAAGCTGTTTATGTAATCTATATTTCCTTCAGTTGCGGCGGTCCACGCTACATTATAATCATCCCAAGTTTGTAGGTCGCCAGTTTTGTAGTATTTAATTAACAAGCCAAGTGCATCGCCTTGGGCTTGGTTTTCTGCAACTCCCTGTGCTTTTTCTAACCATCCAATAATTTTATCTATCGCTGCGCCGTAAAGTCCGCCAGATTTATAAACCAGTTCCTTTAGTTCGCCATTTTCTTTTACCAATTTAGAATTTAAACCAAAAGACAATGGTTTTTTAGGATTGGGAGATTTTTTATTGCCGTAAAAATTTTCCACATCTTTATTGGTAACATTGGGTCCATAAAAGTTTACAGCACTTTCTGCAACGTTATCAACACCTTTGGCCTGATTCACTTTTTTTGAATCCTTATCGTTAAAAATTACGTCAAAAGCTTCGCCTTCTAATTTCGTATTAGTATCGGTTAAAAGCTGTTTTAAATAATCTGAAGAAAATTCAGGTATAAGTTTGGCATTGCTATAATGGTGATGAATACCATTACTGAACCAAACACGCTTTAAATAAGTTTCAAAGTTTTTCCAATCTTCCGTGTTTTTATCGCCCTTATAATTCGTGTAAATATTTTCAAGTGCTTTTCTAATGGTAAGATTGTGGCGGTAGTTTTGATCCCACATTATATCTCTTCCTTCCAGACCAGCTTTGGTGAGATAGTATACCAGTTTTTGCTCCTTTAAACTAAGTTGCTCCCAACCAGGAATTTGGTAACGCAGTATTTTTACATCGCCGAACGACTCAACATTGTAATCAAACTCTGTATTCGCTACATTTTCAGTTTGGGCTA
Source organism: Aequorivita flava (assembly GCF_038742595.1). NCBI lineage: Bacteria > Pseudomonadati > Bacteroidota > Flavobacteriia > Flavobacteriales > Flavobacteriaceae > Aequorivita > Aequorivita flava. The sequence continues at coordinate 134,834 of NZ_JBANCF010000005.1, read as the reverse complement.
TATTGTTCTCTGTCTTGTTTTCTTTACAAGAAAAAAACAATAAACCGCTTATTGCCATTGCAATAAAAAGGGTCTTCTTCATATTATAAAATTTTTAGGTTCTCGCAAATGTACTAAAATATTTATCGCAATATTATAAAGATGAAAACATAGAAAATGGAACCTGCGCATTTTAAAATGCGTCTACGAAATTTCACTATCTTAGCAACACCAATCAACACCCTACCTAATGAAAATTTTAAAGTATTTATTTTTTCTACTTCTTATAGTAATTATCGGAAGCGCAATTTATTTTGGCACGCAAGACGGAACTTTTAATATTCAGGATTCTGAAGTAATTGCCGCGCCACCCGAGGTGGTTTTTAACAAGGTAAACGATTATAAGAGTTGGGAAGAATGGGGGCCATGGAAAAAGGAAGATCCCACCATTACCTTTACCTATGCCGAAAAAACTTCTGGCGAAGGCGCTTCCTATTCTTGGGAAGGCAACATGAGCGGCTCCATGACTACCACCAAGGTCATTCCCAATAAAGAAATAGCTCAGGATTTAACATTGCAAACTCCGGCAGGCGAACGCAAAAATAAAGTGTATTGGACATTTGAAGAAGTGGAAGAAGGCACAAAAGTTACCTGGGGAATGAAAGGCGAACACCCCTTAATAGATAAAGTATATTACGCGCTAAGCGGTTTCGATTTTGAAGCAGCAATGCACAAAATGAATAAAACAGGTCTTGATGCAATTGCAAAAGAAGTAGCCGAAGATATAAAACAGTATTCCATAAACGTAGATGGCGTAACCCAATATGGTGGCGGATATTATATGTACACCACAACTGTTGCCAAACAAGATGCTGTAAACGAAAAAATGACTCTGTTAATGAACGAAGTACTCAAATTTGTAAAGCAGCACAATTTAAACATGGCCGGGAATCCTTTTACAATCTACAACGAAATAGACAACGCTAACAATACCGTAATTTTTTCGGCGGGTATTCCGGTGAAGGAACAAGTTATTACTCCCGAAGGCAGTCCCGTAGTATGCGGCTTTATGGATCCTGTTACAACAATAAAGATTTCGTTAAAAGGAAATTATGAACATCTTTCAGAAGCTTATTTAAAAGGAAGACAGTACATTACTGAAAACGGACATGAAATAGACACCACCCGAAAAATGTTTGAAGTTTACGTTACCGATCCCGAAGAAGTACCTAATCCAGCCAATTGGGTGACCGAAATATACATCCCAATAATTTCTTCTGCCCAACCCATAGAATTAGGATTGTAAATGAAACAGCTCGCTTTGGTTTTTATTGGTGGTGGTTTGGGAAGCACATTGCGATACGGGCTAGCCAAATATTTAAACAGCTATGAAACCGGCATACCATACGGGACGTTAGCAGCCAATATTTTAGGAAGTTTATTAATTGGAATAATATTAGGGGTTGCCTTAAAAAACGAAACGCTATCACAGAATACCGTTCTGTTTTTGGCCACAGGTTTTTGTGGTGGATTCACAACATTTTCAACCTTTGCTTATGAAAACCATCTATTTTTAAAAGCAGGCGATTTTATTTCCTTTGCACTTTATACTATGGCAAGCTTTGTAGTTGGTTTTGCAATGGTTTTTTTGGGAATGTGGGTGGCAAAGTTTTTTTAATGTTTTCCAAAATCCTTTACACCCGCTTCAATTCTTATTAATAAATCATTTTCCTTTGGCGGAATCGGGCACGAATAACGCGCGCTGTACGCACAATACGGATTATACGCTTTATTAAAATCTATAACAATCGAATTTCCTTCTGGAATTCGGAGATCAACATATCTGCCCCCGCCGTAAGATCCGTTACCACTGGTTAAATCGGTAAACGGAAGAAAAAGATAATCTTCGTAACCAGGTTCATCATAAGGCATTACATTTTTAAAAAGGTTTAAAACAAAATCCTTTCCGTCTATATTAAAATGTGCTTCGCCGTATTTTACGTATTCCGGCGTACGGGAAGTAGTAGTTGGCATTAAGAATGGTTTTTCATTTGGTGTGCGAACAAATTTGGCCGTAACGATAAACTTTTCTTCAATGGGATAAAACTCCAATCCTGCAAATTTCTCAAAATCCTCGGGCTCCAAAATAGTGGTTTCGGGATTGCTAAATTCCTCATTTAACTTTAATTGTTCCGCTTTACTTTCTGAAATCGCACTGTTGTTTTGCGCTGAAATTGAAACGCTTATTAAAATGAAACAGCAAAATATTTGAAATCCCTTCATCTGTAGTTTTTAGTAAAAATATAAAAAAGACAATTAGTGCTTCCTTTTTGTTATGAAATATTATTTTTCACTACATTTGATTCATATTTAAAAACATATGAACCATTCTGCATATACTTGCCGCACCTACCAGGTCATTTCTAGAAAGAAATACCGGCGATGTATGTATTGATCTTAAGTAAAGATAAAATTTTTCAATATAAAAACGTCCCGGCCATTCCCGGGACGTTTTAGTTTTATAGAACCACGTATGAAAAAGATGTATAATAGTTATGTAGCAAATTTTCGCGGCCTATCGCGCGAAATCTGGCTATTATCATTGGTTACATTTATTAATCGTGCGGGCGCAATGGTAATTCCATTTTTATCGTTATACCTTGTAAATGTTGAAGGTTTTACGTTGCCACAGGTGGGTTGGATTATGTCTTGTTTCGGACTTGGTTCCTTAGCGGGTACGTATATTGGAGGAAAATTAACTGACACCATTGGCTTTTACAAAGTAATCCTTATGAGCCTGTTTCTAGGAGGCATAGGGTTTGTATTATTACAATTTATAAATACCTTTTATGGTTTTTGTATCGGCATATTTATTTTAACCCTAATGACCGATGCAGGCCGACCTGCAATATTTGTTGCCGCAGACACCTACAGTAAACCAGGAAATATTACCAGATGTATTGCCTTGATAAGGTTGGCGATAAATCTTGGATTTTCTATTGGGCCCTTGGTTGGCGGTCTTATAATTGCAAATCTTAATTATACATCGCTTTTTTGGATAGATGGGCTTTCGTGTATGATGGCTGCTCTTGGAGTGTTTGTTCTTTTACAACCAAAAAAACAAAAAAATACAATCACAGAAAAAACTACTCTTGTAAAAGAAGGCGTTCCGCCCTATCTAAACAAGCTTTTTATTTTGTTTTTTGTAATTATGATTGCCAATAGTCTGGCATTTGTTCAATATTTTTCAGTAATGCCCATATATTATGAGCAGGTTCATTTTCTGTCTGAAGATGTTATTGGCTGGTTATTATTTATAAATGGTGCTACCATTGTAGTATTTGAAATGCCCCTGATTTCGTGGCTAGACAGAAAACAAATTTCAAAAACCATGGCTACCTTTTGGGGGATTTTATGTTTAGGACTAAGCTTTTTGGTTTTAAATTTAACTAGCTGGAGCGGCATTTTGGTAGTAGCCATGTTGTTGATGACGTTTGGAGAAATGATTGGATTTCCATTTTCCAATGCCCTCGCGTTAGAAATGGCACCAAAAGGCCGAAAAGGCAGCTATATGGGTTTGTACAGTATGAGTTTTAGTTTCGCCCATTTAATAGGTCATAACGGGGGGATGAACCTAGTTAATAGCGTTGGGTACTTTAACACATGGACGGTCTTTTCAGGTTTTCTGCTTATTATCGCCTTATTGACGATTTGGCTCTACTTTAGGTTAAAAAAATCGCAGGTTGGTAAAGTATAATTTCAATTTAAAATGTAGCTTAATTTTTAGAACGCTTTTGCCTACGCGAAATAATTACCGCATCTAAACATGAAATCATTAACCCAATACTAGCGAACAAACACAATATGCGCACAATTTTATCTCCTGGAAACTCCAAACCTGTAAATCCTAGAAGCGCTGTTGTAATAGTTGCTATTAAAAAAGAAAAGGTATATTTTTTCATTGCAATTTGTAGTTTAATTTTCAACTAAAATATTCCTTTTAAAAACAGTAATCTCTTAAAATGAATCTAATTGTTTTGAATTTAACAAACAGATTATTTAAGCATTTTTATGTTGTTGTTTTTAACCACGTGAGAGAGAACAATTTGCGTTTTTGTTTCGCCATAGATAATAAGTTGATCTATAAACGACTCTAAATGTTTTTGATTTTTTAAAACTACTTCCATCACAATATTTTCATTTCCGGTAATCCGGTAACAATTTAACACTTCGTCGTAGGTTTTTACAATTTCCAGAAAAGGTTTCAGTTTTCCCATGAATGCACGGAGTGTAATAATTGCTTTAAACTGATATCCGGCTTCAAAAGGCGAAACCACAGTAAAATAGCCCGTAATAATTCCGGAGTCTTCCATTTTTCTAATTCGTTCAGAAACTGCGGGCGAACTAATTCCCACTTGCCTACCAATTTCGGTGTTGGGCTGGCGTGCATTTTTTTGCAAACAATTCAAAATTTTCCAATTTAAAACATCAATGCTCATTTTAAACTATTTTTAAAATAATATTTAATTATTAAACCAAATATACGCTTTTACCTTAATATCGATTATATAATGCGCTACATAGTTCTTAAATTTGATTCGCTTTAAAAAGAAAAATAAAAAATGTCTTATCCTTCATTTGGTAAAAATTCAGAATCGGCTGTTTATGCCAAAGCGTTAGATATATTCTCATTGGCAAGAAATATTTCATCATATCTCAGTCACGATTTAGCGCATCTTCACAAAAATGGCGCAGAAGATCCCAACATATATTTTACCGGCGATATTGTGCAACAGTCCGTTTCGCTCGGACCAGAAATTTTGAAAGCCGAAAGCCAGCCATTTTCTGAGGAAAAACACAAATATGCGGCTTCCGTAATGCGTTTATCAAACTTGCTCTATAAAAATTGCGAACGTTTGGAGAGAGTAAATAGCAACGGGAAGGATTTTTTACCATTACTTCGAAAAGAGCTGAAAAAATTCAGAAAACTTCAACATACCTGGAGATTAACTCTGTAGCGTTGATTTACTTCGGTATTTTTTTAATCTGTTAGTCATAAATTATAATGATGAAGACCCGTATGACGACATTTCTTTTTATCCCCTTGACTATTTAGATTTTTAAGAAGATGACTAATTACCACGCATTTATCTAATTAAGCGCGGATCAAAATCCAACGACTGCTTTTTTATAATCTTAATGCTTTCAATGTCTTTATGGGTTGGATTTATTAGAATATTGTGCTCCAGCCCCAAAATAGCGGAGGGCACACGCAATGCCAAACTTTCCTGACGTTTTAGCCAAGTGGAACCCAACATTTGCACTTGTTTTTCTGCTCCTTCGGAACTCCATTTTGGTTTAATAAAATCTAAAGACTTAATAGGTTTTATAAATTCATCTGGAATTTCTGCTTCAATAAAAGAATAGCCCATAGGCAATTTGGCAAATTCTACATGAACAATAATCTCTAGCAAACTCAGGGAGAGGTTTTGCGAGAAATAGATTACCGGGTCACCCACCAAATTCCATCTACCGCCATACAATCTGGCTCCTTCACCGGAAAAATCGTCTATATATTCGGTTTTGGTGATTCGGTATATTCGCACGATTAAGAAGGGATTCCGTGGGCAATGCGACCAAGCACATTTTTCACATATTGAATTCCAAACCGTGTATCTAAAAAATCTAAGGGTTGCTGACCCTTAAATATATAAGGTTTGGAATGTAACCAATTTCTAAAATCTTCGAGTGTTTCAAAAACACGTATACCCTCCGAAACTAATTTAGCAATCTCAAAAAGCTGTTCAGATGCTGAAACCCCAAGAAGATCGGTATCACTTTTCCGTTGTAAGGTACGATGCGAAATATGTAGCAAATCGCTCAATCTATCCATGGATATGCCCAATACTTCACAAATAGAGTACACAACACTTTTGGGTAAACCTTTTCGAGTTATGATGATAAGATCTATATCGCTGTTAACGGCCTGCCCTACTTGCCCAATACCTCCTAAAACGCTAACTATTCTATCAAAAGGATTATCGAGTAAATAGAAAACCTCAGGCTCTTTCACTAAAATTACATCGGACGAATTTTGCTGATTTTTCATATTCACGACATTTGACACAAATATACGTATTTTTGTCGTGTTTATGAAATTTCTTTACATATTTCGCCTATATTGCCCTCCTACTTCAAAAAGACTTTCGGTTATCTGCCCCAATGAGCATACTTTGGTAGCGTCCATTAATTGCTCAAACATATTTTCATTATGGATAGCTGCCGTCTTTACTTTTTCTAGAACATCAACCGATTGATCCTGATACATTTTATGAAGGCTTTTCAAGGTTTCAATCTGTACCTGCTTTTCATCTTCGGTGGCACGAATTACTTCCGCTGGAAGAACGGTAGGCGATCCTTTACTGCTTAAAAAAGTATTAACCCCAATAATTGGAAAATCGCCATTGTGTTTTAATGTTTCGTAATACAAACTTTCCTCTTGAATTTTGCTGCGTTGGTACATGGTTTCCATGGCTCCCAAAACACCCCCGCGTTCGGTAATACTATCAAATTCCTTTAAAACGGCTTCTTCAACTAAATCTGTTAACTCTTCAATAATAAAAGCACCTTGAATTGGGTTTTCATTTTTGGCCAATCCCAATTCTTTATTAATAATTAACTGAATCGCCATGGCGCGGCGTACGCTTTCTTCGGTAGGGGTGGTTATTGCCTCATCGTACGCGTTAGTGTGCAATGAATTGCAATTATCGTAAATAGCGTACAGAGCCTGTAAGGTGGTACGAATGTCGTTAAAGTCTATTTCCTGTGCGTGTAAGGAACGGCCCGAGGTTTGGATGTGGTATTTTAACATTTGCGCCCTAGAATTTGCGCCGTATTTTTCCTTCATTGCTTTAGACCAAATTTTTCTGGCAACACGCCCTATAACCGCATATTCGGGATCTATTCCATTACTGAAGAAAAACGACAGATTTGGACCAAACTCGTTTATATCCATTCCGCGACTCAAATAGTATTCCACGTAAGTGAAACCATTTGCAAGTGTAAAAGCCAGCTGGGTAATCGGATTTGCACCAGCTTCGGCAATATGGTACCCACTAATTGATACCGAGTAGAAGTTTCTAACTTTTTTCTCAATAAAATATTCCTGTACATCGCCCATTAACCGAAGTGCAAATTCAGTTGAAAAAATACAGGTGTTTTGTGCTTGATCTTCTTTTAAAATATCTGCCTGTACGGTGCCACGTACCTGTTGTAAGGTTTCGTATTTTATTTTATCGTAAACGTCTAAATCCAAAACTTGATCGCCAGTTACTCCGAGAAGCATTAGCCCTAAACCGTTATTACTCTCTGGAAGTTTTCCGTGATATTTAGGACGTTCAATACCTTTTTGCTTGTAAATGGCATTTATTTTCTTTTCAACTTCATCTTCCAAATTATTTTCTTGAATATACTTTTCGCAATTTTGATCGATCGCGGCATTCATAAAAAAACCCAACAACATGGGTGCAGGCCCGTTAATCGTCATACTTACCGAGGTCATCGGATGGCTTAAATCGAAACCTGAATACAGTTTTTTGGCATCGTCCAAACAACAAATTGACACCCCGGCATTTCCAATTTTTCCATAGATATCGGGTCTTAAATCTGGATCGTTCCCGTAAAGTGTCACGCTATCAAAAGCTGTGGAAAGTCTTTTTGCAGGCAAGCCCATACTTACATAATGAAAACGACGATTGGTGCGTTCTGGCCCTCCTTCACCGGCAAACATTCTTGCAGGATCCTCACCCGTTCTTTTAAAAGGATACAGTCCCGCGGTAAAAGGAAATTCTCCCGGTACATTTTCCTGAAGCACCCATTTTAAAATGTCGCCCCACGCTTGGTATTTCGGCAAAGCAACTTTCGGAATTTGTGTATGGGAGAGCGATTCGGTATGGGTTTTAATATTAATCTCTTTCCCCCGCACTTTAAAGCTATATACAGGATTTTTATATTTATTAACCTTTTCTTCCCATCCGGTAATAACTTCCCAGTTATAGGGATCTAAATTTAATTTTTCACGGTCAAATTCAGCTAATAACAATTTTAATAGATCTTTGTTTTTTTCTGAATTCTCAAACGATTCTGAAACAATACCCGCTTTATCAAGTTGCGGCTGTTTTGCAGAAATACTTTCAATGGTTTTATAAATTCCATAGAGTTTTTGGGCTACTTCTGCTTGTTCTTCAGCTCTTTTATCATAGCTTCTATTGTTTTCGGATATTTCAGAAAGATAGCGTGTACGCGCAGGTGGAATAACAAAAACCTTTTCTTGCATTTCTTCCGAAACATGAAAATCGCTGTGTAACGCGGCTTTGGTTTTTTCAGCAATTTTCTTCATAATTGCCTTATAAAGTTTATTCATTCCCGGATCGTTAAACTGCGAAGCAATGGTGCCGTAAACCGGAAGCTCGTCTTGCGGAGTATCCCACAACAGATGGTTGCGAACGTATTGTTTTTTTACGTCGCGCAATGCATCCAACGAACCGCGTTTATCAAATTTATTAATCGCTACCAAATCTGCAAAATCGAGCATGTCAATTTTTTCCAGTTGGGTGGCGGCACCAAATTCGGGGGTCATTACGTAAAGTGAAACATCGCTGTGTTCAATAATTTCGGTATCGCTTTGCCCAATTCCGGATGTTTCGAGGATTATTAAATCGTATTCCGCAGCCTTTAAAATTTGGATGGCTTCCGAAACATATTTTGAAAGTGCCAAATTGCTCTGCCGTGTTGCCAAACTGCGCATATATACCCGTGGCGAATTAATAGCGTTCATTCTAATTCGGTCTCCCAGCAAAGCACCGCCAGTTTTTCTTTTGGAAGGATCTACGGAAACAATACCAATGGTTTTCTCTGGAAAGTCTATTAAAAATCTACGGACCAATTCATCTACCAACGAAGATTTTCCAGCGCCTCCTGTGCCGGTTATTCCTAAAACCGGGGTAGCGCTCTTTTTATTTTTTAAATGAATTTTATCGAGCGCAGCCTTCGCAACTTCCGGAAAATTTTCGGCTGCTGAAATAATTCGAGCTATTGCCCCAACGTCTTTGTTGGCTAACTTTTCAACTTCTCCGTTTAATGCATCACCTATGGGAAAATCAGCCAATTCTACCAGATTATTAATCATTCCTTGAAGGCCTAATTCCCGACCATCATCAGGAGCGTAAATTCTGGTGATACCATAATCCATTAACTCCTTAATTTCTGAAGGCAGGATAACGCCGCCGCCGCCGCCAAAAATTTTTATATGGCCAGCACCCTTTTCCTGCAATAAATCATACATATACTTAAAGTACTCGTTATGCCCACCTTGATATGAAGTCATGGCAATTGCGTTTGCATCTTCTTGGATAGCCGTGTTAACAACCTCTTCCACGCTCCTATCATGGCCTAAGTGAATAACCTCCACTCCTGTAGATTGAATAATTCTGCGCATAATATTGATGGCTGCATCATGGCCATCAAATAGCGAAGCTGCCGTTACAATTCGCACTTTATATTTTGGTTTATAGGGATTTACCTTCTCCATTGTATTTTATATAATTTTATGAATTGCAAATTTAGTTAAATCTTAACGAACATAATACTTAAGAACGCTATTGATATCACAAAAAAAACAAAAATCTATTGGGTTATTTTAATAATTTTGTATATTGCAGCATCAATATTAAACAATTTAAAAACTTAACATTATGAAAAAAATTTACTTATTAGCTTTTGCAATAGGAGCTTTTACATTTAGTGCGAACGCCCAACAAATAATCAATGATGACATGGAAGGTTACTCAACCGGTCCTGTTCATGAAGACCATTGGTCTAACTGGAGCGGCGCTGCTGGCCCAGAAGATTTAGTAATTACTACAGACCAAGCATATTCTGGTTCACAATCAGGTTACATCGGTGATGATGGTGTTCAGGATGCTATGTTGTTATTAGGAAATCAAACTTCTGGTCAATACGAGCTAACTTGGTATATGTATGTTCCTGGAGGAAAAACAGGATACTATAATTTCCAAGAAGATCAAGATACAGGAGCTTCTGGAGGAATCTGGGGTCTTAACGTTCACTTTAACATGGACAACCTTACTCCTGGTACAGGTTATGTTGTTGATGATGCAAACCCTGCGAACATTGTATCTACATTTACTTACCCAGAAAATTTCTGGTTCCAACTTACACACATGATCGATTTAGACACTGACACTGTTGTTATGTCTATCGATGGTACTGAAATCTACAATGGAGATTTCTATACTTCAGGTGGTAACCTAGGTGGTGTTGACTTTTTCTCTATCGATGCAAACAATCAGTATTACTTAGACGATGTTTTATTTAAAACTGCTTCAGCTGGAGTTGAAGACTTCGCTGCTGGTTCTTTCAGTGTGTATCCTAACCCAGTAAAAGATGTATTGAACATTAGCACTAAAACTGCTGTTGACAATGTAACTATTTACGATGTATTAGGAAAAGTAGTTCTTACTCAACAACCTGGTGTTATTTCTCCTAAAGTTGACATGAGCGGTCTTGCTTCTGGAGCTTACATGGTTCAAGTAACTATCGGTAATGCTACAAAAACAGTTAAAGTTCTTAAATAAGAATCTTTATAAATTTTTATAGAAAGAGCCCTTCAAAATTGAAGGGCTTTTTTATATTTGAAACTCACCTAACGCTGTACTCATGGTTTTTAAAAAAGCATTTCTATTTTGTTCCTTCTTCGTTTTAATATCTTGTGCAGAATTGCAACAAGTGGTTAACACCCTTCCAACACAAACCGGCACAGATCCTACTATGATTGCCAGCGGTTTACGACAAGCCTTAAATTTCGGGATTGAAAAGCAAGTTTCAAAACTCACAAAAGAAAACGGTTTTTATTCCAATAAATTGGTGAAAATAATGTTGCCTGCAGAATTACAGAAAGTTGATCAAACACTCAGAGATATAGGTTTGGGTAGTTTGGCAGACCAAGGCATAAAAGCTTTAAACCGAGCCGCAGAAGATGCGGTAAAGGAGGCAACCCCCATTTTTGTTACTGCCGTAAAACAAATAACATTTACCGATGCAAAAAATATTTTATTAGGTCCTGACAATGCAGCTACCAATTATTTAGAGCAGCGTACTAATACTGCGTTATACGCAAAATTTAATCCAGTAATAAAACGTTCTTTTTCAAAGGTTGGTGCAGATCAAATCTGGACCAATATTATTAACCGTTACAATGCTGTACCCTTTGTTGCAAAGGTTAACCCAGATCTTACGGATTACGTTACAAACGAAGCTTTAAATGGCGTTTATAAAATGATTAGCATTGAGGAAAAAGACATTCGCAACAATATTGCTGCAAGAACCACGACCCTACTAAGACAAGTATTTGCATTGCAGGATTAGCTCCCGTCTAATGCCTTTTAAAGCAATACTTTATGAAAGCCTTAACCTCTTATTAGTAGAAACTTATCATTAGCAGCCTTATCTTTGCTTATTAAATTTTGACGTTGTGTATAATCTATTTCGAAGAAAAACTAGAATTGAATTATTAAAAGAACGCTACCGATCACTAATGAAACGTTCTTTTGAGCTGTCAGTAAAAAATCCTGAAAAAAGTGAAAAAGCGCATCAACAAGCCGATAAACTTTTACAGGAAATACAGTACCTTTCAATTATGCACGCCGACAAATAAAATTAATGCAGCGTTTTAAAATATTTAAATGCCTGTATTAAGCGTGAACCGTACCAACTAAAATATTCTCCATCTACCAATTTAACTTCCTTTTCAAATTCGTTTTTAAAAGCTTGCACGTCTTTTTTCTTAAAAGGATAGGGTTCCGTAGAAAGCAAAATTAAATCTGCCTTTCTAAAATCCGCAGGCTCCACTTGAGGATAGCGAACTTGGTTTTGCGAGAATACATTTTCAAAATTATTAATATGCAAAAGGCTATCTATAAATGTTCCTCGTCCAGCAGCCATATACGGTCCTTTCCAAATTAGATAAAGTACCTTTTTAGTATCCAAATCGATTGCAAATTCTTGATGATGCCTTAGTTCGCAATTAATTTTTGAAATAATTTCGGATGCAATTGTAGCTACTTTAAACACTTCACCCATCCGCGTAATAAAGTCCAAACTATCTGAAACGGATTCAATATCGCTTATCCAAACGGGTGCAATTTTTTCCAATTCCGAAACCATTTCTTTAGTATTTTCCTCCTTATTGCAGATAATAATATTGGGCTGCAACGATTTAATTTTTTCAATATTTACCTGTTTTGTACCACCGACTATCGCTTTTTCATTCTTTAAGTATTCGGGATGTACACAGAATTTGGTAATGCCTACAATACGTTCGCGCAAACCGAGATCTACCAATAATTCGGTTTGGGATGGCACCAATGAAATTATGCGATCGGGCGTTTTGGAAAGTTTTATGGTTCTATTAAGTTGATCAACGAATTCCATCTAAAATAGCCTTCATTTGCAGCTGGATATTTTTCGCTTCTTCGGCAGCAGCTTCTGCAAAATTTAATTGGTTTGAAGCGTAAATTATTCCTCGGGAAGAATTTACTAACAAACTAATATCAGGGGTCATTCCGTACTTACAGACTTCCGTTAAGCTCCCTCCCTGCGCCCCTACTCCCGGAACCAATAAAAAACTATTTGGAACAATTTTGCGAACCTCAGCAAGATGTTCTGCTTTAGTGGCACCAATAACGTACATTAAATTTTCACTGTTTTTCCAGTTTTTTGAAGTTTTTAAAACCTGAGTATAAACAGTTTCGCCTTCAATTTTTTTAGTTTGAAAATCATAAGCACCTTCATTTGACGTAAGAGCTAGTAAAATGGTGTGTTTGTTGTTAAATTCCAGAAAAGGCTCTACCGAATCCCTGCCCATATAGGGCGCTACCGTAACCGAATCGAAACCTAAATCTTCAAAGAAAGCTTTTGCATAACGGGAAGATGTATTGCCAATATCGCCGCGTTTTGCATCGGCAATGGTAAAAATTTCAGGATACGTTTGGTTTAAGTAGTTTATGGTTTTTTCTAAAGACTTCCAGCCTTTAATTCCATAGGCTTCGTAAAACGCGGTATTGGGCTTGAATGCAACGGCGTAATTGTGCGTGGCATCTATTATAGCTTTATTGAACGAAAAAATGGGATCTTCTTCCTCTAAAAGAAAATTCGGAATTTTATCAAGATCTACATCCAACCCAACACAAAGAAAAGAATTCTTTTTTCTAATTTCTGAAATTAATTTATCTGTAGTCATCTTTCTGTATTTCAGAATATCAAAACCTTAAAAAGTTTCGCCAGTTTCTTTTAATTTTTCAGTATTACTTACCAGTTGAAGCTCATCAATTATTTCTTGAATATCACCATTCATAATATTTCCGAGGTTGTACAACGTAAGGTTTATTCGATGATCGGTAACACGACCTTGTGAATAATTATAGGTCCTAATTTTTGCACTACGGTCTCCACTGGTAACCATTGAACCGCGTTTTAATGCATCTTCAGCTTGCTTTTTGGCCAGTTCCATATCGTATAATCTGGAGCGAAGTACCCTAAACGCTTTCTCCTTATTTTTATGTTGCGATTTTTGATCTTGGCACTGTGCCACAATTCCAGTTGGAACGTGGGTTAATCGTACGGCAGAATAGGTTGTGTTTACTGATTGTCCGCCCGGTCCCGAGGAACAAAAGAAATCTACACGCACATCTTTTGGGTTTATTTCAATATCAAATTCTTCTGCTTCGGGAAAAACCATTACAGTGGCTGCACTCGTATGAACCCTACCCTGGGTTTCGGTCTGCGGAACCCGCTGTACACGGTGAACGCCAGCTTCAAATTTTAGGGTACCATAAACATCTTCGCCTTCTATTTCAATCTGAACTTCCTTAAAGCCACCACTAGTTCCTTCGTTAAAGTCTATAATATTGGTTTTATAACCTTTGCTTTCACAATATTTGGTATACATTCTTAACAGGTCTCCTGCAAAGATACTGGCTTCGTCGCCGCCGGTTCCGGCTCTAATTTCCATTACCGCATTTTTGCTGTCTTCCGGATCTTTTGGTACTAAAAGAAATTTTATTTCTTCGTCCAGTTTAGGCAAACGGGTATTAGCTTCATCTAATTGCAGTTTGGCCATTTCTACCATTTCGGCATCGGTACCATCTGCAATTATTTCTTCGGCTTCAGAAATATTAGCTGTAAGTTCTAAGTATTCCGATCGTTTATCCATCAAAACTCGTAGATCTTTGTATTCTTTGTTCAACTGAATATAGCGTTTTTGGTCGCTAATAATATCTGGTTGAATAATGAGGTCGCTCACCTCGTCAAAACGTTGTTTTATTATTTGAAGCCTGTCTGTCATAGAGATTTTATAATGGGTGCAAATTTACAATTTTTAACCGAAACGGTGTAATTGCACCACTTTCAATTTTGAAGGTAATTTTATTTATGAAATTTGAAAATAGTCACTGGGCGTTACTAAATTTGAAACAGGAGCTAACCTAAATAAACTGGGGAATCCAAATTTTCACTTTAACCGAAAACGGCTTCAACTTTAGCTATATTCTTTTTAGATTTAATATTGAAACTCTCCCACCGAAGATTTAATTGTCAATTTTTTTGAAGTTGCGCCTTCTACGCGACCTATAATTTGTGCTTCAACATTAAACGATTTTGAAATTTTTATAATAGCATCTGCGATTTTCTCTGGCACATAAAGTTCCATTCTATGTCCCATATTAAAAACCTGATACATCTCCTTCCAATCCGTTTTACTTTCTTCTTGAATAAGTTTAAACAATGGCGGAACATCAAATAAATTGTCTTTAATAATGTGGAGATCATCAACAAAATGAAGAATTTTTGTCTGTGCGCCACCGCTACAGTGCACCATTCCGTGAATTTCGGTAGTACTAAAGTTTGCAAGAATTTCTTTAATAATGGGAGCATACGTTCTGGTAGGCGAAAGCACCAATTTTCCAGCATTCAATGGGCTCTCGGCAACAACATCGTCTAATTTTTTTGAACCGGAATAAACTAATTCTGAAGGTACAGAGGCATCAAATGTCTCGGGATATTTAGTTGCTAAGTATTTTTCAAACACATCGTGCCTAGCCGAAGTTAATCCGTTACTACCCATTCCGCCGTTGTATTCCTTTTCATAAGTAGCTTGCCCAAAAGAAGCCAAACCTACAATAACATCGCCCGGTTTTATGTTTGCGTTATCCACAACATTACTTCGCTTCATACGCGCAGTAACTGTAGAATCTACAATAATTGTACGCACAAGATCACCCACATCTGCTGTTTCGCCCCCTGTGGAATGAATAATAACTCCAAAATTTTTCATTTCTGAAATTAGCTCCTCCGTACCGTTAATAATCGCCGAAATAACTTCGCCCGGAATTAAGTTTTTATTTCTTCCAATAGTCGAAGAAAGCATAATATTATCTACCGCACCAACGCATAGCAGGTCATCAATATTCATAATGAGTGCGTCTTGTGCAATTCCCTTCCAAACCGAAAGATCGCCCGTTTCTTTCCAATATGCGTATGCTAAAGAAGACTTTGTTCCTGCCCCATCGGCATGCATAATAAGGCAGTGGTTTTCGTCACCGGTTAAATAATCGGGGACAATCTTGCAAAATGCTTTCGGAAACAATCCCTTATCTACATTTTTAATCGCATTGTGCACATCTTCTTTTCCGGCAGACACTCCTCTTTGCGCGTAACGTTTTGAAATTTCTTTACTCATTGCTTTTGGTTAAGGACACAAAAGTACGGATTAATAAAAAGCCCACAAAGGTAGTGGCTTCGCCTTTTTTCAATTAGCAGCATAATACCCTTAAAAGACGTTTAAAATTGAAGGTGCAGAAGCTAAAAATACCGCAAGTACAGTATTAAATTTGCCAGATTAAAAGCCTTTTTCTAAAAGAATCTAAAAAAAAACCGCCTTACACAGGGTAGACGGTTTTATTAGTTAAACTACTGCTTTAAACGCTTTGCTATTTAGTGAATAAAAGCTCGCGATATTTGGTTAGTGGCCACAGCTCGTCATCTACTAATAATTCTAGCTTATCGCAATGATAGCGAATTACTTGAAAATACGATTTTACATCATCGCAATACGCAAATGCTCTTTCAACTACATCTTCAATTTTGTTTGCTTTTCTACGAGCGTCTATCATTTCGGTAATACCCTTGTTTATTTTGGCAATATGTTCGCTAATTTGTTCAATAAGCTGCATTTGTTCGCCAGCAAATTTTTTGAAGTCGGTTCCATAAATATTCTTTAAACCTTGAACGTTTTCAATTAAAATATTCTGATACTGAATTCCTGTTGGAATAATGTGATTTCTGGCAATATCTCCCAAAATTCGCCCTTCAATCTGAATTCGCATGGCGTAATCTTCCATTTCAATTTCATAACGGGCTTCCAGTTCTACTTTACTCATTATACCAAGTCCTTCAAAAAGTGCAATCGATTTTTCAGAAACTTTTGCTTGCAATGCGCGAGGCGTCGTTTTATAATTGCTCAATCCACGTTTTTCGGCTTCCTTCTCCCAAGCTTCTCCGTAGCCATCGCCTTCAAATCTAATTCTTTTTGAATCTTTTATATATTCTTTTAAAACATTGAAGATGGCATCGTCTTTCTTCATCTTCTTCTCTTTAATTAGCACATCTACCTCAGCTTTAAAAGCTATAAGTTGGTTTGCAACAATAGCGTTCAAAACCGTCATAGGATTGGCGCAATTGGCCGTTGAGCCCACAGCTCTAAACTCAAACTTATTTCCGGTGAAAGCAAAAGGCGAAGTTCGATTTCGATCTGTATTATCCAGTAAAATTTCAGGTATTTTACCTACTACATTTAGTTTTAAATCGGTTTTTTCCTGCGGAGATAGCTTGCCGCTGGTTACTTTTTCCAGCTCGTCCAAAACATTGGTTAATTGCGATCCTATAAATGCCGAAATAATTGCCGGCGGTGCTTCATTGGCTCCCAAACGGTGATCGTTACCAGCGCTCGCAATAGACGCTCTAAGTAATTCTTCGTGGTCGTTAACCGCTTTGAGTGTATTGATAAAGAAGGTTAAAAACTGAAGATTTTTCATAGGCGTGCTGCTAGGCCCTAAAAGGTTTACACCCGTATCGGTTGCCAACGACCAGTTGTTGTGCTTTCCGCTTCCATTTACATTGGCAAATGGCTTTTCGTGAAATAACACCTTAAAATTGTGCTTGTCGGCAATTTTATGCATTAAATCCATTAATAATGAATTGTGATCTACTGCCAAATTGGTTTCTTCAAATATAGGAGCTAATTCAAACTGGTTGGGTGCAACTTCGTTATGTCGCGTTTTTACGGGAATGCCCAAAAGCATGCATTCAGTCTCTAAGTGACGCATAAAGTTTAAAACCCGTGCCGGAATAGACCCGAAATAATGATCGTCTAATTGTTGCCCCTTTGCCGAAGAATGCCCCAAAAGGGTTCTTCCAGCCAAGGAGATATCTGGCCGCGATGCAGCCAAGGCACTGTCTACTAAAAAGTATTCTTGCTCCCAGCCTAAAGTGGCACTCACTCTGGTAACATTTTTATCGAAATATTTTGCCACGGCCGTCGCCGCATTATCAATAGATTGCAAGGCACGGAGCAAAGGAGTTTTATAATCTAAAGCTTCGCCCGTATAAGAAACAAAAACAGTAGGAATACATAGTGTAGTTCCGTAAATAAATGCCGGAGAAGTAGGATCCCAAGCAGTATAACCACGGGCTTCAAAAGTATTTCGTATCCCACCATTGGGAAAACTCGATGCATCTGGCTCTTGCTGAACCAATTGCCCGCCACCAAACTTTTCAATAGCCTGACCATGTTCCATGGTTTCAAAAAAAGCATCGTGCTTTTCGGCAGTGGCCCCAGTTAAAGGTTGAAACCAGTGCGTGTAGTGCGTAGCGCCTTTTGCAATTGCCCACTCTTTCATTCCCGTAGAAATATGGTCGGCAATATGGCGTTCTATTTTAGAGCCACTTTCAATGGCATCCATAACGCTTTTAAACGAATCTTTTGTAAGATACTGCCGCATGGCAGATTCTCTAAATACGTTTTTTCCGAAAATATCAGATCGTCGTTCTGTTTCCGAAACGGGTACTGGAACCCTATTAAAGGTTTCCTTAATAGCGAAAAATCTTAAAGTGGACATGGTGGTGTTTTTAGTTTTATGAGGCAAAAATAGAAAAAACACAAATACACCCCCTTAATTTTTAAGGTTTATTTACTCGAAAGCCCAAAAAAGTTTTGAACACCCCCTATAAATTTTGAAATTAGCAAGAATAATCAATTATTTTAAAATTGTCATTCCTATAAAAATAGCATAGGCTGCTACTAGAAAAACACCTCTTTTCCTCCCAAGTTCGAATGCTTTTGGAAGAAAAGCCAATGGAACTAAAATACCAGCAAAACCTATCATCCAAAAAATATCGCTTGTAAGCACTTCTTCACTCTTGACCACAATGGGCTGTATAATTGCTGTAATACCCAATACAGAACAGATGTTAAAAATATTTGAACCAATTAAATTGCCAAGCGAAATGGCTTTTTCTCGTTTTAACGCTGCAATGACCGAAGCAGCTAGTTCCGGAATACTAGTTCCGACAGCAATCATAGTTACCGCTATTACCCGTTCGCTAACGCCAAATTGCTCAGCCAAAGAGACGGCACCATTTACCAAAAATTCACTTCCGGCATATAACGACACCGCACCGATTAACAACCAAACAATAATTTTAAAATTAGAGGTTTTAGACAGTCCCTCATCAATACTATCATCTACCGGATTAGTTTTTCGTTGCCCTTTTGCCCGCTTAATTAAAATCCAGAGATAAACAAAAAGCATCAGCAACAGTGCCACTCCTTCAGAGTGACTAATAACACTTCCGCTTTTCATAATAAAATAAAGTGCAACGGAAGCAAACATCATTGCCGGCCAGTTCAATTTATAGAAATCCTTATCAATTGCCAATGGCGAAATTACCGCGGTAATACCCAAAACCAAACCGATATTAGCAATATTTGAGCCTAACACATTACCTATTGAAATATCTGAAAATCCATTGAGCGCAGCTTGTAAACTCACCAAAAGTTCGGGCGCTGAAGTAGCAAAAGAAACTACCGTAAGCCCGATAACCATTTTTGAAAGATGGAGTTTAAATGAAAGTGCCACCGACGACCGCACTAAAAATTCGCCACCAACAACCAGTAAAAGCAAGCCCAGAAAAAGAAATAAATAATCCATCAAAATTTATTTGTGGGCGAAGATAATAAATGCCAAAAAGAATCTCGATAAAATATATTACTATCGTTACAATACAGCGGGAACTGGCTCTGTTTAAGGATTTAACATCACATTTAAAAGGAATTGTTTCAAATTGATTAATTTCATACCAAACTAATCACAGATGAAAAAGCAATTTTTTAAATTTCTAGCAAAGGTGAACAAAAAAGTACTTCCTAGTTTTACCAAGCAAGGACTAGATCTTGCAAAAGCGTCCAAATTCCAAATGGCCATCTTTGGCTATAAATTATGGGTTACTAAAAATGCGCTAGACTAATATTTCAATAACGATTTTACGGGGCGATTTTTTAATTTTTGAATTCCGTTTAGGAATTCCAATTCAAGTAAAAAGTTGCATTGCACAATTTCTCCCCCTAAACTTTCAATTAATTTGCACGCTGCCTTCATCGTGCCTCCGGTAGCCAAAACATCATCGTGAAGCAGTACTCGTTCGCCTTTTAAAATTGCGTCTTCGTGAATTTCGAGGGCATCTATTCCATACTCCAATTGATATGGTTCCTTTAAAGTTTTATACGGAAGTTTTCCAGGTTTTCTAATGGGTACAAAACCCGCATTTAGATTTTGGGCTAAAAGTGTTCCGAAGAAAAACCCACGTGATTCTATTGCGGCTACTTTATCAATTTTTTCATCACCCACCAAAGCCATTAATTGGGCTAACCCATCGGCCATGGCAGCGCTATCTGCGAGCAAGGGAGTAATGTCTTTAAAATGGACTCCATCTTTGGGAAAATGCTCAATATTTCTTATAAATTTAGATAAATCCATTTTTTTCAAGTTTTAATTTGTCTTGCAATTTAAAAAGAAATATATTTGCACCCGCTTAAAGCAATATTAATTTGGCCTTGTGGCGCAACTGAATAGCGCACCTGATTACGGCTCAGGAGGTTCCAGGTTTGAATCCTGGCAAGGTCACGACCAAAAAACCACGTTTTTTAAACGTGGTTTTTTTATGGAAATATTTAGAATCTTTTATTTCCTTTTTTCTATTTTAGACTGTTTAAAACCAACCTATGACTAAGATAGTAAAAGACTCTGACAATAAAACCGAAAAAGACTATATTTTTCAAGACAATAAAAAAACCCGCTTTGGTGCAGGTTTTATAGTAATTGTATTAATACTTTTAATAATAGCGGTGGTACTTTCCGCCATATATTTTGAGTGGTATTAGATAATTTCAGCGCTCAATCCAGCTTCCAAAAGCATACTGCAGCGCGGTTTTAAATCGCTAAACTCACCGGTCTTAACCGTACACTTTCCTTTATAATGCACAATTATAGAACATTGTTCGGCTTGTTCCGGCGTGTGTTCGCACGCAAAAATTAAACTGTTTATTACGTGGTCAAAGGTGTTTACATCGTCATTGTAAAGTACAATTTCATTTAGATTGCCTTCCATTTCTTCAACCGATACATCTTCCTGTATTTTTTCTCTGGTACTCAAAGCGTGCTAATTATAAATTTGTTAAAAACGGATTTTCGACCAATCCGCAACTACTAAATTACAAATTTTGCGGCAACCCAATTATTTTTTTCCTTATTCTCAACGAAAGTAAAACCCAGATTATTGCAAGTTTCCGTTATAATTGGCAAATCTTTAGTATAAAATCCGCTTAGATATAGGGTTCCGCCTTCGTCTAAGCAACTTCTATAGCGTTCCATATCGTTCAATAGAATATTTCGGTTTATGTTGGCGATAATAACATCGTATTTTTTTTCCGAAAGCAAGGTTGCATCGCCTAAATAAACTGAAATTTTACTACAGTTGTTTCTTTCAATGTTTTCAATTGAATTTTCATAACACCATTCATCAATATCAATTGCATCTAGTTTCGCAGCGCCGCGCATTTCGGCCAAAATTGCCAATACAGCCGTTCCGCAGCCCATGTCTAACACAGTTTTATCTTCAAAATTGTTTTCCAAAACAAATTGAAGCATCATAAAAGTAGTTTCGTGATGCCCCGTCCCGAAAGACATTTTAGGCTCAATTACAATGTCGAAATCAAAATTTTTCTTAGGATGAAATGGTGCACGAACTATACATTTACCGTCTACTTCAATAGGATCAAAATTTTTCTCCCACTCAGAATTCCAGTTTACTGGGGCTATTTCTGACGAAGTAAATTCAATCTTGAATTCTTTCGACTTGACGATGTGGATTTTGTCTAAAGCGCCAAAGTTCATCTTATCAAATTGGATATAAGCTTTAACGCCTTCTTCAGTTTCTACAAAACTTTCAAAACCTGCGGAACCTAATTCGGCAATAAGAATTTCGGTGCCGGGTTGAAGCGGCTCCACTTTAAAAATATATTCAATATATGTATGAGACATTGTATTTTAAATTCGTATAAAAAATTAAAAGCTCAAAATCCGTGATAGTGCAATTTACAAAAATCTGCAATTAATTTTTAGTAAAAAGCATTTACAATTTCCATAAAACTTGCAACCTTTAGCGAAGCACCGCCAATAAGACCTCCATCCACGTCGGGTTGTTTAAAAATTTCAGTTGCATTGTCGGGTTTAACGCTTCCTCCATATAAAATTGAAACCCCATCGGCAATTTCTTCTGAATAGTTTTCGGCAATGGTTTTTCTTATAAAGTGGTGCATCTCCTGCGCCTGCTCCGGGCTGGCAGTTTCGCCGGTACCAATTGCCCAAACAGGTTCATAAGCAATTATTACAGATTCCCACGCCTTATTTGACGTATGAAAAAGTCCTTCGGAAAGTTGCGTTTTAATAATTTCAAAATGTGTGTTGTTCCTTCGGTCTTCCAATTCTTCACCAATACAGAAAATTATTGTCATTTCATTTTCTAGTGCCGTATTTACCTTTTCGGCAAGGGTTGCATTGTCTTCCATAAAATAAGCACGTCGCTCACTATGCCCTAAAATAACGGTATTTGCTCCTATGCTTTTTAGCATCTTGGCAGAAATTTCGCCCGTAAAGGCTCCTTCATTACTTTGGTGCATATTTTGTGAAGCAACGGTTACAGGGTGCTCGCGCAAAGAGTTAAATGCGTGGTTTAAACTTGTAAACGGCGGTGCTATCATTATTGTTACATTTTCTGGAAAAACTTGTTTTTTTAACTCAACTAAAAACATTTCCGTTTCTGCTAAATCATTATTCATTTTCCAGTTTCCAGCTACTATTTTTTTTCTCATAATCCGGCCCGAATAAACGGGTATGTTTTTAAAATTAGTTTTTCAATTTAATTAATAAATTTTCATCATTGGCTTTAATGGCTTTGTAAAGGCTTATTTCGCCTTCGGTATTTATCACCATATATCTGGGAATCCAGTCTAAATCTATAGACGAACAAAAAGCGCCTTTCCAACCTGCGGGTATAAAATAATTTTCGCCCACCACGCCGTATTTTTCAATTCCATTTTTCCAACTATCAATTTCCTTATCCAATGACAGAAACAAAAATACAACCTCTGGATGATCCTTTTGAAGTTGCTGTACCATTGGCATTCCCTCAATACAATCTTTGCACCAACTGGCCCAAACATCTATTAATACGGTTTTTCCTTTGTATTGTTGAAGTATTTCTGAAAAGCGAATTTCAGTTTCATCTTCCGATAGAAACACCTCATTTAAAGCTGCTTCCGAAAAATATTTTTGTTGTGCCTGAGCGAAATTAAAAAAAACCAACAGTAAAAATAGCGTTCTCATAAATAGTGTTTTTTAATACATATGCGAAATTTGCATTTTGCAAAAATTATTACTGACGACTTATTTTCGGGTCTAACCAGCCATAAATTATATCTACAAAAATATTAATTACAATAAACAAAGTGGCTATAACAATTACAGCCCCCATAATAACGGGTAAATCCAATGTATTTAGGGCGTTTACAATTTCTTTCCCCAGACCATTCCAACCAAAAATGTATTCTACAAAAACGGCACCCGCAAGCATACTCGCAAACCATCCGGAAATTGCAGTAACCACTGGGTTCAATGAATTTTTTAGCGCGTGTTTCTTTATAATCTGGTAAAAAGGAAGCCCTTTTGCCTTTGCCGTACGAATATAATCTTGATTTAAAACTTCGAGAAGGGAATTACGCATTAACTGGCTTACAACGGCCAATGGACGAATTCCCAAAACAACTGCGGGAAGGATTAGGTTTTTCCATTGAATGTATTTTCCGTTGCCAAAATCGTCTACGGCATACAGACTTCCGGTCATATTTAAATGGGTGTATTGGTGAAGTAAAAAACCAAAAACCCAAGCAAAGATAATTGCACTAAAAAATGAAGGTACGCTCATTCCCAGAGTACTCAATAATTGAATTGCCTTATCGATAAATCCATCTTTAAAAAGCACCGAGATTATTCCGAGCAAAACACCTACGATCATTGCAATAACAATTGCAGATACGGCAAGAATAAAAGTGTTGGGTAGTGTTTCGGCTATTACGGCACTTACTTCTTTTCCATTCTTTTGAAAAGATTCGCGTAGGTAGGGCGTTTTTATAACAACGTTGGTATTGCCAACCGAAAATAAAAGTGTTGCATTGTATTTACCCTCGGCAAGGAAAGTGTAATCTGATGGGTTTTTACTGTGAAATGACAGAAGCGACAAGTCGTTTAAATATCGAACGTATTGTATTGAAACGGGCTGGTCAAAACCATATTTCTTTTTTACGACGGCAAGCTGTTCGGCAGTTTCATTTTGGCCTAACATCATGCGTGCTGGATCGCCCGGTAAGATTGTAAACAAGAAGAAAATTACGGATATAACTCCAAACAATGTAAGCAATGCATAACCCAATTTTTGAAGTATGTACCCTACCACTTATTGTTGGTTTATTTGTTCCATTGTACGCGGCTCATAAATAAAATCCTCTCCAAAAAGTATTTTGGCATATACTTCAATAGGTTCTTCAAAACCAGCATTTTTACGTCTTTCGTTTACAGTTTCAGCATCGGCAATTGGCCAAATAAACGAGCCTCGGGCGTCATCATAACTCATGCCTTGGGTACCATATATTTGCGGCTTTCCTTCCATCATTAAATAACGGTCTTCCATCATTGCAGCGGAAGTTTTTGGGATTTCACCTTCGGCAGCTGCTTTCTTTACCAAAGGAAGATAGAGAGGAATTTTATCTGGGTTGTGTTGTAAAACATGCCAAGCTACAAGACTCGATTCTTCACCAACTACAGATTTTCCGGGGTAGCCTTTTTCAATAAAATACTTTTCAACAAAAATCATGTTAACGCTGTCCAGTACACTTTGCATTTTTGCCAAATCACCACTGTATTCAGCTTCTGATAAACCCATTTTTTCGCCCAAGGTTTTGCGCTCTTCCAAGGAGCGAGCCTGCATTAAATTGCGGTATTTTTGGTCGAGTACCGAAATGCTGTCCAATCGTTGTTTTAGTGAAAGATCTAACTTAGGTTTTGCATTTTCAACCACAGGTAGCTGTATTTTTTGAGCGTCGTTCCAGTGCAGTTTTTGTTTTATTGTTCCGTTATCCAACTCCAATATTCCCGGATTGCTGCGGACGATGGTTTTTAGCGTAGTTTCATCGCAGAAATAAAACTTAAAATTAAGTTTGTAATCTGCAACTAACGCTTCGGTCATTTCCTGCGAAGAAGCCGAAAGACCAATTACATTATATCCGTTCTTTAAAGCTCTATCGGTTATTTCCTTTATGGGAATATACCCGTCTTTTTCAGTATTTCCAAGGCTGTAGGCAACAATTACAACTAAATTTTCCTCTGCTAAAAATTGTTCGGTATAATCCTCGCCGTCGCGTTCCATCGTAAAATCGTGAATGGGCGGGGTGTACCCTTCTTGGATCATTTCGGTTTCGGTGCTAATAAGCTCTCCGTCAACTTGAGGATATTCGCCATTTGTTGTAATAACTATTTCCTCGCCATTACTGTTAAATTTCCATTTGTATTCATAAATGGGCCCCGGGGCATTCTCGGGCACGGTCATTCCTTCTTTAATATTTGCGCCAATTTTATAGGGACGAAAATCAATTATAGGCAGGTGAAGCAATACATAATAGGTAACTCCCAAACACCCAATAAAGGCTATAAATATTAAAATGCTTCGAATTTCGCGTGTAAAAAATGGCTGAATGTACTTTCTACCTACAAATAGAATTACAATTAAAACAAGTAAAATTACATCTTTGGTAAATGACTCCCACGGAGTAAGTTTAATGGCATCGCCAAAGCAGCCACAATCTGTAACCTTGTTAAAATAAGCCGAATAAAAAGTTAGAAATGTAAAAAACACAATCATCAACATTAAAGCCCAAAGTGTTGCCTTTTTTAGATAGCCTAATAACAAAGCAACGCCAACCAAGACTTCAAAAATCACTAAGAAGATGGCTATCAATAATGCATAGGGGACTAAAAAACCGAGATCTAAAACTTCGGGTGCGAAATAATCCTTCAACTTAAATGAAAACCCAACGGGATCATTCAATTTTATTAAACCGCTTATTATAAAAAGTATCCCAACAATTACTCGTGATATTCCTACTAATATTTTCATTCTATATTGCTTTTAATCTTTTCTGTGTTTACTCACTTTTATTTCCTTTACTCCCACCTTCCTTACTTTCATCTAAATGTATTAATGCAAAAATGGCGTAATTTACCATATCCTGATAATTGGCATCAATTCCTTCAGAAACCAACGTTTTTCCTTTATTGTTTTCAATTTGTTTTACACGAAGTAATTTCTGAAGAATTAAATCTGTTAGCGAACTCACCCGCATATCGCGCCAAGCTTCGCCATAATCGTGGTTTTTATCCATCATTAATTGTTTGGTCCTTGCAACATGCTCGTCATAGAGTTGGGTTGCTTCTTCCAAAGATAAATCCGGTTGCGCTACTACTCCTTTTTCAATTTGAATTAAAGCCATCACCGAATAATTCACAATTCCTATAAATTCGCTGGTTTCATCCTCTGCTATCTTTCGCTCTGCATTTTGTTGCAATCCGCGAATGCGTTGTGCTTTTATAAAAATTTGATCGGTTAACGACGGAAGCCGAAGTATTCGCCACGCGCTTCCGTAATCGTGCATTTTGCTGATAAACAACTGTCTGCATTTTTCTATCTGGTCATTGTATTGATTTGAAGTATCGGCCATCCGTGAATTGTAAGATTTTGCGTAAATTTCGCTTAAATAGTTCAAAGTTCAAAGTTGAATGCTTAAAGTTATTCGCCAATGGGCAGATTAACCAAAAGTTTTTGAATCTTAAAAGCGAAAAAAGTTTAAAAAATTGCACACAATTAATTGCCACGGCACGCTCATCGATTTTTCAGTTCCCAAAGTAATGGGAATAATAAACGTTACGCCCGATTCATTTTACGACGGTGGAAAATCGTTTACCGAAGATGAAATTTTAAAGCAAGCCGAACAAATGCAGGCCGAAGGCGCTACGTTTTTAGATATCGGAGGGTATAGCACACGGCCGGGAGCAGACGAAATTTCGGAAAGCGACGAAATTGAACGCGTTGTAAAAGCCATAAAAATAATTTTGAAAAACCTTCCCAATGCGCTGCTATCGGTAGATACTTTCCGAAGCGCGGTTGCCATAAAAGCGGTTGAGGCAGGTGCTGCAATTGTAAACGATGTTTCTGGTGGAACTTTAGATGCCAGAATGTACAAAACAGTTGCAAAATTGAAAGTACCCTATATTTTAATGCATATGCGCGGCACCCCAAAAACAATGGCACAACGAACCGATTATAACAACGTAACACTTGAAGTATTAAAACATTTATCCGAAAAAATAGCCCGAGCCCGCGCCGAGGGTATCCACGATATTATTGCCGATCCAGGTTTTGGATTCGCAAAAACACGCCAACAAAGTTTTCAAGTTTTGAATAATCTTGAACTTTTTCAAAACTTGGGAATTCCAGTTTTAGCGGGTATTTCACGAAAATCAATGATTTATAAAACGCTAGAAACCAATGTCGAAAATGCCTTAAACGGAACAACTGTACTAAACACAGTGGCACTTTTAAAGGGCGCATCTATTTTGCGAGTTCATGACGTAAAGGAAGCGGTTGAATGTGTAAAATTGTTTCAAAACCTAAAATCTTGAACGCAATCCATTAAAATTTTTAAAGTACTTTTACAAAAAAACGCACCCACTTGGATTTTCTCGACATTCGAATTATAGATATTGTAGATATTGTGCTGGTAGCATTCCTGCTGTATTACCTCTATAATTTGGTAAAAGGTACGGTGGCCATTAATATTTTGGTGGGTATTATTATTGTTTACGCAATTTATGTTTTTACCGAACTCTTGGAAATGCAACTATTAAGCAAGATTCTGGGAGGCTTTTTGGGTGTTGGAATGTTCGCTTTGGTTGTAGTTTTTCAACCCGAAATTAGAAAGTTTTTATTGATGTTGGGTTCTACAAATTTTAACGCACGACGCCGTATATTAAAACAATTTAAATTTTCCAGTAGCGATAGCTCACTTAAAATTAACGTGGCCGGAATTATCGCTGCCTGTAAAAAAATGTCTAGTACAAACACCGGTGCATTAATTGTTCTGCAGCGAAACAACAGTCTGGAATTTGTAAAAAATTCCGGAGACGAAATGAATCTGGAAGTCAATCAACCTATTATTGAAAGTATATTTTTTAAAAATAGTCCGTTGCACGACGGCGCTATGATCATTGAAGAAAACAGAATTACAGCCACAAGGGTTATTTTACCAGTTTCTAACGACAGAAAAATTCCGTTGCGCTTTGGGCTTCGGCACCGCGCGGCCGTTGGTATTACTGAAAAAACCGATGCTGTATGCCTAGTGGTTTCGGAAGAAAATGGTCAGATTTCATATTTAAAAGACGGCGATTTTGTTCTTTATGAAAACCTCGAAGAACTTTCAAAAATTCTTAAGAAGGATTTGAGCTAAATTCGCGGCAAAATTTTAATCCTTCGCTTCTTAAGAAATTAGCTGTTTCCGAAGAATACCTGAGCTTGTGTAATTAATAAGAGCCTGCGTCATTTCAATAATTCAACATTTAAAGCAAGGAGCTTTTTTACTATAATTTGTTGTTTCGCGTTGGGGTTAGGAAGCTACTTCTTCTGCAATAAATTGCACATCGTACAGATTTCTATAAAACCCTTTTTCTAATTTCAATAAGGTTTCGTGAGTGCCTTCCTCAACAATTTTTCCGGCATCCATCACAATAATTTTATCTGCTTTTTTAATAGTAGCCAATCTGTGTGCAATTACTATTGAAGTACGGTCTTTGGTAATTTTATCTGTAGCTGTCTGAATTAATTCTTCGGAATAGGTATCTACTGATGAAGTGGCTTCGTCTAAAATTAAAATACTCGGTTTGCTAACATATGCCCTCAAAAACGAAATAAGTTGTCGCTGGCCTGAGGAAAGCATACTGCCTCGTTCTTTTACATTGTACTGATAGCCGCCGGGAAGCGATTTTATAAATTCGTGAACGCCAATTTCCTTAGCAGCGGTAATTACTTCTTCTTCTGAAATATCTGGATTGCCAAGCGTAATATTGTTTAAAATGGAATCTGCAAAAAGGAAAACATCTTGCAGCACCACCGCAATTTGACTGCGAAGCGAATCTAAACTATACTCTTTTATTGAAATGGAATCAATGGTAATTTCGCCACTGTTTATTTCGTAAAAACGATTTAAAAGATTGATAATGGTGCTTTTGCCAGCACCTGTGGCACCAACAATAGCAATTGTTTCGCCGGGCTTAGCATTAAATGAAATACCTTTAATTACCTCTTCGCCTTCGTTGTAACCAAAATAAACATTTTTAAAGGCTATTTCGCCTTTGGTACTTTTATAATCTACGGTTCCGGTATCGGCAATATGGGCTTTTGTATCGAGTATTGCAAAAACCCGATTTGCAGCTACCATACCCATTTGCAGGGTGTTAAATTTATCTGCAATCTGCCGAAGAGGCCTAAAGAGCATTTCGGTATATTGTATAAAAGCAACAACTATACCCAGGGTAATCGCTCCGCCACTAATTACATTTAATCCGCCGTACCAAACCAATAATCCTGTAGCTACAGCTCCTGTCATTTCTGCAATTGGAAAGAAAATTGAGTTATACCATACTGTTTTTATCCACGCTTTTCGGTGTGCTTTATTTATTTCTTGAAAACGTTCATATTCGGTTTTTTCACGGGTAAAAATTTGCACTATTTTCATTCCCGTAATTCGTTCTTGCACAAATGTATTTAAGTTGGCAACTTGATTTCGCACATCTTCAAAAGCAACTTTCATCGCTTTCTGAAAAACTCGGGTTGCGTATAGAATAAAAGGCAAAACTGTAAATGCAATTAAGGACAATTGCCAACTTTGATAAAGCATAAATCCGGCAATTACAAACATTTTTAAGAGGTCGCTTATAATCATAAACAAGCCTTCGCTAAAAATACTGGATATCGTTTCCACATCGTTTACAGCTCGGGTTGTCAATCTTCCGACGGCGCTTTTGTCAAAATATTTCATTTTAAAGCTCATCATTAAGCGGAAGAGTTTCTGACGCAAATCGCGGATTACACTTTGCCCGAGATAATTGGTGTAAAAAATAAAAGCGAATTGAAAAATAACCTCCAGAAAAAGCACAATTACCATTAAAATAATGTACTTCATAAATCCTTCGCCATCCTTTGGAACCATAGAATTGTCTATGGCCAACTCTAAAAGATAAGGCCGCAACACGGCAAGTCCGGACATAATAATTGCCGCAAAAGCCACAAAATAAAATATAAAGCTATACGGTTTTGTAAAAGCCAATAAACGCTTAAAGAGCTTAAAATCGAATGCGTTGCCCGTTTTTTCTGACACTGTTATTTATTAATTCGTTAAATGAGTATGTTAATTGGTACTATAAAATATATGCCATTGTTTTTAATTTCTTAAAAAAATAGAATCAGGATACACAACCTTTGTTAAAAACAAGCCTTGGGCTGGAGCCGAAGCCCCTGCATTTTCTCTGTTTTTGCTTTGCAATATTTCGCTAAACTCTTCAATTGTAGTTTTTCCGAAACCTACATCTAACAGCGTTCCCACAACGGCACGCACCATATTTCGCAGAAAACGATCTGCCACAATTGTAAAAGTAAGCTTATTATTTTTAGCTTCCCACTGTGCTTTTACAATTGAACAATGATACGTTTTTACGTCGGTATTGGTACGTGAAAAGCATTGAAAATCTCTATGATGCAATAGCAATTCAGCAGCTTGGTTCATTAAAATAACATCTGGAGTTTTATGCAATTGAAACGAAAAATCCTGTAAAAAAGGATCTTTACCCAATATTACGATGTACTTGTACGCTCTTTCAGTTGCGTGAAAACGTGCGTGCGCATCATCTTTAACCTTAAAAAATTTTTTTACTGAAATATCTTTCGGAAGAAACGAATTTAATCTATACACTAAAGCTTCCAAATCTTCAATTACATCAAAATCAAAATGGGCAAAAAGTTGCTTTGCGTGTACGCCGGCATCGGTTCTTCCGGCGCCGGTAAGTTTTAATTGCTTCCGAAGTAAAGTTGAAAGCGCCTCCTCTAAAACCTGTTGTACACTATTTTGTTCGGGCTGGCGCTGCCATCCAAAATAATTTTTACCGTTATAGGCTATTTCTATAAAATATCGCAATTCACCATTTTTTCAGAATCGACAAAATTACAATTTACAGACCAGCATTTATGTTATAACTTTGAAAAACTTAATACCTTCGCCAAACACCAATCCTATCTATTTTGAAAAAAATTCTGCTTTTAAGCGACACCCACAGCTACATAGACGAAAAAATATTGACGTATGTAAAACAAGCAGATGAAGTTTGGCACGCTGGCGATATTGGAGATCTTTCGGTGACCGATGCCATTAAGAAAATAAAACCACTTCGCGCTGTGTACGGCAATATTGATGGCACTGAGGCAAGAATAGAATTTCCGTTACACAATCGTTTTATGTGCGATGGGGTTGATGTCTGGATTACACATATTGGCGGTTATCCCGGTAAGTACAATCCCTCCATTCGGCACGAAATTTACGCCAATCCACCAAAGTTATTCATCTGTGGCCATTCGCATATTTTAAAAGTTATGCCAGACAAAAGTACAGGTTTGCTACATATGAATCCCGGTGCGGCCGGAAAACACGGATTTCAAAAAGTACGCACCATGCTCCGTTTTGAAATTGAAGGGGAACTTATTAAAAATTTGGAGGTAATTGAGTTTGAGAGATAATTTTTACAGCTGAGAATCTTTAATGTTTTTAAGGTTTATTTTAAAAATTTCAGCAGTATCAAAATAACAAAAAACCCCCAAAGGTGGCATCCTTCAGGGGTTTTGCACTAATATACCAAGATTGGTTTATCGTAAACGATCAACAGATTTTACAAGATCCTCATCCTTTTTAATGGCCTTGTTGGCCAGCACTAAAAATACGATAGAAATGATAGGAAGAAGCACCCCAATACCCTTCTCTGAAACTAATGTTTCTCCGGATAAAGTAAGCGATCTGTAAACGAAAACTCCTAGTAATACAAAGTTTGATATAATGTTTAAACGGTTAAGAACAAATTGTGTTTGCCGTTTTTTAAAACTTAAAATTGAAATTATGGCCAGTGCAATAGAGACGAATATTAGAATAAAAACCAAAGGCTCGTCGCGCTCTATGATTGCTGTGCCGTTTTCGCCTAAAACAACTGGAAACCAATAAAATAGCACACCCATAATTAGGGCCGAAACAATTAAATATATAGTTTGAATACGTTGAATCATCGTGCAAAAACTTAAATGCGCAGCAAAAATACAGTTTCTTTTTAAA
The DNA here is from genome assembly GCF_038742595.1 of Aequorivita flava. Classification (NCBI taxonomy): domain Bacteria; kingdom Pseudomonadati; phylum Bacteroidota; class Flavobacteriia; order Flavobacteriales; family Flavobacteriaceae; genus Aequorivita; species Aequorivita flava. The sequence goes on along the minus strand of NZ_JBANCF010000005.1, from coordinate 102,634 downwards.
AAAAATAACAGTACTTTTTAATTTATTATTGTATTATTGCAGTAACAATACGTAACCAACTCAATAAGGGTTACTTAGTCTTCGAAAAACTTTCAACGTACTTATTCTTCTCTATAGAAACACATTAGTATAAACTTTAACTACAGTATTCAATACATGTTTGAAATTTCAGAATTAAAAAACAAAAAGCTTCCTGAACTTCAGGATATCGCTAAAGAACTCAATGTGCCGAAATATCGCACACAAAAAAAATTAGACTTGGTATATCAAATTCTAGACTACCAAGCCGCAAATCCCAAGGCTGTTAAGGCAGTCTTGAATGCAGACACTTCTGCCCCCGACACAAAAAAAGACGATAAAGCCCCTTCCGCCTCGGACAAAGCTGAAAAAGACAATAAATCCAATCAGCAAAAAAGCAATAGCCGAAACAAAAAAACACAGCCTCAAAAGCAACAACACACTAAAAAAAGTGATGATGCAAAAAAAGCTGATGACCCCAAAAAAGGTGATGACAATAAAAAAGGTGGCGACGACAAAAAAAGTGCTGACGATAAAAAGCATACTTCAGATAAGCGCTCTTCTAACGATAAAGGCGACAAAAAGAATAGCGATAAAAAACAGCAACACCAAAAATCTGGTGCTAATGATAATAGGCAGAAGCATCAGCGCAGTGATAATTCAAATTCAGACAACCGTCAAAAGCACCAAAGCCACAAGCAAAAAGATGGCAATACGCACGACAACCGAAACAATGGCAATAAAGATTCTCGCAATAGATACAGAGAACCGGATTACGAATTTGACGGTATAATTGAAAGTGAAGGCGTACTAGACATTATGCAGGATGGCTACGGATTTTTACGATCAAGCGATTATAATTATTTATCATCTCCAGATGATATTTACGTTTCGCAATCGCAGATTCGTCTATTCGGATTAAAAACCGGCGATACGGTTTTAGGCGAGGTACGCCCACCTAAAGAAGGTGAAAAATACTTCCCGTTAATCAAGGTGGTAAAAATAAATGGCCTAAACCCTAATGTGGTTCGCGACCGTGTATCTTTTGAGCATTTAACACCGCTTTTCCCCCAGGAAAAATTTAATATTGCAGATAAGCAAAGTACCATATCAACACGAATTATAGATTTATTTGCGCCTATCGGTAAAGGCCAACGTGGTATGATAGTATCGCAACCTAAAACGGGTAAAACCATGTTGCTAAAAGATATTGCGAATGCAATTGCTGCAAACCATCCCGAAGTGTACCAGATTGTTCTGTTAATTGATGAACGCCCGGAAGAAGTTACCGATATGCAACGAAATGTTAGAGGCGAGGTAGTTGCATCTACTTTTGATAAAGAGGCAACTGAACACGTTCGCGTAGCAAACCTGGTAATTGATAAAGCAAAAAGATTGGTAGAATGCGGCCACGATGTGGTAATTTTGTTAGATTCTATTACACGTTTGGCAAGAGCTTACAACACGGTACAACCTGCAAGCGGCAAAATTTTGAGTGGTGGTGTAGATGCAAATGCACTACATAAACCAAAACGCTTTTTTGGAGCTGCCCGTAATATTGAAAATGGAGGTTCCTTAAGTATAATTGCTACTGCATTGACCGAGACCGGTTCTAAAATGGACGAAGTAATTTTTGAAGAGTTTAAAGGAACTGGAAACATGGAGCTTCAATTGGATAGAAAAATTTCCAACCGACGAATTTTCCCGGCGATAGATCTTACTTCATCAAGTACACGCCGTGATGACTTGTTGCTCGATGAAAATACAATTCAGCGAATGTGGGTATTGCGCAAATATCTTGCAGACATGAATCCTGTTGAAGCAATGGAGTTTATTAACGACCGCATTAAACAAACCAGAAATAACGAAGAGTTTTTAATTTCAATGAATGGTTAAAAATTTTTAAAACCGAATAAATTGAGCCCTGCAAAATTTTGCGGGGCTTTTTTATGCGTAATATTTCGCTCCTTGTTCCAGAAAATGTCATTTTTGGTTCTTTATATTTGTTCTTTATAAATATTTCAATGAAAAACATCGTTTTCTTTTCCTGTATTCTTATTGCCGTACTTATTGGTTCTTGCCAGAATATTTCGGCACAAACCTTAACCACCACTTTCGAAAATTCAAATGGTCTTAAAACTGGCACCTATTCCGAAACAATAAATTTCTATTTATTACTCGAAAAGAAATTTCCTTCAATTAGTGTTTTTGAAATTGGACAAACAGATAGCGGTTTTCCGCTGCACGTGGTGCTTTTTGACCCTGATGATAAAACCCATTCAAAAGAAACATTTTCTAAAAACGGTAAAAACGTAATTTTAATTAATAACGGCATCCACCCCGGCGAGCCAGACGGAATTGACGCTACGATGCTGCTATTTAGAGATTATGCCGAAAATAAAATCACCTTGCCCAAAAACACCATTATCGCCACAATTCCTGTGTATAATATTGGCGGTGCATTAAATAGAAACAGCACATCCCGCACTAATCAAAACGGACCCAAGGAATACGGCTTTCGTGGAAACGCGCGCAATTTTGATTTAAATCGCGATTTTATTAAAGCCGACACCAAAAATTCCAGGGCCTTTTCCGAAATATTTCACTGGTTAAACCCTGATCTATTTATAGATAATCACGTGAGTAACGGAGCCGATTACCAATATATACTTACCCACCTCTTTACGCAGCACAACAAATTAGGAGGCGCCTTAGGCAACTATTTGCACAGCTCATTTATGCCGCAATTGGAAGATTCGCTTCAAAAAAAACAATGGGATATTACTCCATATGTAAATGTTTTTAATCAAGTTCCGGAGAACGGATTTTCGCAATTTATGGATTCGCCGCGCTATGCGTCGGGATACACTACCTTGTTCAATACACTGGGGCTCACCGTAGAAACACATATGCTAAAACCTTACAAACAAAGGGTTGAAGGCACTTACGAACTAATGAAAAGTTTTATAAATATTGCTGATGAAGATGCAGAAAAAATAAAAATACTTCGCAGAAATGCAGTTGAAAAATTTAAAACAAAAAGCCACTACCCTCTTACGTGGCGAGTAGATTCTTCAAAAACAACAACACTCTCTTTTAAGGGATTCGAAGGTAAAATGATACCGAGCAAAATTACCGGTGCCATGCGTTTAAAATATTTTAGAGATAAACCCTTCACAAAAAATGTTACCTATTACAACTATTTTAAAGCGGCAGATTCCGTAACAATTCCTTCGGCATACATTATTCCAAGAGGATATTGGAATGTAATAAACTTGTTAAAACTAAATAAAATTGAATTTTCAGAAATTAAAAACGACACCACATTACTCGCCGAAGTATACCACATTAAAAATTTTGAAACCGTAAAAAATGCTTATGAAGGCCATTATTTACATTATAATACTCGGGTAAGCAAAAGCATAGAAAAAGCTACAGTAAAGAAGGGAGATATTTTAGTAAATACACAGCAAGCGGGTGTGCGTTACATTATAGAAACATTAGAACCCACGGCTCCCGACTCCTATTTTAATTGGAATTTTTTCGACGCAATCTTGCAACAAAAAGAAGGGTTTTCTCCATACATTTGGGAAGATTTGGCTGAACAATTTCTAAATAAAAATCCTACCGTAAAAAAAGCATTCGAAGCCAAGAAAAGCTCTGATCCCGATTTTGAAAAAAACTGGTATTTCCAATTAGATTGGATTCACAAACAATCGCCAAATTACGAAAAATCACACCTCAGATATCCTATCATTCGGGTGGGTGGTTAAATATTCTTTTGGAAAGAGTAGCTTAATATTTTCATAAGAGTCTTGTAACGCTTTTTGCGATTTTTCGAAATCTTTCCATTTTACTTTTTTAATACCTTCTTGGGCTTCGGGAATTAACGCACCATCGTAATCGCTGAACATTTTATACCAGTAGGTAACTTTTAAGCGAAATTTTCCGTTACGCGTAAATACGTGGTAGGTAGTCATTATAAAATCGCGAATCTCCAAATCCTTCACTCCTGTTTCTTCAATAACTTCGCGCATGGCAGCTTCACGATGCGTTTCTCCTTTTTCAATTTTTCCTTTCGGAAGATCCCATTTCTTATTTCGGCGTATAAAGAGAATTTCATTTTTACTGTTGTAAACCATCCCACCGGCAGCTTCTACAACTTTAATTTTTTTCCGCAGAAAACGATCTAATTTTTCGGCATTTTTATGATAGAGATTAACATATAGCAGCTCGCCGTTATTTATTTTTTTTACCAATTTTTTAAAACGAGCTTGTTTTAAAGGAATGGTAGTGTAGTGCTCCCCAATATTTTTCTCCGTAGAGAGAATAATGGGAATATCTTTTACAAAAACTTTATACATTTGCACAATGATATTAAACAAAGATACGGCACAAAAAACCGCGGCATTATTACTGCAAATTAATGCAATAAAATTGCAACCGCAAAACCCTTTTACATGGGCTTCTGGATGGAAATCGCCAATTTACTGCGATAATCGCATAACACTTTCCTACCCAATGATTCGGAATTACATTCGTGAAAACCTCGCAAAACAAATAGAAGAATTGTACGGAAGGCCCGATATAATTGCCGGCGTTGCTACTGGTGCCATAGGTATTGGTATGTTGGTTGCCGACTATTTAAACGTTCCGTTTTGCTATGTTCGTCCGGAGGCAAAAGGCCACGGCCGCCAAAATAAAATTGAAGGTCATATAGAGCCCAATTCCAACGTGGTGGTCGTAGAAGATTTAATAAGCACCGGTAAAAGTAGCCTCATGGCCGTAGAAGCTTTAAAAGAAGCTAATGTTAATGTAAAGGGAATGGTTGCTATTTTCAGCTACGGATTTAACGTTTCGGAAACTAATTTTAAAAAGGCAAACGTAACTTTAAATACCCTCAGCAATTATGAAATGTTGTTAGAAGAAGCTGAAAGTTCAAAATATATTAATGCGGAAGAAGCAGGATTACTCTCGGAATGGCGCAATAGTCCTGAAACTTGGGGACAGTAACTATAGGTTCGAGTTTTAATAAATTTGAAGTAGCTCGCAGCCGAAAAGTATTAATCATTAAGAAAAAGTTTAGATGAAATTAAATAGTAAAGAAGTAACCGTTCAAAAATCTGCAGAAGATCTTTGCGATTTTTTAACCGACGTAAAGAATTTTGAAACCTTAATGCCCGAAAATATCAGCAAATTTGAGGTTATCCGCGAAAATGCTTTTGTTTTTGGCTTAAAGGGAATGCCCGAAATAGCATTGGAAGTAAAAGAAGTTGAAAAGCCAAGCAAGGTTGTTTTGGGAGCTATCAGCGATAAAATTCCTTTTACATTAACTGCCAATATTGAAGCGGTTTCAGAAAACACGGCTACCGTGGCTTTGTATTTTGAAGGCGAATTCAATTCTATGATGGCTATGATGATAAAAGGTCCGATTTCAAAATTTATAGATACGCTTGTATCAAATATGGAGCAACTTTAACATTCGTTATTAATTCTTAGTAAAGTAGTACCGCGCCTATCCTGCAAGGTCTTTTTTCTGACCTTGTAGATATAACCCTGTAGGTCAATTTCTGACCTTGTAAGGTATCATTTCCAACCACGAAAAACCTACAAGGTTTCAACCCCGAAAAACCTACAAGGTTTTAAAAACCTTGCAGGAAGCGAGCAGTTAAAAAATCAATTTAACTTCTTTCAATTGGAATTTCCGAAACCCTTGATTTTCGGTATCCACTAAAAGTTCGCCAATTTCTGAAACCCCTTTAATTATTCCGTTAAAGTGTGAAGCTGTTGGCGTTTCAAAAACGGAAACTTTTTCTTTCTGAAATAAATGGTTTTCGTAAAGCTGTTTCATTTTCAGAAAGTCATTTTGGGATAGCATTTCTAAATTGTTAAAAACACTTTTCAGAATTATTTGCAGCACTTCGTCCAGTTGAAATGTTTTGCCGGTTGCGAGCTTTAAGGAGCCAGCTTGTGGTAATTTTAAAAAATGCGTTTCATTCACATTAATACCTATGCCAATTACCGCTTGTTTTACAAAATTGCCCTCCAGAACGTTCTCAATTAATATTCCACCAATTTTCCTTTTGGCTGACAATATGTCGTTTGGCCATTTTATTGAAATATTTGGTATATTTAATTCGTTCATCGCTGCAGCGATACCCAGTGAAACTGCCATTGAGATGGCAAACTGTCGTTCTGCCAAAAGCCCGTTAAACACTTTAAAGATGCTGAATGTAAGGCTTTGGCCTTCACGGGAACTCCAACCATTTCCCATTTGGCCACGACCCGAAAGTTGTTTGTTGGTAACCACCACGGTTTCATCTTGCAGCTGCGTTTCCTTTGCTAACTGCTTTAAGTAACTATTGGTAGAATCGATGGCATTAAGTTTGATTATATTCAAAACGATAATTATGTTTAGTATTACGTTTTTAAAGCAGTTCAAGAAACAAAAAAGTAATAACTTTGCGAAATAGAAAAGAAAAATAATTAATGCAGAAAAAACAAACAGGCTTGCCCGATGAGGTGGGAACAGATCAACTTATTGCCCAAATAATTACTGGGATAGAAGATGTAAAAGGCCAAGATATTGAAATTCTTGACTTACGAGATATAGAAAACACCGTTTGTGACTATTTTATAATCTGCAATGGTACTTCCAATACACAAGTTAACGCCATTGTAAACTCCGTTCAAAAATCCGTTAGTAAAGCTTTAAAGGAAAAACCGTGGCACGTTGAAGGCAGCGACAACTCGGAATGGGTATTAATGGACTATGTACATGTTGTAGTTCATGTATTTCAAAAGCACATTCGCGAGTTTTATGATATTGAAGGGCTTTGGGGCGATGCAAAATCGGTTAAAATAGAAACAACACATTAAAAGAGAACAGCCCTATGGCCGAAGAAAATAAAAACAAAAATAAAAAGAGCGACTCAAAAAAGCCAAAACCAAATTATTACTGGATCTACGGAGCAATAATCCTGTTGTTTTTTGGCCTCCAAATATTCGGGGGCGGTAGCTGGTCGCAACCTGCAAAGACCAACCAAGCCAAATTTGAAGAGTTTTTAAAAAATGGTGATGTTGCTAAGGTTGATATTATTAATAAAAAAATAGCCAAAGTTTATCTTACGCAAGAGGCCAAACAAAAGGAGGTTCACGCTAAAAAAGGAGATACTCCCGCATTTTTGGCTCCGGGACCAAACGATCCCGATTATCAATTTGAATTTGGTGATTTACAGTTATTTCAAAAAGATTTTCAGGATATAAAAGCCGAAAATAATCTACCTGCAACCTTAAATTTTGAAACAGACAGCAATGTTTGGGGCGATATTTTAATGGGTATTTTACCCTTCGTTATAATTATTGCCATTTGGATTTTTATTATGCGCCGTATGTCTTCTGGCGCTGGTGGCGGTGCTGGCGGACAACTTTTTAATATCGGAAAGTCTAAAGCAAAATTATTTGACGAAAAAACCGATGTAAAAACCACTTTTAAAGATGTTGCCGGTCTTGAAGGAGCAAAAGAAGAAGTACAGGAAATTGTAGATTTCTTAAAACAACCCGATAAATACACCTCATTAGGAGGTAAAATTCCTAAAGGAGCTTTGTTAGTTGGCCCTCCGGGAACAGGTAAAACTCTTTTGGCAAGAGCCGTTGCAGGCGAAGCTCAGGTTCCATTCTTTTCACTGTCAGGATCAGATTTCGTTGAAATGTTTGTCGGAGTGGGCGCATCGCGTGTTCGCGACTTATTTAAACAAGCTAAAGATAAAGCACCGGCCATTATTTTTATCGATGAAATTGATGCTATTGGACGTGCAAGAGGAAAAAATAATTTTTCCGGAAGCAATGATGAACGCGAAAATACACTAAACCAGCTCTTAACAGAAATGGACGGTTTTGGCACCAATACAAATGTGATTGTTTTGGCAGCTACCAACCGAGCCGATGTATTAGACAAAGCCCTTATGCGCGCAGGACGTTTTGACAGACAGATATACGTTGACCTTCCAGACGTTCGCGAACGCAAAGAAATTTTTGAAGTACACTTACGCCCTATTAAAAAGGACGAAAATCTAGATACAGATTTTCTTTCAAAACAAACACCTGGATTTTCGGGTGCAGATATTGCGAATGTTTGTAACGAAGCCGCATTGATTGCCGCTAGAAATGGTAAAAAATCTGTTGGAAGACAAGATTTCCTAGACGCCGTTGATAGGATAGTAGGCGGTCTTGAAAAGAAAAACAAAATAATGACAATGGACGAAAAACGTGCCATTGCATTTCACGAGGCAGGTCACGCCACCGTTAGTTGGATGCTGGAACACGCTGCTCCCTTGGTAAAAGTAACCATCGTACCACGTGGCCAATCTTTGGGTGCCGCTTGGTATTTGCCCGAAGAGCGACTCATCATCCATCCAGAACAAATGCTGGACGAAATGTGCGCTGCTCTTGGAGGTCGTGCCGCAGAAAAAGTTATTTTCGACCGAATTTCTACCGGAGCTTTGAGCGATCTTGAAAAAGTTACAAAACAAGCTCGAGCTATGGTAACTATCTATGGGCTGAATGACAAAATTGGAAACCTAACCTATTATGACAGCAGCGGACAATCTGAGTATAATTTCTCAAAGCCTTACAGTGAAAAAACTGCCGAATTAATTGATAAGGAAATTTCTCTTCTAATTGAAACCCAGTATCAACGGGCGGTAAAGCTCTTGGAGGAAAACAAAGATAAATTAACCGAACTGGCGAATGTATTACTCGAAAAAGAAGTGATCTTTAAAGATAACCTTCAAAAGATTTTTGGAGATCGTCCGTTTGAAAAACCAGAAGAAGTAACCAGAGCGGCAACAACTTAATTGTTGCCGTTAACTGGTAGCCTTAAAACTTTATTTTGCAGGTGTTACAACTTCAATATAGATTTTATATATTTGAAGTATAAGATGCATAAAAACTTCTCAATTCATTATAAATGAGTCTATTTAAAAGACTTCTAAATCCCAATTATAAAAAATCGGATGGGAAGGCTAAAAGAGCCCAACATGCCGACCATAGCAGTTATTACCCCGAACAGAAACTTCCGGTAGATGAAAAATTTACCTTTAAATTCAAAAATAACGGCGGTAAATTTATCTATTGCGAAAATTGGGAAGAGATTACTGAAGCTTTTGACAATATAATGCTAGAGAACGATTGGTACGAGCAAGATGTATTTTGTATTAACAAACAATTGTGCCAAAAATTTGATGGTTTCAACCTCAACTTCGGCAGTTCAGAAAAAGCTACCTTCTTTCTTTCTAATTGCGAATCGTTGGTTGCCAATAACGGTTCTATCTTGTTATCTTCAAATCAAATAAAAGAAAAGAAGTTAAAGGAATTGCCTCTAAACGTTATAATTTTTGCAACCACTAGCCAGTTGGTAGATACAATTAGTGAAGGTTTGCGAATAATTAAAAACCAAAGTTCAGGTTACATTCCAAGTAACATCACTACAATTCAAGACTTTGAAACTGAAAAAGAAAAGGATTTTATGAGTTATGGAAGTAGCACAAAAAACCTATATTTGTTGCTACTGGAAGACTTATAATATGAAGGAAATTCTCATACGGACCCTCTCGGGCGTATTATACATTTCGATCATCATTTTTGCAATGTTCACCTCGCGCGAATGGTTTATGGGGCTCTTTTTTGTACTCGCAATTATTACTTTAAGTGAATATTTAAAACTAGTTCATCTAACCAGTTATTTAGCATACTTTATACTTGCAGCAGGGTTTTACTTTTTAAGCTATCGCGTATTTTCAGAAAATGCCGTGTACTTACTATTAATCTTAAGTGGATTTGTAAATCTGTACTTATTGAAAGATGTATTGTGGACGAGCAAAATTCCAATGTTTGAAAAGAAAAAATACATAACTGTAATTTTCTACATTATTAGTGGTTTTATATTTCTTACGCTTATTCCCGTTTTAGACATTAGCGGAAAGTTTAAACCCGAAATAATCGTTGCCGTTTTTATATTAATTTGGAGCAACGATACATTTGCTTTTCTAATTGGTAAAAACTTTGGAAGGCATAAGCTTTTAGAACGTATTTCGCCTAAGAAAACAATTGAAGGATTTGTAGGGGGTTTAGCAGGCACTCTTTTGGCAGGATTTGTTATCTTTAAGGTATTGCAAACGCACCGTCTTTTCGATGCGCAAATTTACCCATTGTGGGTTTGGATAACGATGGCTGTAATTATATCGGTTTTTGGTACTGTGGGCGATCTTATTCAATCAAAATTTAAAAGGCAGGCAGGTGTAAAAGATAGCGGAATTATTATGCCCGGTCATGGTGGTCTGTACGACAGATTAGACAGTATAATTTATGCCAGCCCATTTGTTTATGCATTTTTATTAATTGTTGACAATGTTTCATAAAGAAGGATTTAAAATTATTTTTATTGCACTGGTACTCGTTATTGGGCTTAGCCTTTTGGCGAATATCTTTATTGACCATCCAACCATTCGCGGGGGTGTAATTATTTCGTTAATAATACTTTTGCTTTTGGTTTTACAGTTTTTTAGGAACCCAAAACGAAATTTTTTGGTGAATCCAGATCAAGTGCTCTCCTCTGTAGATGGTAAAGTTGTAGTTATTGAAGAAGTTTTTGAAAAAGAATATTTTAACGATAAGCGACTTCAAGTATCTGTTTTTATGAGCCCCATAAATGTACATATTACTCGGTATCCGGTAGCGGGAAAAGTGGTTTACAGCAAATACCATCCAGGCAAATATTTAGTGGCTTGGCACCCGAAGTCTTCCGAAGAAAATGAACGCACTACCGTAGTGGTGAAGAATGATGCCTTTGGAGCTATTTTATTTAGACAAATTGCAGGAGCACTTGCAAAACGAATTGTAAACTACGCTAAAGTTAATCAGGAAGTTAATCAAGCGGACGACAGTGGTTTTATAAAATTTGGGTCGCGTGTAGATATATTTTTACCTCTCGATGCTAAAATAAAAGTTGCTCTCAATCAAAAAGTTAAGGGAGGAATTACAGTAATTGCCGAAAAATAATGACTTCTGAAGAATTAGACATCGCTTTTAAAAATGCGGTAAAGAGCATTAACAATCATCAAGAGCCTTTTCCGGCCGATGTACTGTTGCGTCTCTACGCATATTACAAGCGCGCAACCAACGACGCCCACCAACCCAGCGGAAGAAAACCGCATATTTCTGCCTTTAAAACCAATGCGCTATTCCAAACTCGTGGCCTCACTCCAGATGAAGCAAAAGAACTTTATATAGAAGCCGTAAACCAATATTTTTTATACCGCAAATAGTGTGGGTCTTGCAAACGGCTTAAGATTGCTGGGCTTTGTTAAATTTAATTTCGTATTCTTCAATTGCGGCAGCAATCTTTTCAACATTTATTGATGCGCGTTCGTGTGCTGCTTCCATTGCTTTTTCAAGATCTTTATCGGGGTGCTGAAACAAATCGGTTATTACGTGGTTAATTTTGTCGATAATACTTTTTTGACTGTTTTTAATATCTTCCAATTTGTGCAGCATTGCCTGCATTTCATTATATTTTGACTGATCCATAATTGTTGGGTTTTTATACAAGTTACGAATATCCAGCCGCATTTTAAAATCAACACAACTCATTTACAGTAATTTATAGGTATTTTAAAACCATAAGATGTAAAAATTTACCGTTCAGATATTTCGATCATTGAATTCAATTATGCGAATTCTACGAAAATACCGGAACGGTAAGATTGTAATTTAGCTCAACCTACTTTAATCCTTCAAGGCTTGATTTTAGGGTTTCAATCTTTGCAAGGGCATCTGCTTCTTTTTGTCTTTCCAGAGCAACAACTTTTTCTGGAGCACCACTTACAAAGCGCTCATTTTTTAATTTTCCTTGAACACTTTTTAAGAAACCTTCGGTGTATTTAAGTTCTTCAGAAAGTTTTGCTATTTCTTCTTCTACATTAATAGCGCCGGCAATAGGTATAAAATATTCGTTGCTCTTTACGCGAAAGGTAAGTGCGCCATCCAGTTTTTCTGAAATATAATTTAATTCCGAAACATTGCCAAGCTTTGCTATTACAGCGTCAAATTCTTTTGAAGCCCCTTCACTATTGAGTACGGATAGTGTAATTGCGTCTTTAAACGAAATATTCTTTTCCTTTCTAATGGTTCTAATTCCTGAGATAACTTCCGAAGCAAATTCAAAATCTCGTATTATCGGTGCATTGAACGAGTTCATTTTTGGCCATTCAGAAATAATTAATGCTTCCTGACTATCGCGTTGTGTGATATGCTGCCAGATTTCTTCAGAAATAAATGGAACAAATGGATGTAAAATCTTTAAATTATCTTCCAACACCGAAATTACTTCCAAATAAGTTTTTTCTGAAATCTTTTCTCCAAACGGCGGTTTTACCATTTCTAAAAGCCATGAGCAGAAATCGTCCCAAACTAATTTATAAGTTGCCATTAAAGCATCGCTGATACGATATTTGCCGTAGTGATCTTCAATTTCGGCAAGTGTTTTCTGGAATTTACTCCGGTACCACTGTAGCGCAATTACATCGCTTTGCGATTGTTCCATTTCTGTGGAAACTTCCCAACCGTCTATTAATCTATACGCGTTCCAGATTTTATTTACAAAACCACTTCCTTGTTTACACAGATCTTCATCAAACATTAAATCGTTGCCCGCGGGGGAGCTTAGCAACATACCCACACGAACGCCGTCTGCGCCGTATTGCTCCATCAACTCAATTGGATCTGGAGAATTACCCAATGATTTGCTCATTTTTCTACGCTGTTTGTCGCGTACAATACCTGTTAAGTAAACATTGGTAAACGGTTTTTCATTTCTGTATTCGTAACCAGCAATTATCATTCGCGCTACCCAGAAAAACAATATTTCGGGAGCGGTAACTAGGTCGTTGGTTGGATAATAGTAGTTTACTTCCTTATTGTCTGGCTCCAAGATTCCGTTAAAAACGGAAATAGGCCAAAGCCAAGACGAGAACCAAGTATCCAAAGCATCGGGATCTTGTGTTAAATCGGTAGCTTTTAAATTGGCATTACTTGTTTTTTCTTGCGCTAGTTTTACTGCCTCTTCAATATTTTCGGCCACTACAAAATCTTCTTTCCCATCGCCATAAAAATAGGCCGGAATCTGTTGGCCCCACCATAATTGTCGCGAGATATTCCAATCCCGAACGTTTTCCATCCAGTGGCGATAAGTATTTACAAACTTTTCGGGCACTAGGTTTACATCCTTTTCAAGCACAGCATCTAAAGCAGGTTGTGCAAGTTCCTTCATTTTAAGAAACCATTGGTCGCTTAATTTTGGCTCAATTACGGCACCAGTACGTTCACTGGTTCCAACCTTGTGGAGATGGGTTTCAATTTTTTTAACCACACCCATTTCTTCAAGCTCTTTTACAATTTCCTTTCGAACCACAAAGCGATCCTTCCCTTTGTAGTGTAGACCATTACTGTTTAAAGTACCATCATCGTTAAGTATATCTACAATTTCTAAATTGTGCTTATCGCCCAGCATTTTATCATTTTCGTCATGAGCAGGAGTTACTTTTAAGCAGCCTGTTCCAAATTCTACATCTACATATACGTCTTCAATTATAGGAATTATACGATTACAAACTGGAACGATTGCTTTTTTACCGCGAAGGTGTGCAAAGCGTTCATCATTTGGATTTATACAAATAGCAGTATCGCCCAAAATGGTTTCGGGACGGGTAGTTGCGATGGTTAGAGTTTCGCTGCTACCTTCTATTTTATAATTTAGGTAATAGAGATTACCTTGTTTTTCTTCATAAATAACTTCTTCGTCCGAAAGGGTAGTTTTAGCTTGCGGGTCCCAATTTACCATTCGGAAGCCTCGGTATATATTTCCTTTACGATAAAGATCTACAAACACTTTAACAACAGAGGCAGACATTTCATCATCCATGGTAAATTTGGTGCGTTCCCAATCGCAGGAAGCACCAAGTTTTTTTAACTGCTCGAGGATTATTCCGCCATGTTTATGCGTCCATTCCCAAGCGTGCTCTAAAAATTCTTCTCTGGAAAGAGTTGTTTTATCTATTCCTTCTGCTTTTAATTTTGCAACCACTTTAGCTTCAGTGGCAATAGATGCGTGATCGGTTCCCGGTACCCAGCAAGCATTAAAACCCTGCAAACGGGCACGGCGAATTAGCACATCCTGCAATGTATTGTTTAGCATATGCCCCATATGCAATACGCCCGTTACATTGGGCGGTGGAATTACGATGGTGTATGGCGTTCTTTCGTCAACTTCAGAATGGAAATAGCCATTTTCCATCCAGTAGCTATACCACTTGTTTTCAATCTGTTTTGCATTATATTTTGCTTCTAAAGCCATACTTTGGTCTGGTATTTGTACAGTGAGGTGCAAAAGTAATTATAACTATAGTATAATAAAAGTGAATAAGTTATTTTGCTCGTTCTATAAAAGTTATATACTTTAGCATGTACTAAAAAAACAATATCATGAAAAAATTAGCTCTTATAGCTCTTGTTGCTATTGTAGGTTTTACCACCCAAGCGCAACAAGCAAAAATTAGTTTCAAAGCAGATACGGTAGATTACGGCACAATTGCCAAAGGCAGTGACGGCGTTCGCGTATTTGAGTTCACAAATACTGGAGACGCACCGCTTATTATTAGTGACGTTAAGTCTAGCTGCGGCTGCACCGTTCCTAAAAAACCTAATGGCCCGATAGCACCTGGTGCCAGCAACACTATTGAGGTAAAGTACGATACTAATCGTGTTGGCCCAATTAGAAAAACCATTACAGTTTATTCTAATGCCAGCGAACCTATGGTTGCCTTAAAGATTAAAGGTGAAGTATTGAGCGACTCGGCAAGCGTTTTAGAAAAAAGCTAAATAATTTTACTATTTATAAATTGAATCCGGAGGAAGCAATTGGCTTCCTCCGGATTTTTTTTAGAATACACTTTTAAGAGTAAATTTAAATTTATTGATATATTTTCCTCTTTTAATTTCCACAGCTATTCTACGGCCTACATCGGAAGAGAACAAATCTAATAATTCGTACAATTTGTATTGATAGGAAGGTTTGCCGTTAATAGTTACAATTTCGTCTCCTATTTTAATTCCTGCTAATGCTGCGGGAGAATCTTCACGAACCGCCACCACGACATATTTGGGCACTAACGAAAAGTGAACTTCGGTTGTTACCGAAATACTATTAACCGTTAAACTCTCATTCTGGTTTGCTCTTGCTGTATTCACCCTCGCTTGCCATTCTTCTTTTACGAGTTCCATACCATCGTGCTCCAAAGTTAAGCCACTCATATTATAATTAAATGGCTCCTTAAACTTGCTGTTTTTTTTGAAGCGGACTATTGCATTGGCATAATCAAAAGTTACCGTAAACCTGCTCAAAAAACCACCACCAACACTGCCATCGCGCTCCTCATAACGACGCGCTTTTAAGACTGCATCATTATCTGGAAATGACGTGTTTACTTCTTTTAAATGAAAATCACCAACAGATAGCCCTGGTATCCTCGCGCGCTTTCCATATATATCCCCACTTAATCCCAAACCCAGAAAATCGTTAAAATAATTTTTGGGAGATTCACTTATAAAATCGCGATGATCAAAGATCCACATTACATCACTCGAACCAGAATCTACTAAAAGCGTTACATCTTCCCGCTTATTTTCAGATTCAATTTGTAATACAATATAAGGTTTGCCTCCCACAAAATTTAAGGGTAAATCTTCACATTTTCTGCAAGATTTCAAGCTGTATTTTTCAGGGTTATAAATGGTTATTACCTGTGTTGAATAATTTATCTTCACAATAAAATTCTGAAAAAAATCATTTCCTAAAATTCCATGTACAGGAATACCCATGCGTGGTGAAAAATTTAAAGTACTATCAAAAATCACGAAGAGTGAATGGCTCGTATCTATGGCATTACCAACCTTTACTTTGTTGTTCAAGCTCTTTAGTGCTTCTACCGCCCCACCCGATCCCAAGCCTTGCAGCATTACAGGCGATGTATTGCGAAGTTGAAGACTATCGGCCTCCTCCAGACTAAATAAAATTGTAGATTTTACACCGGTATCAAGTATAAAAGACAACGGTGTACCGTTAACTTCAATTTGAACTATCGGTAAGTTGTTTACCAATTTAAAGGGAATTCGATTCCTCTTTCTATTATTATTCAACAAAAATCCGCTTTGGGCCGCCAAGGAAGCAGAAAATATCAACAAAAGCCCCACGATTAACGATTTATGCAAATTTTTAAGATTTAAATTGAAAACACTTGAAGATATAAAAAAAAGATGAATGTTGCATTAGGCCCAATGGAATTATAAATATATTTCGCAACTTTGCGACAAAATATTTCACTATGCCTTCAGTTTCAAATAAAGGGAAGCACATGCCGGAATCACCTATCCGCAAGTTGGTACCCTACGCCGAAAAAGCGTACAAAGCAAATAAAACCGTTTATCACTTAAACATTGGTCAGCCCGATATAAAATCGCCCGAAATTGCAATGGAGGCAGTGGCACACCACAATTTGGAGATTCTCGCCTATACGCGCTCTGAAGGTTCACAGGAATACCGTGAAAAAATTGCAAAATATTATCAAAAAAACAACATTCCCGTTGAGGCAAACGATCTAATTGTTACCACCGGTGGAAGCGAAGCACTCCTTTTTGCCATGGGAAGCATTGCCGATGCAGGCGATGAAATAATTATTCCCGAACCATTTTATGCCAACTATAATGGCTTTGCCACAGCATCTGACGTAAATATTGTTCCCGTTATTTCAAAAATTGAAGACAACTTTGCCCTGCCTCCAATTTCAGAATTCGAAAAACTTATTACTCCAAAAACAAAGGCTATTCTTATCTGCAATCCTGGGAATCCCACTGGATATCTGTATTCAACAGAGGAAATTAAAACCTTGGCAGCAATTGTAAAAAAACACGATTTGTTTTTGGTAGCCGATGAAGTGTATCGTGAGTTTACTTATGATGGCTCTAAACACTACTCTATTTTAGAAGAGGAAAGTTTGGCCGAAAACGGAATAATAATAGATTCCGTTTCAAAAAGATACAGCATGTGTGGCGCCCGAATAGGATGTTTGGTTTCAAAAAACAAACAAGTAATCGCTACGGCCTTAAAATTTGCACAAGCACGTTTAAGCCCCCCAACTTTCGCACAGATTGCCAGTGAAGCAGCGTTACAAACCCCACAAAGTTATTTTGATGAAGTAATTACCGAATACCAAGACAGAAGAAATACATTAGTGGCTGCTTTAAAAGCCATTCCTGGAGTAATCGTGGGCGAACCAAAAGGCGCATTTTATTGTATTGTACAATTGCCCGTAAAGAACAGCGATAAATTTGCACAATGGTTGCTGGAAGAATTTGACGACAATGGCGAAACCATTATGGTTGCACCTGCGGCCGGCTTCTACTCTACCGCTGGCGTGGGTTTAAATCAAGTTAGAATTGCCTATGTTTTAAAAAAAGAAAGCCTCGTTAGAGCAGTAGAAATCTTAAAAATTGCGCTTGAAAAATATAATGATTAATGCGCATTGAAGAAAACAAATCGCTTAAAGAATACAATACATTCGGAATAGCCGCCAATGCACGCTATTTTGTTTCGGTTGAAACTATTGAAGAATTAAAACATGCGCTTTCCAACAAATCGGGGAGAAATTTTTTTATCCTCGGCGGTGGCAGCAATATGCTACTAACTGACCATTTGGACGCCATTGTTCTTCATATAAATTTAAAGGGTATTGAAATTTTAACAGAAACCAAAACCGAAGTTTTTGTTAAAGCCATGGCAGGCGAAAACTGGCACGAATTTGTGCAGTATTGCATAGCAAACAATTTTGGTGGTTTAGAAAATCTTTCGCTCATTCCAGGAAATGTTGGTACAGCGCCAGTCCAAAATATAGGGGCGTACGGCGTAGAGCTGAAAGATACTTTTGTGAGCTGCACAGCGATAGAAATTGAAACGTTAAAGGAAAAGAAGTTTAGCAAAGCCGAATGCGCTTTTGAATACCGAAACTCAATATTTAAAAATGAAGCTAAGGGAAAGTACATTATAACCAGTGTAACTTTTAGACTAACAAAGACTAATCATAACCTTAGTATTTCATATGGCGACATTCAAAAAATTTTAGCCGATAAAAATATTGAAACAGCCACTATAAAAGATATTTCCGATGCCGTAATTTCAATTCGACAATCAAAACTTCCAGACCCGAAAGTTTTGGGCAATAGCGGCAGCTTTTTTAAAAACCCAGTAGTTGACGCCCAAACATTTCAAGACTTTCGAAAAAAATTTCCCGAGGCGCCATTTTATGAAATTTCCCCAACCGAATTTAAAATACCAGCAGGTTGGCTAATTGAAAAAGCTGGATTTAAAGGTCAACGCTTTGGTGATGCGGGTGTGCATAAAAACCAAGCTTTAGTTTTGGTAAATTACGGGACTGCCACCGGAAATGAAATTTGGCAACTTGCCATGGCAATTCAAAAAAAGGTAAAAGAAATGACCGGCATTTTTATTGAGCCAGAAGTAAACGTGTTTTAGTTAACGTTTAACACGCCGTCTATCATAAACACAACCCCATTAGATGCTTCCACACCGTTGCTAACTACAGTGGCTTTGCCCGTTTTTCCATCAGAAATAATGATGGCATCGCCCAATTTTTCGGCTGTCAATGTAGTTCCTGCCAAGGTTTGGAATTTTGCTTTCCCGTTTTTGTCAATAGATTGCAGTAATGTTTCTTTTGTAATTTTTTCCGATACAATATGTCCGTTCAACATTTCTTTCAGCTTTGCTCTATTTCCTGTATTTGAATAAAATAAAGTTCTTTCAGAAGTTAAAGATTCTAAGGCCGTATTTGTGGGCGCAAAAACCGTAAATGGTCCGTTTCCGGTTAATTGGTCTGTCAATTCGGCTGTTACCAGATAACTCGCAAACTTCTTTACTTTCGCTTCGGTCATAATGCGAACCATTACACTTTTCAATTCGGCTATATCCTCTGCTGTTAAATCTTTTTTTGCTGCACGCTTCACAGGAATAGCCGGAGCAACTTTAGAGGGTGGATTGGCTACTGTTACGTCTTCAGACTTCTGCGCCTCGTCTTTGCACGAAACTGTGAGTAAAACAAACAAAAAAATGGACAAAAAAGCAATTGGTTTCAGCATCGTTAAAAAATTTAAAATGAAGGCTAAAAATACTTAAATTCCGAGCACAACACCAAGAAAGATTGTATTTTTGTGGTCTAATTTAAAGTGGTGAAATGCCTTTAGAAAATCACTACCATTCAAAGATTATTTTAAGGCATAACATCGTTCCTTTTATCTAATATTTTAACAGATGAAACTTTTACTTATTACCTTAGTATTATTATTACTCGGAGTTGCTGGAATTGCAATAAAAATTTGGGCCAAAAAAGATGGAAAATTTGCAGGTACCTGCGCTAGCCAAAGTCCATTTTTAAACAAAGAAGGCCAGTCTTGCGGATTTTGCGGAAAATCGCCAGATGAATTTAAAGATTGCAATGAAACGAGCCACCAACTGGAAATGCCTGACACCAAATAAGGCAGCGACTGTAATCGCAAACCGGCTCTCTAAATTCGTCAATCTCCAATCATAAATAGCTATGGTGCTACTTTACGTTTTCGGCGCAGTTGCGTTGATTAACTGTGCTTATTATTTCCTTTTTTCGAAATTTTCATTCTTAAAAACTTCCCCTAAAACCGTTTCGGAACACCCTCCCGTTTCACTAATAATCTGTGCCAAAAACGAAGCTGAAAATCTTCGAAAACACATTCCACTGTGGCAACAACAAGATTATCCAAACTTCGACATAATACTCATTAATGATGCTTCTATAGACGAAAGTTTAGATGTAATGGAAGCTTTTGCCGAAAACGACAATCGAATTCAAATAGTAAACGTAAAAAACAACGAAGCATTTTGGGCCAGCAAAAAATACGCCCTCACTTTGGGTATAAAACGCTCCAAAAACAATCGGTTAGTTTTTAGCGATGCCGATTGTTACCCCGCATCAAACAGCTGGTTAACAATTATGGCCAGTAAATTCTCAGACAAAAAACAATTGGTACTGGGCTATGGCGCCTATGAAAAGCAACCGGGCTTTTTAAACAAAATTATTCGATTTGAAACCCTGATGACAGCGGTGCAATATTTTTCGTATGCAAAGGTTGGAAATCCTTATATGGGCGTAGGCAGAAATCTGGCCTATACAAGCGATCTGTATTATGACACCAAAGGTTTTATGAGCCATATAAAAATTCCTTCAGGCGATGACGACCTTTTTGTGAATGAAGCAGCAACAGCGAAAAATGTTGCACTTTGCACCGAGCCAGAAGCTTTTACATATTCTATTCCGAAGAAGAAAAAGAAGAAATGGACCACACAAAAGAAGAGACATTATTCTACGGCAAAACTGTATAAACCAAAACACCGCTTTTTGTTAGCTGTTTATTTTTGCTGCAATTTATTATTTTGGGCATTGGCCATAGCTATACTGCTTACCCAATTTTGGGTTTTTGGACTTGGAATTTTGATTTTTCGGTTGCTAGTTCAATACATCATTATTGGAAAGGCAGCAAAAAAATTAAGAGAACAGGATTTAATTTTGTTGATTCCTTTTTATGAATTGTTTTTGATTGTTACACAATTGAGTATCTTTATTTCCAACAGCGGCGAAAAAAACTCGCGATGGAAATAACCCCGGAAGAAATAATTCACCAATTAGAAAAAGCAAAAAAAGGAAAGCAGAGCGCTTTCAAATTTCTGTTAGATTATTATTGGAATGAAGTGTATGGTTTTCAGCTAAAAAGAGTTCGCAACGAACACGAAGCCGAGGATATCACCATTGAAACTTTTGCTAAAGCTTTCGATAAAATTGAAAGTTTTGACGAAAATTATACGTTTTCCACCTGGTTGGTTACTATTTCAAAAAACATTCAGATAGATCGTACTCGTAAAAAGAACGCTTCTATTTATTCAAATACCACAGATGCATCTAACGAGCATGTTCAACGCATTGCAGACCAAACCCCTACTCCCGAGGACAAGTTAATTCGAGAGCAGAATCTTGCCGAACTCTTACAGTACATAAAACTACTTAAACCGCATTATCAGGACGTAATTAATCTTCGGTATTTTCAAGAAATGAGTTACAACGAAATTTCTGAAACATTAAAAGAACCCCTAAACAACGTAAAAGTAAGGCTGTTAAGGGCACGGAAGCTTCTTGCTGAAATTATCACCCAAAAGTAGTCGCAAAACCCAAAACTAAAAAGCGAAAATTGCATCTAAAAAATGGGGTAATACGTATGGCACTTAGGGCGCTTTTTTTCGTACTTTTGTTACCCTTATGAGCACAAAAACATTGGAAATTCAAAAGCCATCCCCACCTACGGGAGCAAAACCGAAATGGTTACGCGTTAAACTTCCTACCGGAAAAAAATATACCGAACTCCGCAACGTGGTAGATAAGTATAAACTTAACACCATCTGCACCTCTGGCAGCTGCCCGAATATGGGCGAATGTTGGGGCGAGGGCACGGCCACTTTTATGATTTTAGGAAATATTTGCACGCGGTCCTGCGGTTTTTGCGGCGTTAAAACAGGAAGACCCGAAACCGTAGCTTGGGACGAGCCTGAAAAGGTAGCCCGATCTATTAAGCTTATGAATATTAAGCATGCAGTTGTAACTTCAGTAGACCGAGATGATCTAAAGGATATGGGCTCTATTATATGGGCCGAAACCGTAAAAGCAATTCGCCGAATGAATCCAGAAACCACTTTGGAAACCTTAATTCCAGACTTTCAGGGAAATACCCGAAACATTGATAGGATTATAGCGGTAAAACCCGAAGTGATTAGCCATAATATGGAAACGGTTAAACGTTTAACTCGCGAAGTGCGCATACAAGCTAAATACGAACGCAGTCTAGAGGTTCTAAATTATTTAAAACAATCTGGAATGCCGAGAACCAAAAGTGGTATTATGCTTGGCTTGGGCGAGCGGGAAGACGAAGTTCTGCAAACAATGGAAGATTTAAAAAATATAGGACTGGATATTTTAACTATTGGGCAATATTTACAGCCGTCGAAAAAACATCTTCCGGTAAAAGAATTTATTACGCCTGAACAATTTAAAAAATATGAAACCGCAGGATTAGAAATGGGTTTCAGACACGTAGAAAGCGGTGCCTTAGTGCGTTCTTCGTACAAAGCACAAAAGCACCTTACATAATTAGTATTTCAAAAAAAATGAAAAATAAAATTACCGTTGGCATTAATGGTTTTGGCCGTATTGGCCGTAGTGTTTTTAGATTATTAATTAATCACCCTTTAATTGAAGTTGTGGCGGTAAACGATCTGGCCGATACAAAAACACTAAGCCATTTGTTAAAATACGACAGTATTCACGGGGTTTTACACAAAGATATTTCGTTTACGGCTGAGCAAGTAAATGTTGACGGGAAGAAAGTGAAATTTTCTTCAGAAAAAAGCATTGAATCTATTTCTTGGCCAGATGTAGATGTAGTTATAGAAAGCACGGGTAAGTTTAAAAGCAAAAACCAACTTGAGAATCATTTAAAAAATGGCGCAAAAAAGGTAATCCTTTCTGTACCTCCACTAGAAGACGATATTAAAACCGTGGTTTTAGGAGTAAATGACAACATATTGGATCCGGACGATTTAATAATTTCTAATGCGTCGTGCACTACTAATAATGCAGCTCCCTTGCTTAAAATAATAAATGAGCTTTGTGGAATTGAGCAAGCTTATATTACCACTGTGCATAGTTATACCACAGATCAGAGCTTGCACGACCAGCCGCATCGCGATTTGCGAAGAGCCCGTGCAGCTGGACAATCTATTGTTCCCACCACAACGGGTGCAGCAAAAGCGCTCACCAAAATATTTCCTGAACTTTCTGATGTAATTGGAGGTTGCGGAATTCGTGTTCCGGTACCCAATGGCTCTCTGACAGACGTAACATTAAATGTAAAAAAAGAAGTTACCATTAAAGAGATAAATGAAGCCTTTAAAAAAGCTTCGGAAAATTCGTTGGCTGGCATACTTCAATATACCGAAGACCCTATTGTTTCAATAGATATTGTGGGCAATCCACATTCCTGTATTTTTGATTCCGAAATGACTTCAGTTATCGGAAAAATGGTAAAAATAATTGGATGGTACGATAACGAAATAGGCTATTCATCAAGAATCGTAGATTTAATTGAAAGAATTTCCTTGAAATAACTATATTTATTCATTACATAAACTAATAGATGCACCTACCTCGTTTGAAATACAAGATTCTCTTGCCCCTTATCTGGTGTTTCTTTATTTCGGTAAGTTCCTATTCTCTTCAGATAAAAGACACGATCGTCACCATAAAGCAGCTACAGTTTTCAGCAAAAAAAGCATTGGAAAATGAAAACTTTATGGAAGCAATTAAATATTTAAACGACGCCAATAAACTGGCATCACTTCCTAAGTACAAAAGCTACAAACCCGATGTAGAACTCCATATTGCTGAGTTGTTCTATAAATTGGAGTATTTTGACAAGGCTATTGAAGAAGTAGAAAAAGCAATAAGCAACCAAGAAATGTATAATAATTATTACAAGCTTGGCAATGCATATAACTTGTATGGTATTATTTTAATTTCTCAAGGAAAAATAAAGAAAGCCGAAAAATTTTTAAACAAGTCAGATTCTATTTACACCGCGCTAGAAGATACAGATAGCAAAGCAAATTATTATTATGGTATAGGCCTGTTACAATTGTACCGCGGCAACTACAATGAGTGTATAACAAACTTGAAAATTGCTGCAAAAAGTTTTAAAACACAAAAACGACCATTTGAAGAAGCATTGGCATATACAAATCTTGCAGACGCCCTAACGCTAGTAGATTCTTTGTCATATCCAAATCCGTTATTAGAAGCTAAAAATTTTTTACAAAAGGTTACAAATATTTCAACTAAACGGGGATATTCAAAATTACTGGTAGAAAAACGTCGCATCAATTCGCAAATATATATTGCCGAGAAAAAAAATGCAATTGCCGAACAGGAATTTAGATACTATATAAGGCACAAAGATTCATTGCATCAAATTCATTTAAAAGCAATTGAAAAAGGCTTACAAGGCGAATCTGCCATTGGCGATCTTAACCAAATTATAGCCAATCAACAAGACGATTTACGAAAACAGGATAAATCGCTATTTTTTGGTAAACTTACAGGCTGGCTGAGTATAGCCTTAATTTTAATTCTTTCACTTTTAACGCTTTCCCTTTATAAGAACAACAATTTACGAGCAAAAGCCAATGAGCTTTTACAAGATAAAAATACCGAACTTCAAGAAGCAAAGGAAAACGCCGAGCGCGCCTCACAGGCCAAAGCACAATTCCTTTCAACAATTACGCACGAATTACGCACTCCAATGTACACTGTTACTGGCCTAACGCATTTACTGTTAGAAGAAGATCCAAAACCCGAGCAAAAGGAACATCTAAATTCACTTAAATTTTCTGGGGAATATTTGCTTTCGTTAATCAATAATATTTTAGATTTAAACAAGCTTGAAGCAAACAAAGTAGAAATTGAGAAAGTGCCTTTTAATTTAAAAAAACGCATCGACGGGGTTTTAATAGCTTTAAAAAAATCGTCGGAAGCAAAAAACAATACGCTGCATTACGAATACGATAACTCCCTCCCCAATATTGTCATGGGAGACTCCCTCAAAATATCGCAAATTCTCATTAATTTAATCAGTAATTCTATCAAATTTACCGAAAACGGCGATATCTGGGTACGAGTAAAAACGGCCGAAAAACTTCCCAAAAAAGTTATTGTACATTTTGAGGTGGAAGATACTGGCGACGGGATTTCAAAAAAGAAACAAAACACCATTTTTGAATCATTTTCGCAAGGTTCACTTCAAATAAACAGAAAATATGGCGGTACCGGTCTTGGGCTTTCTATCGTTAAAAATCTATTAGAAATTATGGGAAGCCAAATATTTCTTGAAAGTAAACTCGGCGAAGGTTCCAAGTTTTGGTTTACTATAAGTTACGACATTTCTGAAACTACAGGCGACAGTAAAAAACCTGAAAAAATAGATGTTGTTGTTGAAAGTGATATACTCGAAAACAAAAAGGTTTTAATTGTTGAAGACAACAAAATAAACCAAATGATTACTAAAAAAATACTCGAGAAAAAAAATATGGTATGTGCTGTCGTCGATAACGGTATGGACGCAGTTAAACAAGTTAAAGAAAACGATTTTGATGTAATATTAATGGATATACACATGCCCGGAATAAGCGGAATTGAAGCCACAAAACAAATTCGTGAGTTTAATAAAACCGTACCCATTATTGCCCTGACCGCAATTACGATTGAAGAAAATTTAGAAGACTTCTACAAAGCTGGTTTTAATGAATTTATTCCCAAACCATTTAATGCCGAAGATTTCTTCGAAAAAATTAAAAGAGCAATCAGTGGGAATGAGTTTTTAATTCGCTAGTTGTTCACTATTCTTCAATCGCAGCATATATACTGCTTTTAAAATGTGCTTCAGAATTGTTTAGCAGCACCGTTGTTATAGGTAAATAATAAATTTCTGTTGAATTGGCAATAGACCCCAACCGCATAAAGTCTTTTTCCGTTGTTAAAATTATAGCTTCATTTTTTAGGTTGTTAATTTCAGCCTCCGTGAAATTGTGATGGTCTGCAAACCTACTTTCCTTAAATACCAATCCTTCTTCCTTTAAAAAAGCAACCAACGGTTTTGGATTGGCAATACCTGTAACCAGCAAAAACGGTCTATTTTTTAAATATGTAAGGGGCTTTTGTTGCGTAGTGTTTTTAATAATGGAAGCATATCCTATTTTCGAAAAATAAACAGCTTGATTGGGCTTGGGGTTTAGCTTCCTTTTTGTGGTTGCGATAGTATCATCACTCATATAATCAGGACATTTTGTAACTACAATTATATCGGCGCGTTTAGCACCAAATTTAGGTTCGCGCAAGTTGCCGGTGGGCAGCATACAATCGTTGACATATAAATTGTGGAAAGGTGTTAATAAAATGTTTAACGAAGCAGCAACCTTTCGATGCTGAAAAGCGTCATCCAACAAAATTACCGATGCCGTTTTCTGTAGCTTTTCAATTCCCGTTTGCCGATCTTCGCAGACAGCTACAGTTATTTCGGGAAATTTCTTCTTAAATTGAAGCGGCTCATCTCCAACCTCTTCAACCGTACTATTAAGTTGTACTTCAAAATAACCGGAGGTATTTCGCTTATAGCCACGACTTAAAACGGCAACATTTTTTTCCTTTTTTAAATAGGAAACAAGTAATTCAATCATTGGCGACTTTCCGGTGCCGCCCGTTGTTAGGTTACCCACGCAAATAACGGGAAGATTATAGGCTTTACTTTTAAGCCAACCCGAATCGTAAAGCCAATTGCGGAGTGCTGTAATTGCGCCATATAACAACGAAAATGGAAAAAGAAGCTTTCGAAGCAAATTCATTTTACGAAAGTACAAATTCCCTCGAACGTGGAAATCTTTACCATAAACATTTCAAATTATAATGTGCATTTCATTTTCTTCAAAAAATTTTTAAACTACTATCTTTACTGAAACTAAAAAAATGAAGATAAAGCACGTAATTTCACTACTCGAGGAGCTCGCTCCACTATCCTATTCCGAAAGCTTTGACAATACCGGATTGCTCGTTGGCGATGCCAATGCTGCTGTTTCGGGTATCCTGATAACGTTAGACACTTTAGAAGATGTGGTAGATGAAGCTATTGAAAAAAACTGCAACCTTATCGTAAGCTTTCATCCTATTGTTTTTTCCGGACTAAAAAAATTAACCGGAAAAACCTATGTGGAACGCGTAGTACAGAAGGCAATAAAAAATGATATTGCCATTTTTTCAAACCACACGGCGCTCGATAACTCGTGGAACGGTGTAAATGCAATAATTTGCGAAAAGCTCGGATTGCAAAACAGAAAAATTTTATTACCTCAATCAGAAACCATTAAAAAACTCATCACTTTTGTTCCTTCCAAAGATGCGGAAAATGTTCGAAACGCACTCTTTTCGGCAGGTGCAGGCACTATTGGTAATTATGAAAATTGTAGTTTCAATATAAAAGGAAACGGAAGTTTTAAAGGAAATGAAGCAGCTAATCCCGTGATTGGAAAAAAAGGTGAGATTCACTTTGAAGAAGAAATTCAAATTGGGGTTACTTTCGAAAAACACTTGCAAAATGAAATTTTAAAAGCTCTTTTTATCGCACACCCGTATGAAGAGGTAGCTTATGAAATTACTACACTCGAAAATCTAAATCAGCATTTGGGCATGGGCATGATAGGCGAATTAAAAACACCCATGGATGAAACTGAATTTCTGCACTTTATAAAAACAACAATGCAAACAGATTGTGTGCGCTATTCTCCCTTGCTTAAAAAGCAAATTAAGCGCGTTGCCGTGCTTGGCGGTAGCGGAAGTTTTGCCATTCCAAACGCAAAAAGTGCTGGTGCTGACGTATTTATTTCGGCAGATTTTAAATATCATGATTTTTTTAAGGCCGAAAACACACTACTTCTGGCAGATATTGGACATTATGAAAGCGAACAATTCACAAAAGACCTATTACATTCTTTCCTTAAGAAAAAAATGACTAATTTTGCACCCTCCTTGTCGGCAAGCAGGGTACTTTTATCACAAATAAATACCA
Organism: Aequorivita flava; assembly: GCF_038742595.1. NCBI lineage: Bacteria > Pseudomonadati > Bacteroidota > Flavobacteriia > Flavobacteriales > Flavobacteriaceae > Aequorivita > Aequorivita flava. Next base: position 74,749 of record NZ_JBANCF010000005.1, on the reverse strand, counting down.
ATCCTATTAGCTATTTATAATTTATGGCAACAAAAACCGAAGTTACTGTTGAAGAAAAGTTAAGAGCATTATACGACCTTCAACTTATTGATTCAAGAATAGATGAAATTAGAAGTGTTCGTGGCGAACTTCCTTTAGAAGTTGAAGATCTTGAAGACGAAGTAGCAGGAATGAACACTCGTTTAGAAAAACTTAATGCAGATCTTGAAGTGATTGAAGATCAAATTAAGGAAAAAAAGAACAACATAGAGGAATCTAAAAACCTCATTAAAAAATACGCCTCACAGCAGGATAATGTTCGCAATAACCGCGAGTATAATTCCTTAACTAAGGAAATTGAATTTCAAGAATTGGAAATTCAACTTGCTGAAAAAAACATCAAGGAATTTCGCGCACAAATCGAGCAAAAAAGTCAGGTTATTGAAGACACAAAAGCACGTTTTAATGAGCGTTCTGAACACTTGAAACACAAACAAAACGAGCTTGACGAGATTTTGAAAGAAACTGAAAAAGAAGAGCAAACGCTTATCAAGCAATCTGAAAACTACGAAACTCAAATTGAGCCCCGCCTTATTAAAGCATACAAAAGAATCCGTGCCAATGTAAAAAATGGCTTGGCTGTTGTACCCGTAGAACGCGGCGCATCCGGAGGTTCATTTTTCACTATTCCACCACAAGTACAAATGGAGATTGCTGGTCGTAAAAAAATTATTACAGACGAGCACAGTGGCCGTATATTGGTAGATCCAGATTTAGCAACTGAAGAACGCGAAAAAATGGAAGCTGTTTTTTCCAAACTTAAATAATAGTTAACCCTATTTTATAACAAAGCCTTCACATAAAGTGAGGGCTTTTTTTGTACTTTAATTGCAAGGTATTATAATTATTTCAGACCAACACAAAAACAATAAAATGAAAAAGACAACCATATTAATTGCTAGCATATTTCTTTTTTCGCTCAATGGTGCGTGCAAACCTTCAAATAAAGAACATAAACGGGCGGAAGCAATTGCGCAGAAAGAACAAACTCCAGTACAAACTGAAGCGGTTAACGGACTAAAAAAAGCCTATTTTGCGAGTGGTTGTTTTTGGTGCGTTGAAGCAATTTACGAAAGTGTAAACGGTGTAAAAGAAGCAATTTCAGGATATAGCGGCGGACAGTCAAAAAATCCAACTTATGAAAACCACGCCGACCACGCCGAGGCGGTAGAAGTTCTTTACGATCCTAGTATCGTTAACTTCAATCAGCTGGTAGATGTGTATTTTGCATCGCAAAATGTAACACAGGTAAACGGTCAAGGCCCAGATCGTGGAGCATCTTACCGCTCCATAATTTTTTATCAAAACGATTCTGAAAAGAAAATTATCGATGAAAAAATAACCGAATTAAACAAGCAATTAGGAGATGACAAAGTGGCTGCCCAAGTTTTACCATTTCAAAAATTTTGGGAAGCCGAGGCCTATCACCAGAATTATGAGCGCAACAATCCGGGCAATCCGTATATTCAAAACGTCTCCATTCCAAGGTTGAATAAGTTTAAAAAGAAAATGCCGGAATTGCTCAAGGAAAATACAGCTCATTAATTTTAGATCGGCATTTAATCTAAATAAGTTATTAACCTTGCAGGATGCAATCTTCAATTTAGCTATTTAGACATTAATTTTTTTTGCCTTTACTTCAAAAATTAGTGGATATAGTTTATTTGTCAATTCATACATTCCCTCCGTATTTTTCGTTAAACCTGGAAATATATCGTACGGCGATGCATCGTGTTCATTTAAATATTCAATATAAAGGCCGGCATTGGTTAAGGATGAAATTATTTCGCCCAACCCATGGTTCCAGCCGTATTCTTTACTTATCATTTTTGAGTTTTCATCGGCATAGGTTCCTTCGTATTCTTCGTAGATCGCTTTCTTTTGTTGGTATCCATATTTTAATTTTGGCGGTACAACGGTATAATCAAACATCCACGTTATGGGGTGAAAATCTACTATATAAAAAAAACCATCCGGCTTAAGCCTTTCAGAAATCATCTTTGCCCAAGGTTTTAACTCGGGCAACCAGCCGATGGTTCCATAACTGGTAAAAACAATATCGAATTTTTCAGATACAGCATCAGAAGTATCCAAAACATTACAACAAACAAATTTCGCATTCAAATTCAACTCTAAATTTAATTGTTTTGCCAATTTAATTCCTTCGTCTGAAATATCTACGCCAGTACATTTGGCTCCCATTCTGGACAAGCTCAATGTGTCTTGTCCAAAATGACATTGAAGATGCAATAGGTTTTTTTTCGAGATATCGCCTAAAGCCTCTATTTCGTATGATTTAAGAGAACTACTTCCATTTTTAAAATTGGCCAAGTCGTAAAAATCACTTTTGGCATGAACCGCAACTTTATTGTTCCACGTTTGCTTGTTAATTTCAAATTTTTCAGAATCTTTCATTGTACAAATATGGAAAAATTACGGTATTAACTCAAAAAACATAATTATTAACTCTTTTGGTATTTTTTTGCAGTTTTCGTTAAAGATGGGTTAAAAACATGTTGAGCATGTTGGTTTTATTGTAAATTTAAATTCATTAACACTAAAAACTTATAACATGGGTGACATCATTTGGTTAATTGTAGTACTCCTAATTTTAGGATGGCTTATAGGATTCTTCGGGTTTGGAGAAGCTGTTGGAAGCCTAATTCACATTTTACTCGTCTTGGCTATAATTGGTATTTTGTACCGATTAGCAACAGGCCGCAGACCGTAATTATAATAAATCACTAACCTTAAAACAACAATTTAATTATGAAAAAAGTATTTTTAATTTTATTTGCCGTAGGCTTAATGAGCACTAGCTTTGTAAGCTGTCGCGAAAATAAAACAGTAGGAGACGAAATTGAAGACGTTGCGGACGATATAGAAGACGCAGTAGATTAATTAAAATAGAACAAAAACAAAAGGCCCTTTCAAACATTTTTGAAAGGGCCTTTTTTATATTAGTTTTCTACAATCGACTTCCATTCAGGATGTTTTTCAATATATTTTTTAATAAACGGGCAGGTGGGAATAACTTTTAAGCCCCTGAGTTCAATTTGCAACAAAACCATTTCGGTCATTTCACTTGCAATTCCCTGACCCGAAAGTTCTTTGGGAACTTCAGTATGATCTAACGATAATACACCGGGTTTTACAGTATATTCAATAATAGCTTTGTGGCCATCAACTTCAGCTTCAAATCTATTTTTTTCCTTATTATCAATTACGCGCATAGCAAATAGAATTTAATGTTTCCAAAGATTAAAAATACAAAAAATATGAAAGCCAAAAGTATTCCTTACTTTTACATAAAACATCTCAATCTATGAAATATACGTATGTTCTACTCTTGTGTGCTTTAACGCTGAGTGGCTGTAATAACAACCAAAAATCTGCAAACAAAAATGCCGACGGAATTGTACTCAAAACCGATTCTATTCAAAATATAGATATTCGGCATCAAATTGCAAACGCCAACGGCCTTAATAGCTGGAATAAAGTTTCAGAAATTGCATTCACTTTTAATGTAGATCGCGGCGAAAACCATTTTCATCGCTCGTGGATCTGGAAACCAAAAACTGCAACAGTAACAATGATTTCGGCTACGGATACCATAAACTACAACCGTTCGCAAATGGATAGTTTAACCCAAAAAACCGACGCAGCTTTTATTAACGATAAATATTGGTTATTGGCTCCCTTTCAATTGGTTTGGGATGAAGGTATTACATTTTCGGAAAAGGATAATGCCGTGGCTCCAATTTCAAAAGATACTTTAAATCAATTAACAATTGTTTATGGCAATGATGGAGGATATACGCCTGGCGATTCCTACGACTTTTTTTATGACAAAAACCTTAAAATCAGAGAGTGGAATTACAGAAAGGCAAATGCCGAAAAACCCACTATGAGCACAACTTGGGAAGATTACGAAGATTTTAACGGAATTGAAATTGCAAAAACCCATAAGGATAGCACCGACAATTTTAAGTTGTATTTCACTAATATTTCGGTGGAAAAAGAAACTGCCAATTAAACAAATTTTAATTCCTATTTTTGTGAAAAGCCGATAAAATCCAACACAGCCCAATGTTCCAAAACTCTTTAGAATACGCAAGAAAACAAGATGCCGAAGACAGCTTAGCATCTTTCAGAAATAGATTTCATATTCCAAAAAATCCTTCCGGAGAAACACTTATTTATCTCTGTGGAAATTCACTCGGACTGCAGCCCAAAATAACTTCAGAATATATAAAAGAAGAACTTACAGATTGGGCAAATCTGGGCGTTGAAGGGCATGTTGAAGGCAAGCATCCTTGGCTTCCCTACCACGAATTTTTAACCGCAACTATGAGCAAAATTGTGGGCGCAAAACCTTCGGAAGTAGTTGTAATGAATACACTTACGACCAACCTTCATTTAATGATGGTTTCATTTTATCAACCCACAAAAACAAAGTATAAAATTGTGGTTGAAAGCGACGCGTTTCCCAGCGATAAATACGCAGTGGAAAGCCAATTAAAATTTCACGGAATAAACCCGAAGGATGGCCTGATTCTTTGGAAACCCAGAGCTGGCGAAGAACTTTGCCGGTTTGAAGATTTGGAGGAAATTTTAAAAAACCACGGCAACGAAATAACTTTGTTAATGATTGGCAGCACCAATTATTACACAGGCCAATCCTTTCCCTTAAAAAAAATTACCGAGCTCGGCCATAAATACAACTGCATGGTCGGTTTCGATTTGGCACACGGCGCAGGCAATATTCAACCAAATTTGCACGATTCTGGAGCAGACTTCGCCGTTTGGTGCACCTATAAATATTTAAACAGCGGCCCGGGAAGTTTGGGCGGTTGCTTTGTTCACGAACGCCACGCCAATAATGAAAAATTAAATCGCTTTGCAGGATGGTGGGGCCACAATAAAAAAACACGTTTTAATATGCGGCACGAGTTTGATGCCCTCCCGGGCGCCGAAGGTTGGCAACTCAGTAATCCGCCAATTTTATCAATGGCTGCAATTCGTGCCTCGTTAGATACTTTTGAGGAGGCGGGTTTTGATAACCTTCGGAAAAAATCTGACAAACTAACTGGTTTTTTGGAATTTCTTTTAGAGGAAATGAATAACAGCTCCATTAAAATTATAACCCCACGAAACCCGGAAGAACGCGGTTGCCAGCTTTCAATTCAAGTGAAAAATGCCGACAAGCGCCTACATACCAAACTCACCGAAGCAGGTGTAATAAGCGATTGGCGCGAACCGGATGTAATTCGCGTTGCTCCCGCCCCACTTTATAATAGTTTTGAAGATGTATTTCGATTTTCGGAAAAATTAAAGGAAATTTTAAACTAACCTGCAAGGTTTTGCCGCAGGCCTCCTTGTAGGTCTTCAAGCTAAAGATTTAAATACCTACAGGGTTTTGGAAACCTTGCAGGAGAGATCTAAAAACCTTGCAGGATGGAGAATAAAAATAAAAATTGACAATGAACAATATCCTAATAATCGGTGCCGGCCTCTGCGGAAGCCTCCTCGCTTTGCGAATGGCGCAGCGCGGTTTTGAAGTAACCTTAGTAGAAAAACGCCCCGATTTACGAAAAGTAACTCAAGATGCGGGTCGCTCTATAAATTTAGCACTGAGTGATCGCGGTCTGCGCGGTTTGCGACTTGCAGGTGTTGAAGAGGAAGCGAAAAAACTCTGTATCCCAATGAATGGCAGGATGATTCACGATGCAAAAAGCAATACATTTTTGAGTCCGTATAGCGGTAGAAAAGACGAATATATTAACTCTGTTTCCCGCCCCGGTTTAAATATGTTGTTATTAGATGAAGCCGAAAAAATACCGAACGTAAAAATTATTTTCAACCACGCTTGTGAAGAAGTTGATTTGGAAAACGCTTCTGCAGTATTTAAAGATTTCAACACTAAAAAGGAACTTAAAATTCAGGCAGATGTAATTTTCGGCACAGATGGCGCAGGTTCAGCAGTGCGGAAAAATATGTTCGACAGCCATAAATTTCTGTTTAGTTTTTCACAACAATGGCTTAGCCACGGTTATAAAGAACTGGAAATTCCCGCTACCGAAAACGGTGGTTATAGAACCTATAAAAACGCCCTGCACATTTGGCCGCGCGGCGAAGATATGCTTATTGCACTACCAAATCTGGACGGTAGTTTTACCGTAACATTATTTCTTCCGTATGAAAATAGCGACTATTGTTTCGCCAATTTAACAACGCCAGAAATGGTGTACGAATATTTCAATAAGGAATTTCCCGATGTGGTAGAAATGATTCCCAACCTAGCCGATGAATTTTTTACCAATCCCATCGGGCAGTTGGGCACGGTAAAGTGTTCGCCCTGGCATTCCTTCGGAAAAGTACTATTAATGGGCGATGCCGCACATGCCATCGTTCCATTTTACGGACAGGGAATGAACGCTTCCTTCGAAGATGTGGTGGTTTTTGATGAAGTATTATCAAGCCTCCAACAACCTCTCCAAAAGAAAGAAGTTGATTGGAACATAGTTTTTTCAGAATACGAAAAAAGAAGGAAAAAGGATGCCGATGCTATCGCAGATTTGGCAGTAGATAATTTCCACGAAATGAAAGAGCACACGGCAATGGAAATTTTCCAACGCAAAAGGAAACTGGAAACCGTTTTTGAAGCAGAATTCCCTGAAGAGTATTACAGCAAATATTCTTTGGTTACCTTTAAGGAATCTATTTCGTACTCCGAAGCATTGAAACGCGGACGCGCACAAGACAAAGCAATTTTAAATCTTTTGGACGATGGAAAAATTTCGGAAGAAATGTCTTTAAAAGAAAAACTAGAACTGGTAAAAAAAGAAACCGAAGCCATTCTTCACGATGATGAAGTGGCGTTTGGCTAAATACTTCCTGCAAGGTGTTGCCGCAGGCCACCTTGTAGGTATAAATCACAATAATAAAGACCTACAAGGTTTTGAAAACCTTGCAGGATTAAAAGCAAACTATGGAAAACAATGAAAAAGATTCCCGCCTTCGCGGGAATGTAGTGGAAGGAAAAGCAACGCCGCGCGGCGCATATCCGCACGTAAAGCGCGTGGGCGATTTTATATTTATTAGCGGTACAAGTTCGCGTTTGCCTGACAACACTTTTGCAGGCGTTAATAAAATTGACGAATTGGGCACGATGCATTTCGATATAAAGGAACAAACCCGTGCCGTGCTCGAAAACATAAAAGATTACTTAGCCACCGAAGGCGCAACAATGGCCGATGTGGTGGACGTAACCAGTTTTTTAGTAAATATGAACGACTTTGCCGGGTACAACCAAGTGTACGCCGAATATTTCAACAAAGAAACAGGACCAACACGTACTACGGTTGCTGTGCATCAATTGCCGCATCCGCATTTGGTGGTAGAGATAAAGGCTATGGCCTATAAACCACGGTAACATATGAAAATAAAAATCATTTCATCCATGGCAATTTTTATGATCGCAATTTTCACCGTTGCGGCACAGGAAATCGTGGATAAAAAGCCATTATCTATTGGTGAAACAGTTAGCTTTCATTCAAAAGTTTTAAATGAAAATAGAATTTTAAATATTTATTTGCCCAACAGTTATTCCGTGGATGCTTCAAAAAAATATCCCGTCATTTATCTGCTCGATGGTTCAATAGATGAGGATTTTTTGCATATCGCCGGCCTTGTGCAGTTCGGTTCATTTTCGTGGATAAATTTGGTGCCCGAAACAATTGTAGTGGGAATAGCGAATATTGATAGAAAAAAAGATTACACCTATCCTTCAACCGATAAGGAATATGTAAAAAAATATCCAACTACGGGGCATTCCGCGCTATTTATAAAATTTATAGATGAAGAAGTTCAGCCACTCATTGAAAAAACATATAATGTTTCTTCGGAAAAAACACTCATTGGCCAATCTTTAGGGGGTCTTTTGGCAACTGAAATACTTTTCAAAAAACCAGATATGTTCGATAATTATATCATTGTAAGTCCAAGTTTATGGTATGATTACGAATCTTTGCTGAAAACCACGCCCGAACCATACAAAACAAATAAATCAATTTTTGTAGCCGTAGGCGAAGAGGGAGATTGGATGAAAAGAGTTGCAACGGAACTCTATGAAAAATTGATGAAAACGAAGAAGAAGAATACCGAGTTACATTATAAATTTCTAAAAGAACAAGACCACGGTGATGCTCTTCATTTAGCAGTTTACAGTGCATTTGAGGAAATGTTTGCTGAAAAAAACTAGGTAATGCAAAAAATCTTAAACTACATAAACGGCGAATACGTTGAACCACTTTCAAAAAAATGGTTGGATAATTACAATCCTTCCAATGGCGAAGTGTATTCGCAGATAGCAAATTCAAATGGCGAGGATATTGAAAACGCATATCAGGCGGCGAAGGAAGCCTTCCCAAAATGGAGCAATACCACAATAGACGAGCGAAGTAAAATTCTTTTAAAAATTGCAGATTTAATTGATAAAAACCTGGTCGATTTGGCCAAAGCCGAAGCAAAAGATAACGGCAAACCTTTGAGTTTGGCTTTGGCAGTTGATATTCCAAGAGCTTCGGCAAACTTCCGTTTTTTCGCAAATGCAATCACACAATTTTCCAGCGAAGCACACGAAAGCGTTGGATTGAATACGATGAATTTCACCCTACGACAGCCGTTAGGAGTAGTGGGCTGTATTTCGCCGTGGAATCTTCCGTTGTATTTGTTCTCGTGGAAAATCGCACCCGCAATCGCCGCAGGAAATACGGTAATAGCAAAACCAAGCGAAGTGACTCCAATGACCGCTTTTCTTTTGGGTGAAATATGTACCGAAGCAGGGTTGCCAAAAGGCGTTTTAAATATCGTTCACGGCACGGGACCATCCGCAGGGCAGGCCATTGTGGAGCATAAAAACATTAAAGCCATTTCTTTCACCGGCGGCACAAAAACGGGCGAACACATTGCCCGCACCGCTGCACCAATGTTTAAAAAATTGTCTTTGGAATTGGGCGGAAAAAACCCAAACCTCATCTTTGCCGATTGCGACTATGAAAAAATGCTGGACGTAACCGTTCGCTCTTCGTTTTCAAATCAAGGCCAAATCTGCCTTTGCGGAAGTAGGATTTTTGTTGAAAAACCGATTTACGAAAAATTCAAAAAAGATTTTGTTGAAAAAGTAAAACAGCTGAAAATAGGAAATCCGTTTGATGCCGAAACAAATATTGGAGCTTTGGTTTCAAAACCACATTTGGAAAAAGTTCAATCGTATATAAATCTCGCCACAAAGGAAGGCGGAAAAATTCTTTACGGTGGAAATAAAGTAACAGTGAAAAACTTTGAAAATGGTTACTACTTGGAACCCACAGTAATCGAAGTTTTTGACAATCAATGCCGCGTAAACCAAGAAGAAATCTTCGGCCCCGTCGTTACAATTATGCCTTTTGAAACCGACGAAGAGGCATTGCAAATGGCTAATTCGGTAAAATATGGTTTATCGTCAACGCTCTGGACTTCAGATTTAAATAGAACGATGCGTATTTCAAAAGAAATTCAAGCTGGAATTGTTTGGGTGAACACGTGGTTAAACCGCGATTTACGAACTCCTTTCGGCGGAATGAAAGACAGCGGTGTAGGTCGCGAAGGCGGATTTGAAGCACTTCGTTTTTTTACGGAAGCGAAGAATATTTGTATAAAATATGAGTAAAAACGAAACTGAAACTCAAATCGAAATCGAAAACTCAATACTCAATACTCAATACTCAATACTCAATACTACAATAAATGAATTTAGATTTAACAAATAAAAATGCAATGGTCTGCGGAAGTACTGCAGGCATTGGGAAAGCAACTGCAATTCAATTGGCAAAATTGGGAGCAACGGTAACTTTGGTTGCTCGTAATGAAGAAAAATTAAAGGAAACTTTAATCGAATTGCCACACGAAAAAGGTCAAAAACACAATTATTTTGTAGCAGATTTTACAAATCCGAAACAGGTGAAACAAAAGGCGGAGCTGGCAGCTTCGAACAAAACCTTTCATATATTGGTGAACAATACCGGCGGACCGAAAGGCGGACCCATCTTTTCGGCAGAAACCGATGAGTTCGAAAAAGCCTTTTCAATGCATTTAATTTGCAATCAAATATTGGTACAGGCTTTGGTTCCACGAATGAAGGAAGCAGATTATGGCAGAATTATAAATATTATCTCCACTTCGGTAAAGCAGCCCATAGATGGGCTTGGCGTAAGCAACACTATACGTGGCGCCGTATCGAGCTGGAGCAAAACCTTGGCCAATGAATTGGGTCAATTCGGGATAACGGTAAACAATGTATTACCGGGTTTTACAGCTACAGACCGACTAGAAGATATTGTTGGCAACGCCGCCAAAAAAATGGACAAAACCGAAAAAGAAGCCAGCGATTTTATGAAAAACCTCGTTCCCGCCCGACGTTTTGCACAGCCGGGAGAGATAGCAAATGCCGTTGCGTTTTTAGCAACCGAAGCTGCCAGCTACATAAACGGAATCAATCTTCCCGTGGATGGCGGGCGCACCAAAAGTTTGTAACAAGACTTGGACCTGCAAGGTGTTCCCGCCCTTTCGGCGGGCCCCTTGTAGGTCTGCATCCTAAAAAGTTTGTAACTTTAGAAAAATTTAGTTTAAATTAATAAGACCCCTGCCTTCGCAGGGGATTCATATGAAACGAAAACTCCGCATTAACGGCCACTCACACCTTCTACCCTATCCTGAAGAAATTCCACAGTTTATGCAGGATAAGGGAATTTTTTGGGTAGATAAAGACCGAAAATATATGCTCCAAAAAGATTGGAGCCGTCCCGTAACCGATTCCAGTTTCTTTTTAAATGAAAAATTGGAGTGGATGGAACGATTTAAAATAGATCACGCCGTGGTTTTAAACCTGTCCCAACTCTATGGAAACGGGCTGCGTGTGGAAGAAATGAAGCAAGCCTTGCGTTTTCAGAATGATTTTAACGCAAAAATTCAACATAACAATCCATCAAAATTTACCTGCGGTTTTGTAGTTCACCCTGGTTTTGTACGTGGCGCACTTTGGGAAATTGAACGCTGCGTGGAAGAACTTGGACTTCAATTGTTGTGTTTGCCTACCCATTACATGGATACCATCGGAACGTGGCGATGTATTTTTGACGAAGAAAACGAACCTATTTTTGAACTTGCTTCAAAATATAATTTAGCAGTTGAAATACATCCCTACGATGGCGAAAAATTCATAAAACTCGAAAATACCGCTTGGAGATTCCACCTTATTTGGATGCTCGCCCAATGTGCAGATGCCTATCATTTCCTAACTTTAAACGGCTACGCAGATAAATACCCAGGAATGCGGACCTGCTTTGCCCACGGCGGCCAGTTGGCACAGATAAATTTGGGAAGAAGAATTCAAGGTTTTGATGGTCGCCCCGATCTTTTTGAAGGGAAAACACATCCACGGAAATCTGTTGGACATAAAAATATTTTTTTCGACACTTTAGTTCACGACACAGGATCATTGGAATTGGTAGTAAGAAACCAAGGCGCAAAACAGGTTTTGGTTGGGCTCGATGATCCGTATCCGCTGGGCGAAATGGAAAGCGCACCCCAATCTTCATATCCAGGGAAAATTTTAGATCTTGCCTTAGAACGCAATATTGTAACCCAAGACCAGGCCGATGCCATGTGGGAAGACAATGTAATTCAGTGGTTATGTGGCGATGATGAAACCGCAAAGAAAAAATTAGTTAATCGAATTTTGGGATAAAATGACAGAAGTAGCTAAATTCTACATTCTCTCGCATATATGTATTTCCTTTATTGGCGGGGTTTTGTTGCTTGCACTTTGGTTTAATATCCGAGCGCGTTTTAGTCAACTTCTAGAAGAAAACGATTCGCAAAAACGAGTAGATAAAGGATTGCTTTACCTAAATCTGGCTATGTTTATTTGGGTAATTTCTGGATGTTGGATATATGGTGGAACCATATTCAATTATACCGAAACTCAAGGTTATCAGTTGGCAGTAAACCTATTTTCAATTGTTAACAACATGTTTTTGCTGCTGGCGCTTTTCTACTTTTATTACGCGCCGGGCTTTATTTATCATCATAAAAAAAACATCAAAAAAATTATTGCGGTTATTATTTTAACCTCGGTTCTCACATTCGTTTTGCCTTTTGTTTTGGGCGAAAATAATATCATAAAAAACATACGGATTAGCGGAATTCCGGATTTAATGCTCTCGGCATTTTTGTGCTATTTATTGGGCATTTCATTCTATAGAACTTTTGCCTATCGCGGGTTGAGAGTGATTGGCGTCATTTCAATTTTGGTGATAGTTTTGATTTTCGTTTCCCAAATTTCTGAAGTTTTTCTCACCTTCGGAAATGATTTCAGCAACAACTTCATCAAAATTATTGCGAAAACTTCCTTGATTTCAATCTTTTTGGTTTTGGCGACAACTTGGGTTATTCGGCTTGCAAGCACACCAAAACCGAATGAAATTACAATCCATTTTTTGGATTGGAGTTTGGTGAAACTAAACATCCCAACGAAAAACATTTACGATCAGACTATCGATTTTGGATCAAAAACCACGCAGTATAAAAATCTTTTGAAATTTGCCATCCGCAGAAAATACACCGAAGGCGAAGCGCAGACTATTCCTGTAAACCTTGGTGGAGAAATTAAAAACCAAACATATCTTACCCGAATTATTGAAAATATAAATGATATTCTACAATTGGATGATTCGCAAAAACTGGATCGGCGCGATCTTTTCACCTTTATTGGGGAAAGTAAATATCGTTTGCGAATAGTGCCGAATAACATTTCAATCAATAAAAGATTGTTGGATGAATTTGTTGAGAGCACTGAAAACAAAACGTATAAAGAATTGATTTAAGACACGAAAACTACATAGCCATGGATTTCCTTCCCGAAAAAATAAACGATTACGTAGAAAAACATTCACATCCTGAACCAAAATTACTTCAAAAATTAAACCGGGAAACTTGGCAGAAACAGCTGCAACCACGCATGCTGAGCGGACATTTACAAGGCCGGATTTTGAGTATGCTTTCAAAATTGATTCGTCCTCAAAACATTTTGGAAATTGGTACCTATACGGGGTATTCGGCACTTTGTTTAGCGGAAGGGATACAGGAAAATGGCGAACTTCACACCATAGACATCAACGAGGAATTGTATGATTTCCAACGAAAATATTTTAATGAATCACCTTTCGGAAAGCAGATTTTTCAGCATTTGGGAAATGCTTTGGAGGTCATTCCTAAACTCGAAAAAACCTTCGATTTGGTGTTTATTGATGCCGACAAAAATAATTATCCCAACTATTTGGAAATCATTCTTCCAAAGTTAAAAAAGGGGTCAGTGATTTTAAGCGATAATGTACTGTGGAGCGGAAAGGTTGTTGAAGAATTGAAGGAAGGCGATGACGATACAAAAGCTCTACTACACTATAATAAACTCTTGAACGAGCATTCAAAACTGGAAACTGTAATTCTCCCTATTCGGGATGGCCTAACTATTTCGCGATATATTGGCTAAAATAAATTCAGATAAAATTTTAGAATCTTCTTTTAACGGGGCCAGTAACTTCTTCAACGTCTTCTTTTACTTTGTCTATTTGTTGTTTAACGTCTTTAGAAATATCAATATCTATCCCTTGTTTTTCGGCACTTTTGGTAATTTCCGATTTAATATCGTTTGTGGCATCTTTTACTTGTCGCATAGCTTTGCCCAGGCCACGTGCAATTTCCGGCACTTTGTCTGCGCCAAACACTAGGAGTATTATAAACAAAATAAACCCTATTTCGGCGCCACTGATAAAAAGAAAAATTGCCTGTGAAATCATGGTACAAATATAGTAATGACTTATGATTTTTTGGTGCTCCGGGTAGAGTTTTTCTAAAATTGAATTAATGCAAAAATTCCTTCTTCACAGCCTTTGGAAGAAGGAATTTAAAGCATTTATCTTTTAGTCTGTTTTGGTTTTATTTTTGAATTTATCAAAAGCACCCAATTTTTTGCGTTTTGGCCAAGTATTGTTGCTCGTGTCAATGTCGGCGGTTTCTTCGTCTGGATCTACCTCAATTTTGATAATTTCTTTTTCAGATCCAAAAAACTTGCCAACGGATTCATCATTTTTGCGCCATATTTCAGCAGGATAGGTTATTCTTTCAGAGCTTCCATCGCTGTAAGTCAACTGAACAATTATTGGCATCGGGATTCCTCCGGGCTTTTCAAATATAATCTCGTAGAAAAATCTCGGATTTTTTAGGTTGGCCCGCTCTTCCGCAGGAATATTATCGGCTATATATTCCTTAAGCGTTTTTACGTCTTCAATTTTCACATCGCGCATACTTTCCTCAAAATCCTCACTATCCTCTTTTACAAAATATACCAAAGGCGGCAAATCGCTCTCCTTTATACCATTGGCGTCCATCATTTGTCTGGCTTCCGTATTTATTTTGGAAGTAACGTAAAATTTCTTCACCTCTTTCACGCCAATATCCACATAATCGGTTGTGTAGAACCACTCTCTCCAGTACCAATCCAGATCGATTGCGGAGGCATCTTCCATCGTCCTGAAAAAATCCTCAGGAGTAGGGTGCTTAAACATCCAGCGGTTGGCGTAGGTTTTAAAGGCGAAATCGAAAAGTTCACGACCCATAATGGTCTCGCGAAGAATGTTAAGTGCCGTTGCAGGTTTTGCATAGGCATTTGCGCCAAAATTATAGGTATTGAGCCCCTTGGTCATAATGGGCGCCAACTGGCTTTGATCGCCTGCCATATAATCAACTATGTTTTTTGCGGGACCGCGACGAGACGGATATTTTCTGTTAGGCGCAATAGCTTCTGGGTATTCCTCTCCAAAATCCTGCTCTGCCACGTATTGTGTAAATGTATTTAAACCTTCATCCATCCACGTCCATTGGCGCTCGTCGCTATTTACGATCATCGGGAAATAGTTATGCCCCACTTCGTGGATTATCACGCTTATCATTCCATATTTTGTACGGTCGCTGATGGTTCCATCTTTGTTTGGGCGTCCGTGGTTCCAGCAAATCATGGGGTATTCCATTCCCTGGTTTTTTGCACTTACCGAAATTGCCTTTGGGTAGGGGTAATCAAAAGTCATCCGAGAATAGGTCTTTAAAGTACTGGCAACCGCTCGGGTGGACCAATCTTCCCAAAGTGGATTGGATTCGGGTGGATATAGTGACACTGCCATTACGGAACCACTGCCCATTTTCACGGCCATCATATCCCAAATGTATTTTCGGGAAGTTGCAAAGGCATAGTCGCGCACGTTCTCGGCCTTAAATTTCCAAGTTCTTTTTGCCGTTGCAAAACCTTTTGAAGCGGCTTCCGCTTCGGCTTGGGTTACGATGACGACAGGCTTGTCAAATGATTTTTTGGCGGCTTCATAGCGTGCCATCATTTCCTTGGTGAAAATATCCTTTCTATTTTGAAGTTCTCCCGTGGCATCCAGTATGTGGTCTGCGGGCACGGTGATGTTCACTTCAAAATTTCCGAAGGGCAACGCAAACTCATCCCTTCCCCAAAACTGACTGTGCTGCCAGCCTTCCACATCGTTATAAACCGCCATCCGGGGATAGAATTGGGCGATGACATAACCGCGATTGCCGTCCTCAAACGTTTCGTACCCGCTACGAGCCCGATCTACCACATGGTCGTTGATGTTATACCACCACTTTATTGAATAGACGAATTTTTCTCCGGGCTTTAAAACTTTCGGCATATCAATCCGCATCATCGTCTGGTTGATGGTATATTTCAACGGATTGCCCTTGGCGTCCTTTACTTCAAGAATATTGAACCCGCCGTCAAACGGGGTCCACATATAATTCTTTACAAAATTTTCGGCCATATCGCCAGGGAGTGCATCGGAAGGCTCAATCAAGGGTGACTTTGAGTCCTTTGCCCTTTTGTTCTGGTCCAATTGCACCCAAAGAAACTCAAGCGGGTCGGGCGAATTGTTTGAATAGGTAATGGTTTCAAAACCCGAAAGTTTCTTGTTTTTATCGTCCAATTCTATGTCCATAACATAGTCCGCCTGTTGCTGGTAATAGCTGGGACCCGGCGCGCCGCTTGCAGTTCGAAACATATTGGGTGTTGAAAATTCTTGATAGAGTTGTTTAAAACGATTGGTGTTGTAGTGGCCAGATTCTCGCTTGTTGTTTTCAGTTTCGTCCTGCGCAGATACTGTCGCTGAAGCTAAAAATAGCACCGTAAGAAATAGGGATTTGAATACTTTCATATTAATTCTGGTATTTTAAAAAATAGGTTGGCAATGTATTAATTAAATTTTAATTTTCCCCGTGGCTCATCATTGTCGAGAATCAAACTTCGTCGGGTAGTCGGGGTTTTTAAATGAATTATGTTTTGCTGTTCACTAAACATTTCTAGCAACACTTTATTTTCAATTTCAATAGTTTTTAATTCCTTTAAATCTACAACCTCCAAATAAGCAACCAGCATATCGGTATCGTATTCCTTTCCCAAATAATTGAGTTTTACAGCACTGCCGTTCACTTTAATATGAATTTTCTCCAAAAGATAGTTTTGTAAAACTTCATTGGTTGTGGGCGTTTCTTTTTCTGTGTCCAGTGAAAGTGAAGAATCATACCGTTGCTGAAGTGCATCTTCAATATCGTCAGTAAAAATTTTAGCAATAATCTGAAGCGAATTTTTTTCCTTTACATATTCAATTTTAGTAATACTTACGTAAAATTTATGCGCATTTGAACCTGACATTAAAGGAAAAACAAGCAATAAAAGGAGAATTTTAGAAAACTTCATGTAAGGGGAAAATTAATAAAAATATAAGACGGGCATTACGAATAAATGTTACAAATTTCAAGGAAAGTTTCAAAACAGCATTGGCATCTTTTTTCAGTTTAAAAAAGTCCAGAAAAATTGTAGGCCAATTTATTCACTTCGTTTTTTATATTCTTCACTTTTTGTAAAAAGAAATTCCATTAATTGCATTTCGTTTTCTGGTTTCAACAATTCCTTTTCCAAACCATTCTCTTGAACAAAAAACAGAAAATCAACGGCCTTTTCTTCAGCAATATTAAAATTAGCAGCAATAAAATCTTTACTAAAACGCTGTTGAATATTATTGCTAATTGTATTTTGATCGTCTTGTTGTTCTACGGGCGATATTTTATTTCCTTTTGGAAAAAGCATCTGTGCCACCCCGCCTAATAGCGCTAAAACATTGGCTCCATTGGTAAGCGCATTGCCGTGGAGGGCTTCCTCGGCTGCATTGCCAGCAATGGCTGTTTTATCGTCTGGCACAAAAGTATAACCGTATTCCAAATTCCCGTAACTGAGATCCCAATCTTTAGTAACGTTATAGGTTGGTATTTTTTTTACATCCACATTTATATTTCCGGAGAGATCGTACGGCCGTACCACTACTTCCTCTAACTGATTTACGGCAGGATTTAAAAAAATATTCATTTTCCGTCTATCCACAATTTCCTTATCAATTACCACGGTAAACGATTGGTATTGCAGCGCGGCAATTTGCACGCGGTCATTTTCGGCCAAATTAATTTCAAAACTTCCATCGGCGTTGGTAATAGTCCCATTTTGCGAAGATATATTGTACACAGAAATACCTTCTGCATCTTCGCCTTGAGGCACGTGTATTTTACCCGATACTTTTGTGCGCTTTATATCCTGTGCAATTAAAGTAGAAGAAACTGCGATAAAGAAAAAAAGGAGTAGTTTTTTTGTCATTCACTAAAAGTACATATTTGTTTTGTTAGTGAAAAGGTAAAGTTTACGTTTTCAATGGTTAAATTTACACATCTTAAAAATTGAATATTATGAATCACGCAGATGAAAATAAATTCGAACCGGGCCAACCCACAGAAAACCATGCTACGCGGCAATTAATTATAGCAAGCACAAGCACCGTTTTTGGTGGGGAATACTTAGATTATTTAACCGAAGAAATGGCACAACTTTTTAAAGATACTGATGAAATTATATTTATTCCCTATGCCCGACCCGGCGGAATTAGCCACGATGAATACACCGATAGAGCAGCAAAAATCTTCAAAAAAATAAACAAGAAGTTGGTTGGATTGCATACGTTTAAAAACCCAATTGAGGCTCTAAAAACTGCCAAAGGTGTATTTACAGGGGGCGGCAACACATTTGTTTTGGTGAGTTCTCTTTATCGGTTACAACTAATGCAACCACTACGTGAAGCAATTTTTAATGGCTTGCCATACTTGGGAACAAGTGCCGGCAGCAACATCTGCGGTCTTTCTATGCAAACAACCAACGATATGCCAATAGTCTATCCGCCATCATTTAAAACCTTGGGCGTTATTCCGTTTAACTTAAATCCGCATTATTTAGATCCAAATCCAGATAGCAAACATATGGGCGAGACTCGCGAAACCCGGATTGCCGAATTTCATACACAAAGCACCGTGCCAGTGGTGGGGCTGCGCGAAGGTAGTTGGCTTCGAGTTATAAATAACAAGATTATCCTCAAAGGAAAGTTTAAAGCGCGAATTTTTGAACAGGGAAAGCAACCGTATGAAATAGAACCCGATACGTTGATCAACTTTCTGTAAAAGGTTCAAAAGTGTGAGTGTGATTTAGGTTTTCACCTATATTTATAATTCCTTTACAAAATGATAGCCCTTTGCTACAAAGCCTTGATTGTAGAAAAATTTATGTGAATAACTATTGAACACGACCCAATTAGAGAGTTTTTTCTTTACATAATCTTTCACAAAACCGATTGGCATTCCAGCTAACTAAACACCCATAAATTAATAATTATGGGTTGAAATTTCCTACTTGCATATCTTTAGAATTACTTCAAAAAAAGAAAAATCTCTTTGTTTTTTTAAAGACCTGGCAGTATTTTTTTTGAGATTAGTATATTTTTTTATATAGCTTTTATATATTTGTATATCAGATAGTTATAGTTGTTTAGTTGCTTGGTAAACATGTTATTACTTTAAGCACATGGAAGTTTTTCCTACAATTATTACTCAAACTTAGAAAACAATTATTCAATAAAATGATATAGAAGTAAACAAGGCAGAAACCGAAAAGCCAAAACAGAGTAGGTAACCTAAAAAACAACCGAAATGAAAACAAAACTACTTTTATTTCTTGTAAGTGCTTTTTGTTCACTACAAATACAAGCACAGACCTTTCAGAAAAGTGTAACTACGAACGACCAAAGACACTTTCACGACCTTAACATCGAACCTGCGAATGACGGAACCGATGATTATTTTGTTTGCGGAAACCTTTTTGATGCATCCATGCAAAACTATACGCCATTTCTACAGCGAGTAGATGCTTCCGGTACTGTTATTTGGCATAAAGATTATACCGTCTCCTTGCCTAAAGCCCGTTTTTTCGACATTGAGCCATACCAAATTTCTGGCCTGCCCTCCGAAGTTGCCATAACGGGATCCATTGATGTAAATGGTGTGAAAAATGTATTTATTGCTAAAGTAAATGCAGCTACAGGCGCAATGGTAAACGCAAAAAGTTACAGTATTCCCAACCCGAGTTTCAATTCAAGAGGGTTGCACATCTCCTATGTCATTAACGATGCCAATGGCGATGGTTTAAATGAAGAAGGTTTCGTTGTGGGTGGTTTTAACAGTGATTCGTATGCCGTATCTACGGGAGCGGCCAATGCGGGTTTTGTTATGCGGGTTTACGGTACCTTGGGCGTATTTTGGGTGCTGCATACCAACAGCACTTCCGGCAGCCAAGATTTTGATGCGGTAAACAATATTACCGAAACCAGTGATGGCTATTTTCTTACGGGAAGTACCAACGATGTGAATACGGGGCAACTCTCCATTCTGGCACAAAAAATCGATTTTCAAGGAAACTTGGTGTGGAATAAAAGCCACGTATTTGGAAACTCCCAAGATGTAAGTGTTGATGCGTATTACGAAGCAAGTACAGATCAAATCTATATGCTTTCCAATTATTCCGCAACCCATCTTTTTGGAGTCGCTGTATTGGATAATGTAACCGGCAACATCAACAGTGCCCAAAGTTGGGTGGCAACTTCAAACGAACTAAACCGCTATGGTTTTACCCTTATGGAGTCGTTTCAAAATAGCAACAACTTGGTCATTACAGGGTATGACAGAACCGAAAACTGGACTGACTCTGCTGGAAACAACCATTTTGGACAAAGCAATATTTTTGTTTACGAATTTGAAAAGGGCTCTGGAAACCCCGTGTCTGCGAACTATCAATATTTAGTTACCCATTCCGAGCCTTCTGGGGACGAATTCAATTTTTGGAACGGACAAATGCCCCTTATCTATTATCCTGATATCAGTTTTGGAGCTATTGGCGACGATGGCCTGGCCTATTATTTTCATGTAGGATATAAAACCGATCCCAGTATTACGTACACAGAAGCAGATCTGTTCAAAACATTGCCCGACAAAATAAACGATTGTGACAAACTGGACATTGCGATCAATCCAACGCCCACAAATTTTGATTTCGTAAATGCCACGGCGGTAATTACAGATGAAATGGACCAAAATATCCAAGTCAACCCCACAGAATTACCTACTATTTCCAGTGATTGCACCCCTACTCTTTCGGTAGGAAGCAACGATATTGAAAACCTCAATATCTTTCCTAATCCCGCTACCGACTACATAAATATTACCACCAAGGATGCAGTTGTATATAGTATTTATGACAGTATGGGAAGAAGTGTTAAACAGGGAATGTTATCCAACGGTCAATCTATTTACATAGCAGATTTGCAACAGGGAGTATATTTTATATCTATTACTAACAAAGCACAGTTGCAGGGCACTTTTAAATTGGTGAAAGAATAACATCCTTCTTGAGTATGTACATTAAGATTCCGTATCGAAGGACACGGAATCTTTCTTTTCAATAAAATTAATCCAGCTCTTTCACAAAATGATAGCCCTTTGCTACAAAGCCTTGATTGTAGAAAAATTTATGTGAAGGAAAATTATGCACATAACTATTTAGTTCCACCCAATTACATTCTTTAGTTTTTGCGTATTGGCTCACAAAAGCGACTAATTTTTTACCCACACCGCGGCCCCGGTACGCATCGTCTATTATAACGTGATCCATTTCCAGGCTTCTTCCAGCATAATGTCGAGTCTGAAACCACAGGCCGCAGGCACCGATCAATAGTTCGGAATCATAAATACCGAGACATTCGTAATTTTGCTCGGTCATTTCCTGCAAGCGTTCCTTTAATAGGTTTTCAGCAACGGCGAAATTTCCTAATTTTTGCATCAATGGAATAATACTAAAAATTTCCTGGGGATCAATAAAACTGATTGAAATGGCGTTATCTTTCAAAATATTGGTACTTTTAAAACTTCACTAAATTATAAAATGAAGCGAAACGAATTTATTAAAATTTCGGGTATTGCAGGGCTAAGTTTAGTCATTTTTCCACAATTTTCATTTAAGAGCTTTTCTGAAAAATTTACGCGGAACCAATTAATTGGAAAAGGAAACCCAGATATTGTTGGAGATAGTTATACTTCTAAAATGCATAAATCTGCAAAGGAAGCATTCCATAAAATGAAGATTGCCGCCGAAAAAGAAAATATAAATATTGAAGTGGTTTCTGCCTACCGAAGTTTTCAGCGGCAGAAAGAAATATTTGAAGGAAAGTACAAACGATTTACCAATCAGGGCCTTTTACCCGAAAAAGCACTCGAAAAAATAATTGAATATTCCACCATTCCCGGTACTTCGCGCCATCATTGGGGAACAGATATTGACATTATTGATGCCAATGCTCCTCGCCCCGCAAATGTACTGATGCCTGAAAATTTTCACGGCAATGGGCCATTTTGTAAACTTAAAATGTGGTTAAACGAAAATGCCGAAAAATTTAATTTTTACGAAGTTTATACAGATAATGGCAACCGAAAAGGATTTAAATATGAGCCGTGGCACTTTAGTTATGCGCCAATTTCCGTCCCGATGCTAGAAGAATACAAAGAAAGAATTAATGTTATAGAAATGCTTTCGGAAGAAAAGATTTTAGGAAACGAGCATTTTTCCGAAGAGTTTGTTTCAAAATACGTGAAAGAAAATATTTTCGATATTAACCCGAAATTGCTTTAAATGATTCAACCCTTCGACTGCGTTTAGGGTGAAGGTTAAAAAAGTTTAAATTTTCGAATTCATAAACTTTTAAACTCATAAACTTATCTTTGCATCATGAATAAAAAAGTACTTTTAATGATACTCGATGGCTGGGGAATTACGCAAGACCCTGCCGTTTCTGCCATCGCGCAGGCCAACACGCCTTTTATCGATTCGCTATATAAAAAATATCCGCACGCGCAACTGCTAACTCACGGAATGAACGTTGGTTTGCCCGACGGCCAAATGGGTAATAGTGAGGTAGGCCATATGAATCTTGGCGCTGGAAGAATAGTTTATCAAGATCTTGCCAAAATTAATATGGCGGTTGAAAGTGGAACGCTTAAAAGTGAACCAGAGTTGGAAAAAGCATTCAATCACGCTATTTATCACAATAAAAAAGTTCACTTTATAGGTCTAGTTTCCAACGGTGGGGTACATTCGCATATAAACCATTTAAAAGGATTGCTTTCTGCGGCACAGCAATTTGGGATAAATGATATGTATGTACACGCCTTTACCGATGGCCGCGATGTAGATCCACATTCTGGTAAGGGATTTATGGAAAGCCTGCAGAATCATTTGGAAAAAACAGGCGGCAAACTGGCATCAGTTATTGGCCGCTATTACGCCATGGATCGCGATAAACGTTGGGAGCGCGTAAAAAAAGCCTATGATTTATTGCGCTTTGGAAAGGGGAAACCTTCAAAAGATGCTTTGCAAAGTATTGAAGAGAGTTATGCCGAAGGAATTACCGATGAATTTATGGAGCCTATCGTTATGACAAATTCGGAAGGAAAACCCGTTGCTACAATTGAAAAAGACGACGTTGTAATTTTCTTCAATTTTAGAACTGATCGCGGCAGGCAACTCACCGAAGTTTTAACACAAAAGAATTATGAAACATTTGGAATGAAAACCCTTCCCCTTTATTTCGTAACCCTTACCAATTACGACGATTCCTTCGGAAACATTCACGTAGTTTACAATAAGGAAAACCTTCACCATACTTTGGGCGAAGTTTTGGAGAGCAATAAAAAGAAGCAAATTCGCATTGCCGAAACCGAGAAATATCCACACGTAACCTTCTTTTTTTCGGGGGGAAGAGAGCTTCCTTTTGAAGGCGAAAAACGAATTCTTTGCCCCTCGCCTACCGTAGCCACGTACGATCTAAAGCCCGAAATGAGCGCCTACGAATTACGCGATATGATTTTGCCCGAGATTGAAAAAGAAACAGCCGAATTTATTTGTTTAAATTTTGCAAATCCTGATATGGTAGGCCATACCGGTGTTTTTGAAGCAGCAGTAAAAGCTTGTGAAACTGTGGATAACTGCGCTCGGGCAATCGTAGAGCAAGCCTTGGAAAGCCATTATGTAACAATTATAATTGCAGATCACGGCAATAGCGAAACCATGCGAAATCCCGACGGCTCACCCAATACGGCGCATACCACCAATCCGGTACCAATCATAATTGTTGATGATGAAATTAAAGCTGTTAAAGATGGTGTTTTGGGAGATATTGCCCCAACCATCCTGAAAATTATGGGCATTGAAAAACCCGAAATTATGAGGCAGGAAACTTTGGTGTAATTTATAGGTAAGAAATTATAACGCGGTACGACTTAAACTTATGTAATGGTCAAAAAAATTATCAAACTCTTTCTTAGACTTGCAATTGCTGCGGGATTTCTTTCTGCAGTAGCAGACCGATTCGGATGGTGGCCAGCAGATGTATCGGCTTGGGGAAATTGGAATAGTTTTTTAGAATACACCGAAATAATAAATCCGTGGATTCCTATTTCATTAATTCCTACGGTAGCTATTGTGGCTACTGTGGCCGAAGTTGTTTTTGCATTGTGTCTATTACTTGGGTTTAAAACTGAATTTTTTGCAAAACTAAGTGGGATTCTCTTAATGCTATTTGCCCTATCTATGACGTTTTCCACAGGAGTAAAAGGCGTTTTTGATTATTCGGTTTTTAGTGCTGCCGCAGCTGCCTTTGCTCTAAGTTTATTAAAGGAAAAATATTTAGAAATAGACACGCTACTTCATAAAAAAACAGATTAGAAAATCCAACCAATATCATTTAAACTTTAAAATAGAGCTATGAAAAAAATACTTTTCATTTTTTCGGTAATCACACTAGTTGCCTGCAATTCTTCGAAAGAAAAAAAGAAAACAGACGAAAATATTTCAAAAGAAATAATTTCAGAAAACAACAAAGAAAAAATAAACGATACCGTTCCATACGAAGATTCGGTAATGCTTTTGGGAAAAGCCAATCGCAACGGATTTAAAATGGAAGCTTTTAACAATTGGTTCAATAGTGGCTACGAAAGTTATAGCGCAGATTCTGAAGTAATGCAACAGTTAAAGCCACTTTTAATAGATGTAACTATCACTGTTTTTATGGGAACTTGGTGCGAAGACAGCCAGCGCGAAACCCCGCATTTATACAAAATCTTGGACACTGCAGGTTTTCAGGAATCTGACCTTACATTAATTACTGTTTCTGAAGAAAAAACAACACCACAAGGTTTTGAAGAAGGACAAGATATTAATTATGTTCCCACAATTATTTTCAATAAAAACGGCACGGAATTGGGCCGAATAGTAGAATACCCAATCACAAGTCTGGAAAAAGATATGTTGGCTATTTTAAGCGGACAAGAATACAAACATGCTTACGCAGAATAAACTTTAGCAATGGTATAATTCTTTGTAAATTTGCGGCTTGAAAAACGATGATGATTAGAGAAACTTTCACCATAGCCGTAGATTTTGACGGCACTATTGTAGAAGACGCTTATCCAAATATTGGCCGCCCAATAATATTTGCTTTTGAAACCTTAAAAAAGTTACAGAGCCAGGGGCACCGACTAATTTTATGGACATACCGCAAAGGCCGTACTTTAGACGAAGCTGTGGCATTCTGCAAAGAAAATGGAATTGTTTTTTACGCCGTAAACAACAGTTTTCCCGAAGAAGAATTTGACACTACCCACAGCCGAAAAATACACGCTGACGTATTTATTGACGACCGCAATATCGGGGGATTAAAAAGTTGGGGCGAAATATACCAACAACTTGTTGGCGAACTACCTGCAAAAGCACAAACACGAAAAAAAGGATTTTTCTCCTTTTTAAAATAGCATTATGATAATACCCAAAACAAGAGAAGAAATAGAATTGATGCGCGAGAGCGCTTTAGTGGTATCGCGTACGCTAGGCATGCTCGCAAATGAAGTAAAGCCGGGCGTTACTACAAATCAATTAAACAAAATGGCCGAAGATTATATTAGAAGCCAAGACGCTATCCCTGGATTTTTGGGATTGTACGACTGTCCTTCTACGCTGCTAACCAGTGTAAATGAAGCCGTAGTCCACGGATTACCTACAGATATTCCGTTAAAGGAAGGCGATATCGTAGCTATTGACTGTGGCGCTATTAAAAATGGATTTTATGGCGACCATGCATATACTTTTGAAATAGGGGAAGTTGATCCAGAAATTAAAAAATTGCTTAAAATCACGAAAGAATCGCTCTATATTGGTATCCGTGAGTTTAAAGCTGGGAACCGTGTGGGCGATGTAGGATATGCAATTCAAAATTATTGTGAAGCACAGGGTTACGGTGTTGTTCGCGAATTAGTGGGGCATGGTTTGGGTAGAAAAATGCACGAAGACCCCGAAATGCCAAACTACGGACGTCGTGGTCGTGGGAAAAAATTTATTGAAGGAATGACTATTGCTTTAGAACCTATGATAAATATGGGCACTCACAAAGTAAAGCAATTAAGTGACGGCTGGACCATTGTTACGCAAGATGGGAAACCAAGCGCACACTTTGAACACAACATTGCCTTAGTTAACGGCAAACCTGAATTGCTTTCTACGTTCGATTATGTTTACGAAGCGTTGGGTATTGTGAGTGATGAGGAGAAGGAATTTAGAAATAGCTGAAGAAGTTATTACGCAGAGTTTCGCTGAGAAACTCGGAGAATCACAGAGAAATAGATAACGATTTAACAGAAACTATAATTGCTTTATAATTCAGCGTAAACCCTGTTTTCTCTGCAAAACAACCTATAATCATTGTTCAAAAAAATACTAAATATCATCCCGCGCCCTTTGCTTATTCGATTAAGTATTATAGGTCAACCAATTTTAGCTTTTTTTCTAAAAGGAAATAAATATACAGACCCAATAGATGGGAAATCGTACCGTAAGTTTCTTCCGTATGGGTACGAAGTTGTTCGTAAAAATGTACTTTCGCCCGGGACGCTTTCTTTGGAAAGACACAGATTATTTTGGCTCTATTTAAAAAATGAAACAGGTTTTTTTACCGAAAATATTAAAGTACTTCACTTTGCGCCCGAGCAGGCATTTTATAGAAAATTCAGAAAAATGAAAAATCTGGATTACACCACGACTGATCTAAATTCGCCCATTGCCGATGTAAAGGCCGATATCTGTAATTTACCATTTAACGATAACCAATTCGATTTTATAATCTGCAATCATGTGTTGGAACACATTCCCGACGATACAAAAGCGATGCAAGAAATTTTTCGTGTTTTAGCCCCCGGTGGCACAGCAATTTTGCAAGTTCCATACAAAGCCAAATTAAAAGAAACTTTTGAAGACAATACTATTACCGACCCAAAAGAGCGCGCAAAAATTTTTGGTCAGTATGATCACGTTCGCGTTTATGGAATGGATTATTTCACCAAATTGGAAAGTATCGGTTTTAAAGTTGAAGCTGTTGACTACACCAAAAGTTTTTCTTCAGAAGAAGTTGAAAAATACCGATTGCCTGTGGGCGAACTGATTCCCGTTTGTAAAAAGCTAGTTCACTAAATGTCTTTTAAAACCACGGGTCATAAATACTTGATGGCGGTTCAGCGAATCCGTATAGGTTAAATATGCTTCAATATTGGGTAGCTTTTTTAGTAATTCCTCCGATTTATTTAATCCCAAAGCCATAAACGAAGTAGCGTATGCATCGGCAAGAGCACAAGTTGGCGCGAGCACCGTGGCGCTAGTAACGTCGCTCATTTCAGCAGAGCCGGTTAAGGGATTTAAAGTATGCACGTATTTTTTACCAGTAACAGAATCAATTCTGAATTTTCGATAATTGCCAGACGAAGCCATTCCTATGTTTTTTAAAGCCACAATTGCTTCAATACTCCGATCTTCCAATTCAGAATCTACGGTTTCAATGCCAGCCGCCCATTTTTTATTTTTAGCTAGGTTTTCACCTTTCGTCAAAATTTCACCCCCCAATTCAATTAAGTAATCGGTTACGCCTTTAGACTCTAAATAACGTCCCAACAAATCAATTCCGAAGCCTTTTGCCACCGCATTAAAGTCGAAGTATATTTCTTGATGTTCTTTAGAAACAGTGCCATCAGCATTGATTTTTACTTTATGGAATCCCACGTATTTCATCAAAGAATCCAAGGTCGTGGTATCAATATTTTTCAATGGTTTTACGTCGCCAAAACCATAGGCATTTCGCAAAACCCCAACTGTAGGGTCAAAATAACCATTGGTTTTTTTATTTACTTCCTTCGAAATTTTAAACACTTCCAAAAATATGGAATCTACCACGACAGTAGTATCGCCAGCGTTCACTTTTGAAATGTCGCTTTGCGGGATATAAGTACTTACCGAATGATTTACACGCGCTATAACCGAATCTAAGCCTTTCTGTAAAACTTCGTTTTGATAGGTATAAAGTTGAATATTATAGGTGGTACCAAATGCTTCGCCTTGTAAGAATACGGGTTCGGGATTACTATTTCCACAGGCAAAAAGTAGAAACAGTACCGAAAGAAAAAGAAATTTAAGCGTGTGACGCATAAGACTTTATTTAATTATTGAAAATTCTACAAAGAAATTTGAAGGTTTAAAAAACTACGGAATTTCCTGCAACCCTTTATATACAACGGTGTAATCTTCGTTTTTAATAACGGGTTTGCCATAATCGGTACCGTGCCCCAAACCTACGCCGGCGTAATATGTCTTGGCTTCAAATTTACTTGCGTGCTCTTTTATTGTTTGCATAAAAAGCGGATCATACGCATGCGCATCCTGTGGATAAGTTATGGCACGCACTATAATAAAATGCAAAATTTTATCTTTTAGTGCTACGAATTGCGGATCGCGTTTTAATTTTGAATTTACGCCTAAAAATTCGTATCCATCAGCTTCCAACCGTTTGCCCACGATATTCATCGCGAGGTTATGCAACTCTTGTTTGGTTAGTTTCTCTCCCATGGTAGATTTCAAAATTACGAATATTTGAATGCATTTTTAATCTTCTTCGGCATAAAAAAACCGTTTCATTAAATTGAAACGGTTCTTTTGAAATTTTAGAAAAAATAATGATTATCCACCGAAGTCATCAAAACGAATATTTTCGTCCGGGATACCAAAATCTTCACCCATTTTTTGAACAGCTTGGTTCATTAATGGTGGGCCACAGAAGTAAAGCTCAATATCTTCCGGAGCTTCGTGGTGGTTTAGGTAATTGTCAATAACCACTTGGTGAATAAAGCCAACGAACCCGTCGCCTGCTTCGTCATTAATATCTTTTTTTACTTTCCAGTTATCTTCTTCGGCTGGTTCACTTAAGGCCAAATAGAATTTAAAGTTTGGAAATTCAGCCTCCAATTCTTTAAAATGATCTAAGTAGAAAAGTTCTCTTTTTGAACGTCCTCCATACCAATAAGTAACTTTTCTTCCAGTTTTAAGGGTTTTGAATAGATGATAAAGGTGCGATCGCATAGGTGCCATTCCGGCCCCACCACCAACGTATAGCATTTCTGCTTCGGATGGATTGATAAAGAACTCGCCATAAGGACCTGAAATTACCACCTTATCTCCTTCTTTACAGTTAAAGATATAAGAAGACGCAATACCCGGATTTACACTCATCCAACCGCCTTTTGCTCGATCGAAAGGTGGGGTGGCAATACGTACGTTAAGCATAATTTCGCGACCTTCTGCTGGGTAAGAAGCCATAGAGTATGCTCTTTCAACCGTTTCGGTGTTTTTCATTACCAATGGCCAAAGTTTAAACTTATCCCATTCGTCTTGAAATTTGTCTGGTGTTTCGTGCTCTTCAGGATGCGCGGTAATGTCCATATCTTCGAACTTAATTTCGCAAGGCGGTATTTCAATCTGAATATAACCTCCAGCCTTATAGTTCATATCTTCTGGAATTTCAACAACAAATTCTTTAATGAATGATGCAACGTTATAATTTCTTACAACGGTGGCGTCCCATTTTTTAATTCCGAATACTTCTTCAGGAATGGTGATGTTCATATCCTGTTTAACCTTTACTTGGCAGGCCAGTCGAATACCTTCCTGTAATTCCCTACGGGTGAAATGTGGCGTTTCTGTAGGTAGTGCTTCTCCGCCTCCTTCAACTACGTGGCATTCACACTGAATACAGGTACCCCCACCTCCACAGGCCGATGGAAGGAATATTTTTTCACTTCCCAAGGTTGACAATAGTGTTCCACCACTTTCAACTTCGATTACTTTTTCATCATTAATAGTAATTTTTACGGGACCAGATGGCGAAAGCTTCTGTTTGGTAAAAAGTAATAATGACACTAATAACAAGGTTAACACCAAAAAGGCGATTACCGTTACTATTATAACTCCTAGAGTACTTACTGCTAAAAACATACTATTGCTTCGTTATAGTTGAAACTTTTATCGTTTCCTCGGTTTCTATATTTTCTTGTTGAATCTGTTCTGATTCCATGCCCACATTTTCTGGGTTTCCTTCTAATGATGTGGTATCATCGCCACCTGTTAACATTCCACCAAAACTCATAAACCCAATAGCCATTAAACCTGTAATGATGAAAGTAATTCCTAAGCCACGTAAGGGAGCTGGCACATTTGAGTAGCGGATTTTTTCACGAATCGCGGCAATTGCCAAGATTGCTAAAAACCAACCTATTCCTGAGCTTATACCATAATTTAAAGCCAATCCTAAAGTTGGAATTTCTCTTGACTGCATAAATAATGAACCCCCTAAAATTGCACAGTTTACTGCAATTAAGGGAAGGAAAATACCCAAAGAGTTATATAATGAAGGTGAAAATTTTTCAACAACAATTTCTACCAACTGCACCATTGTAGCAATGGTAGCAATGAATAGAATAAATGAAAGGAAGCTTAGATCGTACGAAGCGTATTCTTCTCCTAGCCACGATAAAGCACCGTCTCTGAGTATATATTGGTCTAACAACCAGTTAATAGGCACGGTTACAGCCAATACAAAAATTACTGCCGCTCCTAACCCTACGGCCGTTGCTACTTTTTTAGATACTGCTAGATAAGAGCACATTCCAAGGAATGTTGCAAATACCATATTATCTATAAAGATTGATTTAAAAAATAACTCTATATGTTCCATTTTTTTGAGTATTCAGTTTGCAGTTACAGTTGGCAGTAAACATTTTACTGCTTCCAGCTATTGCCAAGTTTGTTATTCTTCTATTAAGTCTTTATTTTTTGAGCGTTGAACCCATATAATAATACCGATAACGATTAGGGCCATTGGCGACAAAAGCATAAAACCATTATTTTCATACCCTATGGCGTACAAACCTGTTTTTGTAATAGGATCTCCGAGCACTTTAAAACCTAAAAGTGTTCCTGAGCCCAGTAATTCTCTAAAGAAGCCTACAATTACAAGTATAACTCCATAACCGGCGGCGTTTCCAATACCGTCTAAAAACGATCGCCACGGGCCGTTACCTAGGGCAAAAGCTTCAAAACGCCCCATAATAATACAGTTGGTAATAATTAATCCGATGAAGACCGATAGTTCTTTACTTAGTTCATAAGCAAAGGCTTTTAACACTTGATCTACTATAATTACCAAAGCAGCAACTACCACTAACTGAACTATAATTCGAATTTTTGACGGTATAATATTTCGCATTAGGGATATTACTACGTTACCTACTCCCAAAACAAATATAACCGAAATGGCCATTACGATAGATGCTTTTAACTGTGCTGTAATAGCTAGTGCAGAACAGATTCCCAAAACCTGAATGGTAATTGGGTTATTGTCTGCCAATGGGTCTAATATTAACCTACTGTCTTTTTTTGATAGCAATGCCATAATTTATTGATTTATAGATTTTAGGTAAGGCAAGTACATTCTTACGTCCTTTTTAATCATTGCTGTAACCCCATCACCTGTGATGGTTGCTCCAGCAATTGCGTCAACCTTATTGTCTGCTTTATTTTCATTAATGGGATCATTGTTGCCTTTTGCAACTGTAATACCTTTAAAGGTGTCTCCATCCATTATGTTTTCACCTTCAAAATCGTCCATAAAATATCGTTGTTTTATTTCTGCCCCTAAACCAGGAGTTTCTCCGGCATGATCAAAAAACACTCCTTGCACAACCAATGATTTGTCTACAGCCACAAAGCCCCAAATGGCATCCCATAAACCTTTACCTCTCATTGGAATTATATAGAGGGTTTGGCCGTCCTTTTCCCCTACAAAAAGTGGCAACCTGCGCTCGTAGTTAGGATCTTTTGCTTTGGTCTCTTCTTTTTTAATATCTATTAAATAGGCCTCCGGATCTTCAGTTACATCATCGCCCTGAATAACCAATTGCTTTTTAATTTTTGTTGCGAATACTTCTTCCACTTTATCGGTAGAGATAAAGTTAATATCGCCATCGCCTTCATTATCGTTTACACCCATAGCGTAAAGAATGTTTTGCATTTTTTCAAAACGCTCGTTCAGTGTTATCTTGCTCTTAAGTCCTTGCGCTACGCCGGCCAAAAGAGACCCAACTACAAGCACCATAACAATTGCAAAGATAATAGTGTATGAATTTTTATCTGTATTCT
The DNA here is from genome assembly GCF_038742595.1 of Aequorivita flava. Classification (NCBI taxonomy): domain Bacteria; kingdom Pseudomonadati; phylum Bacteroidota; class Flavobacteriia; order Flavobacteriales; family Flavobacteriaceae; genus Aequorivita; species Aequorivita flava. Next base: position 42,558 of record NZ_JBANCF010000005.1, on the reverse strand, counting down.
TCGACATGATTACGCTGTTTTAGCTTTTAAACGTTTCAATCTCTTCTTAATATTTCCTTGTAACACATAGTGATCTATGGTTGGAGCAAATACATTCATCAATAATATTGCGAGCATCACTCCTTCTGGATAAGCTGGATTGAAAACCCGAATCAAGACTGAAATGAAACCGATAAAAAATCCATAAATCCATTTTCCTTTATTGGTCTGCGAAGCAGTTACAGGATCTGTAGCCATATATACAATACCAAACGCCAATCCGCCAATCACTAAATGATGCCAGAAAGTTTCGCTCATTAAGCCATAAAAACTACTGCCTTGCTGAATCCAACCTTGATCTACCACTCCGTTAAATATTAGCCCCATAACTACAGCGCCAATGACTGCAGAAAGCATAATGCGCCAGCTTCCCACCTTGGTGAAAATTAAAAACGCAGCACCCAATAAAATAAGGAACGTTGATGTTTCTCCTACAGAACCTGGAATAAAGCCCCAGAAACTATCCCATACGCTGTAAATTGGTTCGTGGTTTTGCGCCAGGCTTCCCAAAATGGTTTCGCCCGAGATTGCATCTGGTTTACCTGCCATTTCCTTTGCACCGTGCACCCATACTTTATCGCCACTCATCCAAGTAGGATAGGCGAAAAACAAGAAAGCACGGATCGTTAGTGCGGGGTTTAGAATATTCATTCCAGTTCCCCCAAAAACCTCTTTTCCTATAACTACACCAAAGATAACGGCAACGGTAAGCATCCATAGTGGAATATCTATAGGAACAATAAGCGGCACGAGCATTCCCGTTACTAAGTAACCTTCTTCTACTTCGTGGCCTTTTATTACCGCAAAAATAAATTCTACTCCAAGCCCTACCACATACGATACAATTACTAATGGCAAAACCGTCCAAGCGCCAAGGATAAAGTTATCCCAAGTAAAAAAATTGCCTAACGGATCTAACCTTAAAGTAGCGTCAATAGCAGCGTAATGCTGGTAACCTGCATTAAAAATCCCAAAGATCAAACATGGAACCAACGCCATAATGACGGTATTCATGGTACGCTTTAAATCGTCTGCCGCGCGTACGTGAGAACCAGAATGTGTAGTTTCATTCGGTGTGTACAAAAAGGTATGCAATGCATTAAATGCAGGAGCCATTTTTGTGCCCTTGTATTTTTCCTTTAGCTTATGTAAATTCTGTTTCAATCCCATATACTACTTATTTTTCATTTTTTCAAAATGAATAATTACCCAATTTCTTTATACATTAAATCAAGACCGTTCCTGATAATTTGCTGATGTGGTTGCTTACTTACGCAGATAAATTCGGTAAGCGCAAAATCTTCGGGAGCCACTTCGTACATTCCCAGAGCTTCCATTTCATCTAAATCCTGAATCATACAGGATTTCAACATTTGCAATGGATACATATCTAGCGGAAAAACTTCTTCATAACTACCCGTTACCACAAAATTACGATGCTCGCCATTGGTATTTGTGTCTAGATCGTATGTTTTATTGGGCATTAACCATGAAAAGGTAAGCGCTCTTGAAGTAGATATTTTATCGAAAACCGGTTTGTTCCAACCAAAAAGCTCATAATCGTCACCTTCGGGAATTACGGTTACCGTGTTGCTATAGTATCCTAAAAACCCTTTCGGAGAAATTTTTTGGCCGGTAAGCACATCGCCGCTAATAACACGAACATTTTCGTTATTTAATCCAGAATCGTATAAAAATGTTGATACTTCTGAACCAATTCGAGTTCTGTAATATTTAGGCGTTTTAACCTCAGAGCCTGAAAGTGCAATAATACGTTCGGCATTAAATTTACCGGTAAGTAACAATTCGCCAATAATAACAAGGTCTTGTGGTGCAACTGTCCAAATCACTTCACCTTTATTTACTGGGCCTATTTTGTTTATTTGTGTTCCTACATTTCCAGCAGGATGTGGACCGGACACATTGTGCAATACAATGTCTTTCATTCCTTTAAAAGGTGAGCTTCCGGTTTTATCAACACCTACATGCACTTTCCCCTTTGTGAGTTTGCTCAGTGCGGTAAGCGCTGCCTGTAGTTCGTTTTCCTTTCCGTTGAGTGAAAAATCTAAGTCGTTTGCCAAGGGGGCAGTACTAAATCCGGAGATAAATATATCTCTTGGCTCCTGCTCTGTATTGGCAATTACCGCATACGGCCGCTGCATAATAAACGGCCAGCATCCTGCTTCTAACAAGCGAGATTTAATAGCCTCTGCACTTGAAGAATTTGGACTTAAAACACCAAAATCCTTAAAAGAATCCTGTGCATCTGCTTCAATGGAAATTTCGGTGATAACACGTTTTGCGCCGCGTGAAATTTTAGTCAACGTACCACTAACGGGCGATACAAACTTTACAATTTCATTGCTTTTAGCGTAAAAAATAGTTTCACCAGCCTGAACTTTTCCACCTTCTTTAACCACCATTTTTGGAGTAACGAGATGAAAATCGGAAGGTCTTATTGCGAAAGTTCTTGATCGCGGAGCGTTCGATAAGGTTTTATCGGCTGCGCCCTGTAATTTAATGGTAAGACCTTTTTTAATCTTAATGTCTTTGGACATAAATATGGATATTAATAATGTCTTTTTAACACTCGTAATTCTCTCAAATTATATCGTCGGAGATTACGGGCGTGCAAATTTATAAATTAAAACCCTCATGGCACAATAAAAGGGTATAATTTTCTCTCTTATTAGGGATGATAACAATTTAAAATGCCATAAAACTTCAGGTTACTATCGGCGAAGTACAGAGGTTGTATAAATTCCCGTTACAAAAATACAGTAATAGCCTTTAAATCAGAAATATAACCCATTACCCGAATTTAATTTTTTTCGTAAAGCCACCAATTTTTTTCGAGGACGATAAAATTGAAAAGTTGGAATATTAATTGATTAATCAAAACTGGTGAAAATTCTATATTACCGTGAAATCGGCAACAGCAATAATGTACCTTTAGCATAGAAATTCTGTTTCTTTTAAATTCAATTTAAAATATTCTGAAGAACTGAAATATTTCCTTCGCCTTATGTAAGTTAGTGTTCTTAATTTTAAAACAACGAGCATCCAAAAATGGATAAAATAAAAAGGGCAACCTCAGTCTGCCCAAATAAATAATATAGCTTGGCACAAATTGCAAAAGAAGGAGGCACAAATTTTGTTATCTTAGCTTTTTAAACCACAACCATGTTAAAAACGTTTTCCACTGCATTACTTTTATTATTAACGGCCTTTCCGGCGCTCTCACAAATTGTTGAAAAAGTAGAACCTTTTTATATAAGCACCATTCAATTTCGCGGTGGCACAGACCTGAGCCAATTACCCATAATAAATTTGGGCAACAGCCTGCAGCTTTCTTTTGACGCTTTAAACGGTGAAGAAGAAGATTTTTATTATACAATTTCACACTATAATTTTGATTGGAGCCCGAGCGATCTTTCTAAAAGCGAGTATTTAGATGGTTTTGACGATGTGCGAATTCAAGATTATCAAAATTCGCTGAACACGCTGCAGATATATTCGCATTATCAACTTACCATTCCCAACCGCGATACTCGGGCCATTAAAAAAAGCGGAAACTACCTACTTAGTATTTTCAATAGTGATGGCGACCTTATTTTTACCCGAAAATTTTTGGTGATAGAAAATATCGCTTCCGTCGGGGTTGAAATAAAACGCGCACGCAACCTAAAAGTTATCGAGGAAAAACAAGTGGTGCATTTTACTGTAAATTCTCCCAATTTATTATTGATTAATCCAAAACAGACCGTAAAGACATTGGTCTTGCAAAACAGCAATCTAAAAACTGCCATTACCAATCTGGTACCCCAATATACTATGGGAAACGAACTTATTTATAGGTATGACCAGGAAGCGGCATTTGGCGGTGGCAACGAATTTTTGGCTTTTGACAATAAAGACGAACGCTCAGCCTCTAATGGCGTGCGCTCAATAGAAGTTACCGATGTATATGAAAACTATTTATACACAAATATTCCAAGATACAACAGACCGTACACCTATAATCCAGATATTAACGGAAATTTTGTAGTGCGAAATATCGATGCACAAAACCAAGCTATTGAAGCTGAATATGTACGTATGCATTTTAATCTTCAGTATTTTGATGATCTTGGTGAAAAGGAATTGCATCTTTACGGCAATTTTAACAATTGGACAATTGACGGGAGTACCTATATGAAGTATGACTCAAAGAGCGACACTTACCGCGCTACCCGTTTATTTAAACAAGGTTTTTACAACTATAAATACGTAGTTGTAAACCGGGATGGCACAATTGACCAAGGCGCTGTGAGTGGCGATTTTTGGCAAACCGAAAACGATTATACAGTGTTGGTATATTTTCGTGATTTGGGTGCGCGATACGACCGAATTATTGGCGCAGGGTATGCAAATTCTACCAACATCAGTAATAATTAATCGTTGAAAATTTGAGTTAAATTTCTTTTTTCAATATGCCATGAAACGCAAAAATAACGAACACTCCAACGGAAGAAAATCGTTACGATACCGTGGCATAAAATGCCTAAATTGTGAACACCCCTTAGACAAAAGCGATATATATTGTCCATACTGCTCACAGCGCAATAGTACTAAAAAACTCTCCTTAACAGATTTCTTCGAACAATTTTTTAGCAGCATATTTGTATATGATTCTAGATTGAGAAGTACATTTAAAGATTTATTATTCCGGCCGGGAAAAATAACGTTGTGGTACGTTCGTGGCCAACGATTAAAGTACGCCAACCCTTTTCGATTTTTTCTTAGCGTGTCTATAATATTCTTTTTGGTTAGCGGACTGCTCGATATTATAAATACGGAGAATAATGTAAATGAAGCCAACCAGGATTTTATAGCTAGCCCGGCCGATCGTGCCATCTTAGATTCTTTGGGGTTTTCCGTAAATAGAGCGGCAACAGCAATTAAAAAGGTAGATTCTATTAAGAGTTTAAAACCGGAAAAACCAATAGATTATTTATCCGAAAGCGAATTAGACTCGCTACCGTGGATGAAAAGTTATGCCGAACGTTTATCAATATACAACGACTTTTATGAAAAGTACAAAATAAAAAATGCTGCTGTAGCAATGGATAGCTTGCATCATAAAAACACATCCTTTAACAGATGGGTTTACAAAAAAAACGCCACCGCTGAAAAAATACGCGAAAATCCTTCCGAATTTATAAATTATGTAATTTCTAAAGTACCATTCTTTTTATTCTTTTATGCTCCGTTATACGCCTTGTTTTTCTGGCTAATTTATTCGCGTAAAAAATATACTTATATGGAGCATTTGGTGTTTATATTCCATATTTTCAGTTTTATATTCTTAGCAATGCTTCTCTCCATAATACCAGACCTGTTGCTGGATTGGCAATTTTTTGTTGGTAGTTTATTTTTAATTATAGGACCTATTTATTTTTATAAGGCATTAAGAAATTTTTACCAACAAAGCAGGATTGTTACATTAATAAAATTTGTATTTTTAAACGCTGCCTTTATAATAGGATTAACTATTGCTACAATTATTTTTGTCATTGCAAGTGCAGCACTCTATTAAACCATGGTACAACAAGTAACGCAAGGGATTAAGATTTCGGTTAAAACCGAATTTGATGGAACATTTTACAAGAACCGTAAAATGCAATATGCCTTTGCCTATAATATAACCATTGAAAACCAAGGTAAGGACACCGTGCAACTCACATCGCGCTTTTGGAAAATTAAGGATTCCCTCAATGCAACGGAAGTTGTGGAAGGCGAAGGAGTAATAGGTCAAAAACCAGTTCTTTTGCCCGGTGAAAAGCACTCCTACACGAGCGGTTGCTTACTTCTATCTCCATTTGGGGCGATGAAGGGCCATTATAACATGATTAATTACGCAACTACCCGTAAATTTAGAGTTTCCATTCCACTATTTAAATTAAGCGCCCCTTTTTCAATGAATTAAGTGCTCTTTGCTTAAAACTCTAATTTCCAATTACGCTTACTAAAACTTTTGACGCATCAACTATAATTTTTGAAGCACTATACCCCCTATGCTTTAAATCTGTTAATCAATGCTAATTTTCTTCAAACGGGTATCTTCTATTTGATTTTACATTTGACACATCAAATTTTATTAACCAGCATTAAAAAATGTAGAATCATGCAAAACTCTATTCAAATCAGTTCAGAATTCCGAATCACTTTATACTTCCTGTTAATTTTTGCTGTTTCCTTAGCCGTTATTTATGGAGGCTATCGTATTGCAGAATTAATTTGGAACCAACTTGCAGAGCAAATAGCCTTAGAAATCAATAGGTGGTCTGTAGCCTCGTTACTATCTCAATAATTAATGTTTTAAAAACAGTTCCGGAAAGCACATATCTGGAAATAACTATTTATTAATCTTAAACAAAATCATTATGAAACGTATTTTATTATTGTTAACAATTGTTCTTATGCCAACCTTTACAAATGCCCAAAAAGCCAGTGACGAAAAGGAATTAAAAAATTTGGTTGGAACACTGCAAAAAGGATGGAACACTGCAAACGGTGAAAAATTTGCAAGCGCCTTTGCTGAACCTCATGATTTTATAGTGTGGAACGGATTTTATTATAAGAACAATACAATTCAAAACAATTCGGAAACACATCAATGGATATTTAATACCATGTATAAAGACACCCAGCTTTATTATGCAATTGACAAAATTAAATTTTTAAATGAAAACGTTGCTTTACTTCACATATTGGGTGCCGTAACTGCCAAAGATAAAATGCGTCCCAAAGACCCGCAGGTGTTAATAACACTAATCGCGCAAAAACAGGGGGGTCACTGGAAGATTGTTTCTTTCCATAACCTTGACCTGGAAGTTTTTCAAAATGAAGAAATGCGCAAAAATTCGCCGGTACCACCTTCTGTGATGTATGCTTCCTGGTATTCAGAAAATACTAAATAATAAAATTTAAATACGATGAAAAATTTTATTTACGCCTTATGTTGCCTTAGTTTTTGCAGCATTGTTGGGGGTGCCATTTATGAGCACGTAAATATAGTTCCGCAATGGGCAAAAGCGCCTCCGGCCTCATTAGCAATGTTTCAAGGAGATTATGGAGCAAGAGTTGAAGTTTTCTGGATGTTTATACACCCTATAACATTATTCCTTTTTGCAATTACATTATTCGTTTCTTGGAAATCGGCAAGAAGAAAACATATTGTTTTTCCACTAGCACTCTATTTAATCGTGCTTGTAACAACTTCCATCTATTTTGTTCCAGAACTTGTAGAAATTTTAGGAACCACTTATAGCACAACTATCGACCAATCATTGGTTGAAAGAGCGCATCTTTGGGAAAGTTTAAGCCATTTACGGTTACTTTTTATTGCGGTTGCTTCGGTGTATTTATTGTCGGGTTTAACAAAACCTGAAAGCAACAAATTAACTTAAAACAATTAGTTTTTTAATGAGTGTCTGTTAAATAATCAACAGACACTCAATCTTACAAAATTGATTTTCATTATCTTAACTGTTCAAAATAAATAACAAACCAACCAATGCGGTTTATTTTATTCTATTGTATTGCATATATTTTCTTCGGAAACACTTTCCTCTCCGCACAAACGGAAATAGAGGTTGATTCATCGAACAGCTATATAATTTCAACTAATTACCCAATTCAAAATGTATTTTCAAAAACAAAAATTTTAAAGGAAAATGCCGAAAATATTTCCATTAACGATATTCTTCAAACTTCAATAAAAAGTAATTTTGAAACCTTAAAAGACTCAATAATTACAGATAAGAATGCAGTTTGGCTACATATATCATTTTACCCAAAAGTATCACTTACGGACCATCAAATAATTCTAAAAAGAAATTCGATAAATAATAATTTTGTAACACCCCACGATAGCATAAGTGCGTATTACATAAAAAACAAGCGAATAATTGACAGTACCAAAAGCGGTATTTACATTCCTGCCTCCCAAAAAAAAGTCCCTTTTCCTGCTAGTAGGAATAGTTTCCCAATATCATTAAAAAAGGATGAGCCTGTGGAACTATACCTACACATTTTCGACAAAAGAGCTATTTATACGCAACTTATAATTAGGAATTCCACAATACCTTTTAAGAAAAACGGAACTTCGGTTTGGCTCTCTGCATTTGCCTTAATTCTTGCCGTTTATGTGCTGGCTTTTTTCTTTTACACCAGAGATCGGTCGTATTTATATCTTTTTGCTTTTTATACCTGTATAGCTATATATGAACATTTTGTGGAAAGCAATTTGCCTTTGTTAGAATTTTTCTTTGCTGAAATACCGCGTGCATCCATTGTCTCTTGGATCGTTCTGACCTTGGGAAGTAAAGTTTTCTTCCTGCAATTTGGCAGAAAATTCACCAACCTTAAACACTTTTCACCATTTTGGGATAAAGCCGTAATTGGTCTAATTATTTATTTTTTATTGGCCATAACAATTCAGTTATATATGCTTACCCAGGGAATAAATCCTTTAAATTATTATCAATATATTTTTGCGGGAGTCGGGTTTTTGGGCGTCCTTGTGGTAACCCTCCGCCTATTCTTCCTAAAGGACACCTTGCTCAAATATTTTGCTTTTTCCGCAATTTGGTCCTTTGTATTTTCTATTCTAGGCATTTTATGGGAAAATGGAGTAATACCTTTTTGGAATTATATAAATCCGTGGTTAATTGCCAATACCGGACTCATGTTTATATTAGCACTTGCCATTGCCAGAAAACTGCAACTGAGTGAACGCGCCAAGGCCGAAGTGGAAAAAGTACGCGAGATTGATTCCATAAAATCCAAGTTTTTTACAAATATATCGCATGAATTCCGAACGCCTTTATCACTTATTTTGGGCCCAATAAATCAATCTTTGGAAAATATCCCTGCTGCCGAAGCTATTGAGGAGCATACTGAAATTCCTGTAAAAGGCAAGCATTTAAAGGTGATGAAACGCAATGCGCTAAGACTTCAAAACTTGGTTGAACAAATTCTGGAACTTTCAAAACTGGACCAAGGCGAAATGAAATTGCAGGTAGCTCCGGGAGATCTTGTTCAGTTTTTACGCTCTCTCGTTTTTTCTTTTGAAAGCTTAACAGAACTTAAACGTATTAATTTCCAGACCAACTTTCCTAAAACCATTCCAAACGCTTATTACGACCGTGATAAACTTGAAAAAATTGTGGTTAACCTACTCTCAAACGCCATAAAATTTACGCCCGAACACGGTAAGGTTTCAGTGTGGGTTGAAGAAAATGGAAAAGAAGTAAAAATTTCTATTGCTGATACCGGATCGGCAATGAAAGGGAGTGAAATAGACAAGATTTTTGACCGATTTTATCAAACCGAGGAAAACCAGGATCAAGGAACCGGAATTGGCTTGGCATTGGTAAAAGAATTGGTAGAATTATATCGCGGACAGATTAACGTTGATAGTACGGAGGGAAAAGGCACCGTGTTTAAAGTAATTATTCCTTACAATAAATCACATTTTCAAGAAGTTGAAATTTTAGAAGAAATTATAGAAAAACCTATTATTGAAAGAGATTCCAATGAATTGATTTCAGATACGGAAACCATTTCAAATATAGAAAACCAAGACTCACGCCTTCCGCTTTTGCTAATAATTGAAGACAATCCCGACCTTCGCCACTATATTGCCGAGCAATTGGAAAAGGAGTTTAAAATAATTACAGCAAAAGATGGAAAAGAAGGTTTAAAAATTGCGGAAACACAACTTCCTGACCTTGTTATCAGCGACGTAATGATGCCAAAAATGACCGGTATAGAACTCTGCGAAATATTAAAAAAGGATATAAAAACCTGCCATATTCCGGTAATATTGTTGACGGCAAAAGCTGGTCAAACGGCTAAATTAAAAGGTCTGAAAACCGGTGCAGACGATTATTTAACCAAGCCGTTTGACGGACACGAATTGTTAATTAGGTCCAAAAATCTACTGTCCCAACGCGAAACATTACGGAATAAATTTGCAGGCGAATTAAAAATTCGCCCTACGGAATTATTTTTGAATTCAGTGGACGAGAAGTTTATCAGCCTAGTTATAAGCGAAGTGGAAAAGAATTTAGGAAACGAATATTATTCTGTAGAAGATTTGGCGAATTCGGTAGGTTTTAGTCGCTCCCAACTAAACCGAAAACTTAAAAGCCTAACCAACAAATCTCCCAACCAATTAATTCGAGAATTCAGACTCACCCGTGCCAAGGAAATGCTGGAGCAAAAAAGTGCCTCCGTATCCGAAATTGCATATAGTGTGGGCTATTCAAACCTTTCGTATTTTTCTAAAAGTTATAAAGAAGCTTTTGGCGAGCCGCCCAGTGAAACATGAATATTTCACTTTTTGTAAAAATTAGTATTGTAAATCAATCTCCGAATCACTGCGTATCCCTGTCTGTAAATCTTCATATCGCATTGCTATTCCATCTGCACTATTAGAGATTTGCGTAATGCTTTTGGTTTTTATAAACCCACGATCCATAATAAGATTACTGTTTAAATCTCCTTCGCCCGCTTCTTTATGAAAGTGAAGAATTTCGGCACCGGACGGTTTTGGGAAATTTAATAAAAATGCTGAAAACCACTCTTCGCGTTTCATTTTTAAATTTTTGGGATATAATGGCGATGAGGACCAAATATGGGGCGCCAGCAGCAATTCAGAAAAATGGTACGCTATGCCATCCCAAACCAATTGATACAATTTAATTAGCGAATTCCATTCAACAATAATTGCCGTAAAAGGCTCAATATCTTTAAAATTGTAATTTTCAACTTCAACTTTTAAACCGTTAGTTTTCAACAAATCTTTTACTACTATGCCTCTACTTTTTCTATAAAAATCTTTGCGTTTATGCGCAACAAAGCCACCATTCATAAGAGTTACCACTCTTTTTTTTTCACTTACACCTATCCAAGTACCACCTGCAACGGCATCTTTTGGGTAGAGCAAGTTTACGTTTTCTTCGGTGTATATCTGTGGCGGAAAGGTTGCTCGCCCAGGGGTTTCATCCCTATTGGAGGTTAATATAAACCCATTGTTTGGTTTCGGAATAAAAGTTACGGTACACATACTAAATAATTGTTTCCCGAAACTACAAAAGGAAAACCGAAAATTTTAAAATTCCAGCTCTAATTTGAACAAAAGTCAACGGCCCAATTTTTAATTCGGAATTTTAAGGTTTGGTGCTATCATTTCAAGGTTAGATGTTTCCGTTTTTGTACCTTTGCAATCTTCATAAACACAAAAATAAAAAAGTAATGGGAAATGGATTTTTTGAAGTGCCAATCGCCGTTAATGAACCTGTAAAAAGTTATGCTCCAGGTTCTACAGAACGAGAAGAAGTGCTCGAAACTTATAGAGAAATGTACAAGGCTACTATAGAGGTGCCTTTATTCATCAACGGAAAAGAGGTTAAAACAAAAGAAACCGCCACGATGTCTCCGCCGCACGACCATAAGCACGTGCTTGGAACTTACCATAAAGCCACAAAGAAGAATGTAGAAGAAGCAATTTCTACTGCATTGGAAGCAAGAAAAAAATGGGCCGTAATGCCCTGGGAACAACGCGCTGGAATTTTTCTACGCGCTGCCGAATTGATTGCCGGACCGTACAGAGCCAAGATTAATGCGGCTACAATGCTAGCCCAATCAAAAAATATTTATCAAGCTGAAATTGATTCGGCGTGTGAGCTTATCGATTTTCTTCGATTTAACGTGCAGTATATGACCGAAATCTATGCAGAGCAGCCAGAATCTACTTCGGCAGCGTGGAACCGCATTGAATACAGACCTTTGGAAGGTTTTATTTACGCAATTACACCTTTTAACTTTACTGCAATTGCAGGAAACCTACCCGCAAGTGCTGCATTAATGGGCAACGTAGTTGTTTGGAAACCCAGTAACACGCAGGTGTATTCTGCAAAAGTTATTATGGATGTATTCCGCGAAGCAGGCGTTCCAGCCGGAGTAATAAATATGGTGATGGGCGATGCCGCCATGATTTCTGACACCTTAATGGCGAGTCCAGATTTTAGTGGAGTTCATTTTACAGGTTCCACAGGCGTTTTTCAAGGAATTTGGAAAAAAATAGGCGACAATATTACAAATTATAAAACCTACCCACGCATCGTTGGAGAAACTGGCGGAAAAGATTTTATTGTTGCGCACAAAACTTCGAACCCAAAACAAGTTGCCACAGCTATGGCTCGTGGTGCTTTTGAATTTCAAGGGCAAAAATGTAGCGCGGCGAGCCGATGCTATATCTCTGACAGTATTTGGGATGACGTTAAAAAATATTTGATAGACGATATTCGATCCTTTAAAATGGGCACCCCAGAAGATATGGGTAATTTTATAAATGCCGTTATTAGCGAAAGTTCTTTTGATAAGCTTGCAAGTTATATTGATGCAGCCAAAAAAGACAAAAGCGTTGAGATTATTGCAGGTGGAAATTACGACAAAAGCAAAGGATATTTTATTGAGCCTACCGTAATTGTAGTAAAAGATCCAAAATACACTACAATGTGTACTGAATTATTTGGCCCAGTACTTACCGTATATGTTTACAGCGATAAAAAGTGGGAAGAAACCTTACAATTAGTAGATGAAACTAGCGAATATGCATTAACCGGTGCTGTTTTTAGTGAGGATAGATATGCTTTAGAACAAGCTGTAAAAGCACTTGAAAACGCAGCGGGTAACTTCTACATTAATGATAAACCTACCGGTGCTGTTGTTGGGCAACAACCTTTCGGTGGCGCTCGTGCAAGTGGAACTAACGACAAAGCAGGAAGCAAACAAAACCTATACCGATGGATTTCACCAAGAATGGTGAAGGAAACATTTGTATCTCCTACAGATTATAGATATCCTTTTTTAGGATAGTTATCAAATCGAAACTATAAAAAAAACCCATCCCGATAATTTTCAGGATGGGTTTTTTAGTTTTGAAAAGTTACGCGTTATTCAAAAGTTTTGTTTTCGCCAACTTCTGCGTGTTGCGAGTTTTTCGCATTATTGTCAGAATCTACAACCATAACAACCACCGCTAAATTATCTACGTTATACTCCGCAGGAATCTCAAGGCTGTATTGCTTTTTAAATTCGGCATACGCTGGAGTTTCGGTAATTGCATCGCCAAAAATATCGCTCAGCGAATTTCTAAGAGCATCGTTATGTACAAAATCTGGTATTGGGTTTCCGTGACCTTCTAGCGGGTGACCCGAAGTAGCGTTAAAATAATTTGCTTGTGCATAGATAATTCCACTTTCAACAAGGTAGACAACTATTTTGTCGCCCGTTACAGATCCGCTGGCATAAACAACTTTAACATCTACGGTTAAGTTAGCCCCAGTAATTTTAGAATCAATAGCTATAGCAAGATCGGTGTCAGTACCTGCCATTGCTAAAACATCGTTCACATTGTATGGGTCAAGCCATTTTTGTTTACGATTAAGTCTTGCTTGTGGCAAGCCTCCTATTCCAAAGGCATCTTTTAAATCTTGCACTCTTTCAAAATGCATTGGGTCTGGAAGTGAAGCTCCTGTTTCGTGAATAGCAACAACTGAAATATGATTTGTAGCTACTTTAGCGGTATCAATAGCAAGTGCTACTGCTGGGCAAAAGCCGCACCAAGTACCCGTATAATCTTCTATTACTACTTTTCTTTTGGGCGTATAAACCGAGAAGTTTTTTGGAGCCGTAGTATACGTTTCATTTTCTACCACATACTCTGCGTAAACCTCAAAGGTCCCGTCGCTTGAAGAAGAAAAAGTAAAACCGGCGATTGCATTTCCATTTACATAAAAAGTTGCATCTGCCGCCTCATTATTGCCATCGCTATCTAGCAACCCAAAAGTTATTGTCTGATTTTTCATGGCTCTAGGCGCATCAATAGTCAATGCTCTTTCGGTTTGTGCGAGTACTTCAAAATTTAGAACATTACTGTTTATATCGTCATAAACGGCTTTTACAGCAAAGGTGCCCGTTTCGGCGAATATATGCGTTCTTCCGGAAATTGGCTCGTCATTAATATAATAGGATGCCATTTCCGAATAATCTTCGCCATCGCTACCTAACACGGTAAAAACCACTACATCATCTACCGATAAAACTTCAAGTTCGCCTGTTCCGGCGTCACTTTTTAGTTCTAAGGTTAAACCAGGGTCTGCGGGTACAAAAGGATCTTCTTTTTTGCTACAGGAAATAACTGCAACGGCTATAATAGCAAATAAAAACAAGGGTTTAAAATAGGGATAGATTTTCATATTACGAATACTTTTATAAATAAAAAATGTGCGCTAATATAGTTTAATTCTCAAAAAGGGTTTGGTTAAATATGTTAAATGAGCAATTTTCAACTAATCTAATTCAAAATTCATTAAAAAAAACTTAATATTGCTTCACAAAAATAATCACAAATTTTTTTAATTATGAAAAAAGTCCTTCCCCTCCTTCTATTATTTATCTCTGTTTTAGGGTTTTCGCAAAGTGAAATGCCTAAAATAGACTTAACTACAATAGATGGTACTACTATCAATTCAAAAGAACTTTCTACCGACGATAAGGTAATTGTGGTTTCGCTATGGGCCACTTGGTGCGTACCTTGTTTAAAAGAGTTAGACGCAATCAGCGAAATTTACCCCGACTGGCAAGACGAAACCGGCGTTAAGCTTTTTGCGGTTTCGGTAGATGACAGCCGTACGGTAAAAAGAGTAAAACCATTAATTAATGGAAAAGGCTGGGATTACACAGTGCTTTTAGATACTAATAACGATTTTCAGCGCGCATTGGGAGCGGCTACAGTACCGCTAACACTTTTGGTGAAAAACAACGAAATTGTATATCGCCACTCTGGATACAGCCCGGGTGCAGAATACGAACTTTATGAAAAAATAAAGGAGTATTCTAACTAATTACTTTACCAATCAACCAAAACATTACAATGAAAAAAACTATATTAGGTGCCTTTATGTTTATGGGCGCCATAAGCTTTTCACAAGATAACGGCTATTTTTTTGGCGGCCTAGAATCTAATTCGCAATGGCTTCTAGACGACGAAGATTTTGATTTTATTGCTCCTGAAGATCAATTTAGGGCAAATAATTATTTACAACTTAATTATTCTCTTGGCAAATTTACGGCGGGCGTTCAGTATGAATCGTACCTACCATCTTCCCTATTGGGATATTCCCCAACTTGGGATGGCCAAAATGGAATAGGAACCTATTATCTAAATTTTAGAAATGAAAGCTTAGATATTACGGGAGGGTATTTTTATGAGCAATTTGGAAGTGGCTTAATCCTACGTACGTGGGAAAACCGACAACTGGGAATTAACAATGCTTTAAAAGGAGTTCGGGTTAAATTCACCCCAACCGCCGCATTAGACCTCACTGGGGTGTACGGGCAAACACGTAACGGATTTGACGTTTCGGAAGGAGTTATTCAAGGTCTTGACGCCAACTTAGATTTAAGCAATTTAATGAACATTGAAGCTGTAGATTTAAAATTGGGCGCGAGCTATGTAGGTAGATATCAAAATAATGGCTCGAGCGATTCTATCCCTGCAAATGTTAACGCCTACGGCGGAAGGTTAGACTTTGTAATTTCAAATTTCTACGGAAGCATTGAAGCAATAACCAAAGATCCGGATGTTTTAATAAATGAAGAAGTAGTTACTACACCGCAATTGTTTGACGGTACGGCATTGCAGTTTAATATGGGCTATGCACAAAAAGGATTGGGAATTAATTCAACATTTAGAAGATTGGAAAATTTCACTTTCTATGCAGACCGATATGCCGAAGGAAATCAATACAACGAACAAGTAGTAAATTACATTCCAGCTATTACAAAACAGCACGATTATCTACTTTCCAATATTTATGTGTACAATGCACAACCCCGCTTACTATTTACCGAAAACGAAAAAAGAGCAGGCGAAGTGGGCGCACAAGTAGATGTGTATTTTTCGTTTGACAAGGAATCTACATTGGGGAAATACGGAACCAAATTAGCAGGGAATTTTGCCTATTGGGCAGGATTAGATGCTACATTTAATGCAGATGATTTAACATACGACGCCAAGTTTATTGGCGAAGGAGATCGTTATTTCCGTGATTTAAATATTGAAATTAAAAACCGTTGGTCTTCTAAGTGGAGTACGGTAGTTTCGTATCAAGATGTAATCATAGATAAGGCCGTTTCAAAAGGAGGAATATTAGGCTCCGAAGGCGATATTAACGCGCAAATAGCGGTTGTTGAAGGTACGCGCCGTTTTGATAAAGGAAGAGCAGTACGACTGGAACTTCAGCATTTATGGACAGAAGATGATGATAAAAACTGGGCCGCAGGCGTTTTGGAATACAATTTTAATTCAAACTTTACATTATACGCAGCAGATGCTTTCAATTACGGCGGCGACAAAGAACTTCACTATTATAGTGTGGGCGGTAGCTACACGAAAGGTAGAGCACGTTTTGCGATGAACTACGGCAGACAACGCGGAGGTTTAATTTGCGTTGGCGGTGTATGTAGAGAAGTACCCCCAAGTACTGGTGTAACTGCAAATTTAGTGGTTACATTTTAATCAAAACACAACTACAAAAAAAGGCCTCGAAGTTTGTTTCGAGGCCTTTTTTATTGGGATGTTTTATAGTTTTATTGAACTAAAATCTTGCTTGTTTGCACCCCTCCCTTTTGGTTCGAAAATTGAACAATATAGGTTTGTGGATTTAAATTAGAAACATTTACCACTTGACGTCCAGCATCAAATTGGCCTTGTTTTACAATTTTACCTTGAATGTTATAAACCACCATAGTAACTGGTTCGTTTACATTTAACACTAGCTCGTTTGAAACTAATGTAGATTGAATTGTCAAGTTTACCTTATTATTGTCTGCTACACCCATTGATGGATTATAGCGATACGTGAATAACAAAGGCGTACCAGTTTCAATAGTTCCAGCTTGATCGGAATATTGACGGAAAGCAAATACAAAATCTACATTATCTGTACCGTTTCCTGGATCGTCGTTCCAAAAATGGTTTCCCATTGGTGTGGTTTCACCCACAGCTATAGCTAGACCGTCTTCACCTGCTGGAGGCACTGTACCGCCTTGTACTATATTGTTATAACACAAGCCATAGCATAATTGTTCAAACTCTCCATTTGTTGAGTTGGTTTCAGACACATATTCAATACGCGTATAAATTTCGTCCGAAGGATTGTCATTGGTTACAAAAAATTCATAAGAGGCATCTGGATAATCCAAAACCCCAAACTGAATTACATCGCCATCATTTAACACATTCCCTGATCTGTCTTTAACTGTAAATTGAGCGCTGGCCATTGTTACGGAACCAAGAACACTTAAAAGTAGTAATTTAAATTTCATTGTTTTAGTTTTAGGTTTAATTGTGAAGTATATTTACTAAGTACCGCAAAAGTAATTATAATTATTAAAAATCATCAACTCTTTACTGTTTCTATTTCAGACATTTAACATATTGAACATTTTACAGTGTAAATAAATGGCGTTATCCAATCGATACTCTTATATTCAATAAAAAAATTATCAGTTTAGCGGAATTTACTTACAATGAATAACAATTTAATTGCCATTGCTATATTTTCTTAAATAATAAAATGTCAATTATAATATTTTAACATAATATGCACAAATATTTGATTTACTACACTCTTGTATTAAATTATAAAAAAGTACATTTGTCGCATCGATAAACTTTAACAACTATTTAAAATTAAAGACTATGTTTAAAAAATTACTACTTTTTCTAGTTTTTACAATGTTTGCATTTGTTACTTACGGGCAAACTATTGTATCTACATCCCCAGAAAACAAAAATGTAATTCTTGAAGAATTTACAGGTATAAAATGTGTTTTCTGTCCTGACGGTCACCGAATTGCGCAAGGATTAAAAGCAGATCATCCAGACGATGTTTTCCTAATTAATATACACGCAGGCGGTTTTGCAGTTCCCAGTAGCGGTCAACCAGATTTTCGCACCCCAGACGGAGAGGCTATAAGAGCTCATTTTGGAGTTAATAGCTATCCTTCAGGAATGATTAACAGACACATCTTTAGCGGTAACAGTCCTGTTTTAGGCAGAAGTGCTTGGCCAAGTCGTGCAAATATCATTATGGGCGAAAACTCTTATGTAAATGTAGGTGTTGAAGCTACCATTGATGTTCAAACAAGAGAACTTACTGTTCACGTAGAAGGCTACTATACTGGCAACAGCCCAGAAAGTACTAACTTTCTAACAGTTGCCTTACTTCAAAATAACACCAAGGGCCCACAAACTGGAGGTGGTCAAGGAAATAATTATAATCATATGCACCGTTTGGTAGATATTATTACTCCAACTTGGGGAGATCCTATAAACACTACAACTGCGAGCACATTTATAGACAAAACATTTACTTATACCATTCCTGCTATGTACAACAACGTACCGGCAGTGGTAGATGATATGGAAGTTGCTGCTTTTATTTCTGAAACCCAAAGTGAAATTATCAGCGGCCACGGGGCTCGCGCAACTTTTACGGGTATTACAACTGCCAATGATGTAGGTATTGTTTCAATTGAAGAAATAGATGCAACTTGCGAAAGCAATGTAGCTCCAAAGGTTACCATCAAAAACCAAGGACAAAATACGGTAACGTCGTTAGCTATTACCTATGAAGTTAATGGCGACTCCCACACTTATAACTGGAGTGGTAATTTACCTGCACTATGGGATGAAACTATTTTATTACCAGAAGTACCTTTCACCCTACAGGCTACAAATACTGTAGAAGTAACAATTCCAAGTGATGATGACAACTCAAATAATACATTGTCAACATCTTTTGATGAAGCACCAGCAGGTACCGGTACTATAGATATTAGAATTATTACAGACGCGTATGGTTATGAGTGCAGATGGAATTTGAAAAATTCTAATGGAGACATCATTGAAAGTGGCGGACCATACTCAAATAATACAACTACAGAGATACGTGTAAATATTCCAGCAGATTGCTATACATTTACACTTATAGACACTGCCGGAGATGGCGGTACGAGAGCTACCTTAAAAGACCATGAAGGAACCATTTTATACAATGCGGTAGGAAACTGGGGTGCCGAAAAAGCAGGTCAGTTTACAAGTAATGGTGTATTAAATGTAAATCAAAATCAATTAGACAACCTGAGCTTGTATCCAAACCCAGCGAGTACTGTTCTAAACCTTAAAAATGCTGAAAATGCAAACATTCAAGTGTTCGACGTACTCGGAAAATTGATTCTTTCACAGGACAACATTGCGATAGACGCACAAATAAATGTTGCTAATCTCGCCAATGGCACCTACTTTATGAAAATTTCAAAAGACAATGCTGTTGCAACAAAAAGATTTTTGATTTCTAAATAAATCATTATTCTTTTAAAACAATTTAAAACCCCGATTCATTCGGGGTTTTTTATTATTTTAAACCGAAAATAGCACCAAATGAAATATAATATAAAAGATGAGAAAATAGTTTTTAACGACCATTATAAAATGGTAAAAGCCACCGTGAGCTACGACACTTTTAATGGAGCACAAATAAACACCAAAAGATTAGCATTTGAACGTGGGAATTCTGTAGCCATTCTGCTTATTGAAAAGGAAACACAAAGTGTATTATTAACCAATCAATTTCGCTATCCAAGCTGTAAAAATAACGACGGCTGGTTGTTGGAGATTCCAGCGGGTTCTTTAGAAGAAAATGAAAATCCCGAAGATTGCATAAAACGCGAAGTTATGGAAGAGTTGGGGTACCAACTACCAACCTCAAAATTAATACACACATTTTACACCTCGCCGGGCGGATCTACAGAACGCATCTATTTATTTTATGCCGAAATATCTAAAGAAAACAAAACTGAAAAAGGAGGCGGAAATAGCGAGGAAAACGAAGATATTGAATTGGTGAAAATTCCTATCTCCGAAATAGTTTCAGCTATTCCAAAAATAAAGGACGCCAAAACAATTCTAGCCCTTCAATGGTATCTTTTGCATTTTAAAAAGCTGTAATCCCCCATAAGTGCATTGCCCAAAAAAAGCAAATTAACCTTTATATTTTAATGGTAAATACACCACACTTTTGGTTTCGTAAAAATCTTCTTCAAAATAATCCTGCAACGGATAAACCATCGCGTTTTTATAAATTTTTAATTCGTCAGTAAGGTCGCCACCTTTTAAATATAAAATACCGTTTTTGCGGTCGTGCAAGCTTTTCTTTGCAATTTTACCATTTACCCAATGAACAAAAGTTTCCATTTGGGCCACAGCGCGACTCACTATAAAATCGTATTTATCTGAAACCGTTTCTACGCGAGCATTGGTAGCTTTTACATTGTTTAATTGAAGGCCCGAAACCACTTCTTCAACAACTTTTATTTTTTTTCCGATGCTATCCACAAGGTGAAATTGTACTTCGGGATACAAAATAGCAAGCGGAATACCCGGAAAACCACCACCGGTACCCACATCTAAAATTTTCGAACCCGGAAGAAAAGGCTGAATCTTTGCAATTCCGAGTGAATGCAACACATGGCGAAGGTAAAGTTCATCTATATCTTTTCTAGAAACAACATTTATTTTCAAATTCCAATCTTTATAAAGCGCTTGCAGTTCTTCAAACTGCTTTAATTGAAGATCTGTTAATTGGGGGAAATATTTCAATATAAGTTCCATAAGTATAATTAAGAGGCAAAAGTATGTTATCTTTGGTAAAATTATGATTTTGTACTTCCCGATTTCCACAAAAGATATTTATTTTTGTGCTTTTGTCAGTAACAAATTTCAGTTAAATAATACATTTTGACAGCTACAAATTTAAATTTCTCCAGAGTTGACAGCGCTAAATTTTTCAGAACCCTAAATAGGCGCGTTAACGATTATTTCAAAGAAAACAATATTGCCCGAACCGGCAATTGGAAGTTGCACTTGAAAACAATTATAATGTTTTCAATATACCTTACCCCCTACTTTTTGCTTTTAACCCTAGATTTGCCCGGATGGGTTCAGCTGCTGTTTACGGTGGTTATGGGTATTGGCATGGCTGGCGTGGGCATGAACGTTATGCACGATGCAAATCACGGATCGTATTCTTCTAAAAAGTGGATAAATAAAGTAATGGGCAGCAGTATGTATATACTGGCCGGAAATGTTTATAATTGGCAAGTACAACACAACGTATTACACCACACCTATACGAATATCCATGGACACGACGAAGATTTGGAAGCGGGAAGAATTCTACGGTTTTCAAAGCATTCTAAATGGCACAGGATGCACAAATTTCAGCATTGGTACAGTCTGTTTTTTTACGGCTTGTTAACTTTTAACTGGGTGCTTACTACAGATTTCTTTCAGACCAAAAGATATTTGGCGCGCAAGTTAGCTTATGGAAAACTGCCAAAACCCGCAACACAATGGAGCATTTTGGTAATTACCAAGTTAATTTATATTTCGCTTTGGATTGTTATTCCAATTTTGTTTTTCAATATTGTATGGTGGAAAATCCTACTCGGTTTCTTTATTATGCACTATGTGGCCGGATTGATTCTGAGCGTAGTTTTTCAACTTGCCCATGTGGTGGAAGATACCGAAATTTTATTGCCAGATGAAAGTGGTACGATGAAAAATACCTGGGCAATTCACCAGTTGTTTACTACCACAAATTTCGGTACTAAAAACAAGTTGGTAAACTGGTACACTGGAGGGCTAAACCACCAAGTAGAGCATCATATTTTTCCAAATATTAGCCATATTCACTATAAGAATATTTCAAAAATAGTAAAACGTACTTCCAAAGAATTTAACCTACCCTACAAAGAATATAAAACTACCCGCAAGGCTATTATTGCACATTTCCGCCATTTAAAAGAAATGGGACTTAAGCCTTCCGTATCTGCTTAATACTATGGACAACAGACTTTCAAAACGTGTAAACGATATGGCCACATCGGCCACGCTGGCCATGGCCGCAAAAACTAGAGAATTAAAAGAACAAGGCATAGATATTATTGGCTTGAGCCTTGGCGAACCCGATTTTGCGGTTCCGGAATATATAAAACAGGCGGCAATCCAAGCTATTGAAGATGACTATCATTCATATACACCCGTTGATGGTTATGGCGACCTTAAAAATGCTATTATCACTAAATTTAAAAGAGACAACAATTTAACGTATAAACCCTCACAAATCGTGGTTTCTACTGGGGCTAAGCAGTCTTTGGCAAACTTAACCATGGTTTTATTAGATGAAGGCGATGAAGTTTTGCTTCCCGCTCCCTACTGGGTAAGTTATGCAGACCAGTGCAAAGTTGCGGGTGGGGTTCCAAAAGAAATTCCAACTTCAATTGAAAATGATTTTAAAGTAACCGCCGAAGCTTTGGAAGCAGCTATTACTCCAAAAACCAAAATGATTATTTACAGCTCTCCTTGCAACCCCAGTGGTTCTGTTTACAGCAAGAAAGAGCTTCGTAATTTGGCCAACGTTTTAGTGAAATATCCAGACGTAATTGTTATCAGCGACGAAATTTATGAACACATAAACTTTAGTGGCGGGCACGCTTCTATGGCCGAATTTGACGATATGTACGATCGTACCGTGGTAGTAAATGGTGTTTCAAAAGCCTTCTCTATGACCGGTTGGCGCATAGGTTATATTGGCGGTCCCGAATGGATAGCCAGGGCCTGCAACAAAATGCAAGGGCAGGTTACCAGTGGCGCGAACGCCATTGCACAACGAGCCACAATTACTGCTTTAGAAAATCCACCGAGCAAGATTAAATTTATGGTAGATGCCTTTAAGGAAAGAAGAAAATTAATTCTTGGCTTACTTTCTGAAATTGAAGGTTTTAAAACCAACCAACCAGAAGGCGCATTCTACGTATTTCCAGATATTTCATATTTCTTTGGAAAAACCCTCCGTGGAAAAAATATTAATACGGCTTCAGATTTTTCGTTATATCTGTTAGAAGAAGCTAAAGTTGCAACCGTTACTGGCGAAGCATTTGGCGATCCAAACTGCATTCGTCTTTCGTACGCAGCTTCAGAATCTGAAATTAAAGAAGCGATGCGCCGCATAAAAGAATCATTGGAATAAAAAATATACATTTCAGTAAAAACGGGGTTGATTATTTTAAATCAATCCCGTTTTTAATTTATAAATAATAAGTAATTTAGACGCTTCTATTTTTTAACGCAATAAAACTTCACAATTAAATGAGAATTAAAATTACACTATTCACGGTTTTCTCCTTGTTGTTCTTCGGAATTCAAGCACAGGAAAAAACACATGCTACATATGTAGGAACAGTGGGCTCGGTAGTTCATGTACCTTCTATAGCCTCACAAACAAATCTGGCTCCAGCACGAGTTAAAAAACAAATCATGCAAGACGGAAGAGCTTCAAAAAACTTGATTGTTCCCGGAAAAGACCCTCAAATTGAAGACGATTACTTCAAAAGAAATCCAAATAAAATGGAGCAACTTCTTAGCGGAAGAGCCCCTACCTTAGTTTTTGATGCTGCGCAATCAAGCTCACAACCCACCGATCCGGCCATTGGAGTTGGGCCAAATCATGCGGTAGTAGTATTTAATACGGGATTTAGAATTTTTGACAAAAGTGGAAATCCACTTACTGGGCAAATTTCGCCAAACCCAACTATTTTTCCCAATGGCGGATGTTGCGATCTTACAATTTCATACGACAATGCAGCAGATCGTTTTGTTATGACATTTCTAGGTAACGGAGCGCAAATTGCTGTTTCTGATGGGCCAGACCCTGTAAATGATGGCTGGTACGTATATACGATACCTCAAATTAACGATTATCAAAAACTTTCAGTTTGGAGCGATGGTTATTATATGACGGACAACACCAGTGCCTCGAACAGAATTTACGCTATGGAAAGAACCAAAATGCTAGTTGGCGATCCAACGGCACAAATAATTGGTTTTCCGTTGCCCGATATAGTAACCAGCGGTTTTTACAGCCCACAGGCATTAAACGTAACCAATAACAACTTACCCGCTCCAGGAGGATTGCCAATTGTGTATCTTCAAGATGATGCATGGTCGGGCGTTGCACAAGACCACCTAAAACTTTGGACCGTAGATGTAAACTGGACTAGTCCAGGTAGTAGTACCATCTCGGCCCCGGTTGAATTAACCACTACTCCCTTTATTTCAGTATTTGACGGAGGAAGTTTTTCAAACTTATCACAACCCGGCGGTGGGGCAGATATTGATGCGCTTCAAGCAACGATAATGAACCAAGCACAATTCCGGAAATTTGCGAGTCATAATTCGGCTGTATTTAACTTTGTGGTAGATACTGATGCTTCTGGCGGCGAACTTGCGGGAATTCGTTGGTTCGAGCTTCGTCAACCTGGCGATGGGCAACCATGGACTATTCACCAAGAAGGTACATATACCGCGCCCGATGGAAAACACGCGTGGCATGCGAGTATGATGATGGATATTCAAGGTAATATCGGAATGGGTTATACAGCAATGGCAGGACCTACTACACCAGACCCAACTACCAAAAGAGTTAGCTCGTATTATACCGGTCGCTATGCAAACGACCCTATAAATACTATGACGATTGGTGAAGAATTAATTGCTGCCGGAAATCAAAACATTCCTGGACTGCGATACGGCGATTACAGTAAAATTGATATTGATCCTTCTAACGATAAGCAATTTTGGTTTATAAACGAGTATATGAATTCTGGAAGAAAGGATGTGGTTGGTGTTTTTCAAATTGCTCCTAACTTTAACAATGATGTGGGCGTAGTTAATATTGATGCCCCCGAAACCGGAACATTATCAAATAGTGAAGCTGTAACAATTACCATTTTTAATTATGGACAAAACAGTGCTTCTAATATTCCCGTAACCTTTCAAGTAGATGGTGGCGCGGTTGTTTCAGAAGTATTTCCGGGCACAATTGCCTCTGCAGAAACTGCGCAGTACACTTTTACGGCAACGGCAAATTTAGGCACTGTAGGCCAAACTTACACTATTACTGCCGAAACCAATCTTGCTGGCGATGAAGACACCAGCAACGACGGCCGCACTAAAACTGTTACGTATTTAGAACCAAATGATATAGGAATCAGCGCTATCACTTCACCGGTATCGGGCACCGATTTAACAGCTTCAGAAAACATTGTTGTTACCGTTACCAATTTTGGTGGAGAGCCACAATCTAACTTCAACGTGTCGTACGATCTGGACGGAGCCGTAGTAACCGAAGTTTACCCGGGAACCTTGGCAGGAAACACCTCAGCTTCCTATACGTTTGCACAGACGGGAGATTTTTCTGCAATTGGAAGTTATAACCTGAGTGCTACCACATCGCTACCAACTGATAGCGACGCCTCTAACGATGAAACTTCGGTAGTAATTGTAAAACAAAATTGCCAACCAGTAGGCGACTGTTCATTCGGTGATGGCTTGCGACTTTTTAGCGTTACAGATATTAACAATCCGTCAGATTGCGAAGGCTATGCAGATTTTACAAATCTTGTAGCAGGAATGGAAGCAGACACTACATACGACTTAACCGTTACAACTGGTTATGGAAGTCAATATGTTCGTGTTTGGATTGATTTTAATGACGATTTTGTTTTTAGTAACGACGAAATTGTAGTAGATAATGTAATAATTGCGCCAGGACAAAGCGGTGGAACTTTTACCCTCACTACAGATTTAGTAGTTCCGGCCGGAGCTGCTTTTGGCCAACATATTATGCGTGCCAAAACCAATTGGAATAGCCCTGTACCCGATGATGCTTGTGAAGAAACAAACTTTGGAGAAACCGAAGACTATTCTGCCCAAATTGGTACTGCAGGAGTTTCAGATGCTATTTTTGACGAAAATGGGTTAACCATCATATCGTTGGATAACAATAAATTTGATGTTTCTTTAAAAACAGTGAATTACGCTGAAGCCATGAACCTGTCGGTTTTTAATACTCTCGGGCAGCGTTTGCTATTTAGAAAACTTGAAAACAACGGCAACGGATACAGCTACAAATTAGACATGAGCTACGTTGCTGCAGGCGTTTATTTAGTTCGCATTGGCAATAAAGACAACGGAAGAGTAAAACGAATTATCGTTAAATAATTTCCAAATTCTGCATATTGATAAAACCCAAAGTACCGTTGTACTTTGGGTTTTTTCGTTAATGCTATCAACTTCAAATGTAAGAGTTACTGAAAATTATTAAGGCTATTAATTTTGCACTTATGCAGTTTTTGTTTCTTCAATAACCTATTTGAGTGCAATAAATTATCTATTTCTCCAGAAAAATGGGGTAAGCAAGATTAAGAAGGTAAACAATTCTAACCTACCAATAAGCATTAAAAAGCTGGACCACCATTTTGCAACGTCTGGCAGGCTGGCATAGTTATTTACTGGGCCAAGATCGCCGAGTGCTGGACCAACGTTTCCAAGCGTAGATGCGGCACCGCCAAGTGCAGTTTTAAAATCTAATCCCATCCATGAAAAAACCAAAGTTCCCATTATAAACGAAAGCATATATAGAATAAAAAAGCCCAGAATATTAAAAACAATTGGCTGTGGCACTGCTTTGCTATTATAACGTACCGGCAATATAGCGTGCGGGTGAAGGGTTCGTTTAAATTCAAGCACGCCATTTTTTATCATAATAAGATGACGCATAATTTTAATTCCTCCTGCCGTAGAGCCCGCACAACCTCCTAAAAACATCATTCCAAAAAAGAAGATAGTTAAAAACGGTGTCCACAGGGTATAATCCGCACTCACAAACCCTGTGGTGGTAATTACAGTTAGCACTTGAAATAAACCGTGCCGAAAAGCACTTTCAAAAGGTCCCCAAACCATTGGGTGAGCGATGGTAGAAATCGAAATATCGGCTTCAAAATAAATCAATAAAGCTGCAATTACCGTTAATCCTACAATTAAGGCAGAATATGTTTTAAACTCCTCATCGTGAAATATTTTTTGAAATTTTCTTTTAAAGGCGAAGTAGCTTAAAACAAAATTACTCCCCGCCAAAAACATAAATACAATGATAATATACTGCACCATGGGATTACCATTCCAGTAAGCAACGCTTGCATTTTTAGTTGAAAATCCTCCGGTACTCAAAGTTGCCAACGAGTGATTTATTGCATCAAAGAAGCTCATTCCGGCAAGCTTTAACAAAATTGTTTCGGCTAAGGTGTAGCCCACATAAATAAGCCATAATCTTTTTGCCGTATCTGTAATTCGAGGATGTAGTTTATCTCCAGCGGGTCCTGGCGCTTCCGCTGCGAAAAGCTGCATTCCACCAATACCTAACAATGGTAAAATAGCAATGGCAAGCACAATAATACCCATTCCACCAATCCAATGGGTAATACTACGCCAGAATAGAACACCTTTAGGAATAATTTCAATATCGGTTAAAATAGAGGCACCCGTTGTGGTATAGCCACTCATGGTTTCAAAAAAGGCATTGGTGAAACTGGGTATGACACCCGTAAAAATATAGGGTAGCGTTCCTATAAGCGCCATAAAAATCCACCCGAAAGATACAATTATGTACCCTTCGCGTTTTTGAACTTCCTTACGATGGTTTCGGGTTAGCAGCATTATTGTTCCGCCTATTCCCAGGGCAACCGTTCCCGCCAAAAGCATTTCTGTAAATACGCCGTCTTTATAATACCAGCTTACTATTGATGACAACAGCATAAAGCCACCGTTCACCATGAGCAAAAGGCCCATTAAGTGCGAAATTATTCTAAAATTCAGTTTGGAGATTGAATTCATTAGATAAAAAGTTTTTCCACTTTCCCAATAGCCTGCGGCAGACAACAGACTACTACTCTATCGCCGTTTCTAATTTCAAAATCGCCTAAGGCTATAATGCCCTCTCCATTTCTAATTACACCACCAATTATCGCTGAAACAGGAAAATTTAAGTCTTTTATTTTTTTGTTGCTCACCTTGGAATTTCCAGAAACCCTAAATTCCAAAAGTTCGGCGTTCATATTGTTAAGCTTGGTCATTGCTACCACTTCTCCTTTTCGCACATATCTAAAGATATTGTTGGCAGCCAATAATTTCTTATTAATCAATGTGTCAATCCCAATAGAGTGCGACAGTTGAAAATAATCCATATTTTCTACCATAGCAATGGTTTTTTTCACACCTTTAGATTTTGCAACCAAACAGGCCATGATATTGGTTTCGCTGTTCCCCGTAACGGCTATAAACGCATCCATTTCTTCTAACGATTCTTCCAATAGCAATTCTACATTTCGGCCATCGCCATTAATTACCAAGCAACTTGGAATATCGTCGGCTATTTCAAAAGCTTTATCTTTACTACTCTCAATTAGCTTTACATTAAAGCGGTTTTTGCACAGTACTTTGGCTGTTTTATAACCAATCTTACTTCCGCCGAGAATCATTACATTTTTTATTTCCTGTTTGCTTTTTCCCGATAGCTTAATTATTTGTTCATCGCCTTTTTTAACCGTGGTGAAATACAGCTGATCGCCTTTTTTAAATTGCGTATCGCCCCGCGGAATCATTGTATATTGTGTGCCATAACGCTGAATGGCAATGGGAACAAATTTTAAATCTGGGTACATTCTTGCAACCTCCTTTACCGATTTTCCCACAAAAGCCGAAGTACCCGAAAGGTTTAAACCAATCATCGTTAATGCGCCATCTTCAAATTCGTAACTTTCGTTAAAGGCACTTTGGTTTAGCAGCAATACAATTTCTTCGGTGGCCAACGCTTCTGGCGATATAAGTTCGTCTATTCCAAATTTGGCAAAGCCCACTTCTTCCTTTCTTTCTATAAATTCGGTGTTGGAAATTCGCGCAATGGTGCGTTTAACACCCAGTTGCTTTGCCAACACGCAAACCGTAATATTTGTAGTTTCGCTGGAGGTTACCGCGATTAATAAATCGTTCTCGCCCACAAGGGAATCTTCTAGTACCGAAATAGAGGTAGCATCGCCGCGTACCACACGTATATCTAAATTGGCATCTGCATGGGCCAAAGCCTCGCGGCTGGGATCAATAAGCGTAATGTTTTGCGATTCAAAAGAAAGCAATTTTGCAAGGTGAAAGCCAACTTCGCCAGCTCCGGCAATGATAATCTTCATTGAGAATTAATTTACTTTTTAGGAATAACTTAACTTGGAATATGCTCCGAATAAAACTATTACCACAAATTACGTTGGCAAAGATATGGAATAATAAGCCGCTATAAACAATTAGTGTTTATAGAATAAGACCGGCACTTAGTTTTGAAACTTCAAAATAAAATAAGCGAAGGCTCTTAAAAAATATGTAGTTTTGCAAGCGCAATTTTATGGAAAAGAAAATAACACCTTATAAAGATTCTTCGGAAGGAAAAAAGAAACAGGTTGAGCAAATGTTCGATACTATTTCGGAAAATTACGACGGTTTAAACCGTGTAATTTCATTAGGTTCTGATATTACTTGGCGAAAAAAAGTAATTGCCATGGTAGCCAAAACCCAACCAAAAACTATTTTAGATATCGCAACGGGTACAGGCGATTTGGCCATCCAGTTTGCCGAAAAAACCAATGCCGAAAAAATTATTGGGCTCGATATATCTGAAGGCATGCTGTCCGTGGCCCGTAAAAAGGTTTTGAATAAGGAAATTTCAACCAAAATTGAATTTGTACAGGCAGACTCCGAAGCGCTTCCATTTGCAGATAATTCGTTTGACGCCATTACCGTTTCCTTTGGCATCAGAAATTTCGAAAATTTAGAAAAGGGACTTTCTGAAATTCTTCGCGTACTTAAAAAAGGAGGCATCTTTGTTATTTTGGAAACTTCGGTTCCTTCAAAATTTCCGTTTAAACAAGGGTATTATTTTTATTCAAAAAACATCTTGCCGTTGGTGGGAAAGATTTTTTCAAAAGATAAAGTGGCGTACAAATATTTAAGTGAAAGCGCCTCTGTATTTCCTCACGGTGAAAACCTCAACAATATTTTGCGCAAAATCGGGTTTAATGAAGTGAAAAATAAACCACAGACTTTTGGTGTGGCAACTATCTATAAAGCTACTAAATAATTTATGAAGAAGCTCTTTATTGTACTTTCCTTTTTATGTATTGCAAACAGCGTGAATGCACAATGGTTTTTTAATAAAGAACGCATTGCCAATCTCGAAAATTTCGATAAAAAGAAGTTTTCCTGGGGGTACTTTTTAGGTTTTAATAGCTACGATTTTAAATTTGATTACAGAGATCAATACGCTGATGACAACACAGAGATTCTCGTGGAGCGTTCGGCCGGTTTTAATGTAGGCTTAATTGGCGATATGCGCATAAATCAATACCTCAACCTACGATTGGAACCCGGACTGTATTTTACACAGCGCGATTTAACATTTCCGGGATTTTCGTCGGAGTCTGACTATCTGCGCGAAGTTAAATCTACGTACATTCACGTGCCTTTACTGCTAAAGGTATCTACCAAGCGATTAAACAACATTAAACCGTTTATTGTTGGGGGAGTTTCAACCTCGCTAAACCTTTCCAGCAACCAAAAAAATCCAGAAGATAACGAACAAGGTAGATTCCGAATGACCAATAGTACTAATTATTACGAGATTGGGTTTGGTATCGATTTTTATTTGTACTACTTTAAGTTTACCCCGTCTATCCGTGGAGTTTTTGCATTGAATAACGAATTAATTCCCGACGATGACCCCAACAGTCCGTGGACCGGAAATATTGATAAACTGGCTACGCGCGGAATATTCGTAAACTTCACATTTCAATAGATCTTCTAAACTCGCTTAAGAAAATTGCGGTTGCCGTAGCTACGTTTAAACTTTCGGTTTTTTGAATTTTTCCAAAACGCGGAATATTTACCTTATGTGTAATTTTTTGAAGTATTTGGTCCGAAATTCCATTGGCTTCATTACCCATAACAATGATAGCACTTTGCGGAAGTTTTTCAGAATAAATATTTTTTCCTTCCATAAAGCCGCCATAAATAGGCAGGGTAGTTTCTGCAAAATATTCTGAAAGCGACACATAATGTATTGCCACGCGCGCTAAGGAACCCATGGTTGCCTGCACCACTTTTGGATTGTAGCAATCTACCGTATCTTCAGAACACAGTATTTGTTGTATGCCAAACCAATCGCACAGCCTGATTATTGTTCCCAGATTTCCCGGATCGCGCACAGCATCGAGCGCTAAGATTAAACCGGTATCCTTTACAGGTTGTATTTTTGGAATATTAAATACCGCCAAAGCCGTATTGGCAGATTTTAAAAAGCTTATTTTTTTAAGTTCTGCCTCGGTAACCAGAAAGTGGTTTTCGGCAGTAATCTCGGTTGTATTGGTAGAAAAAAGTGCCTGTAATTTTAATCCTTCATTTAAAAACTCGGCAATTACTTTTGGACCTTCTGCAACAAATAATCCATTTTGGGCACGGTACTTTTTTTGTTGTAGGCTCGTTATTAATTTTGTTTGACTTTTGCTGACCAAAATATAGTATTTTTGAATTTGATTAAACATGTACACTTGAAGCGCCACCTCACAAAAATATCACTATTTATAGTATTTATCGGTCTATTTTTTTCGTGCAATGCTGTAAAAAGGGTGCCCGACGGAAAATATTTACTCACCGAGAACACCATTGTTGTAGATAGTGTAAAAATTAACGACGCGGGGGTTTACAGCCAGTTGGCCCAAAAGCCAAACACTACCATTCCGTTGGTGGGCATTCCGTTTGAATTGCACATTTACAATCTGGCAGATCAGCAACCACAGGAAACTTATAATAAATGGCTTCACAAATATCCAAAACGAGAAGAACGTTTAATACGTTTACTTTCAAAAAAACAGGTAGATAAAATTGACAGCAGCTATGTAAACTTTAATCAATGGCTTCAAAAATCTGGAGAAGCGCCCGCCATAATCGACGAGAAAAAAATTGAAAAATCCCTTGTGCGACTAAAACGCTGGTACGCCAGCTATGGCTATTTTAACGATGAAGTAACCTATACTATTGAACCCAATGAAAAGAAAAAGAAGCGCGCAAAAGTTACCTATTCGGTAAAAAGGCACAAACCTTATTTTGTGGGCGATTCCATTATTGAGAAAATAAGCTCGCCGGTAGTAGATTCGCTTTTTCAAGCTACCAAAAGCAGATCGTTTATTGTGCCCGGTAAGCAGTATGCCGCCAATGATTTTGTAAACGAACGCGATAGACTTACCATTCAACTTAGAAATTCGGGGCTTTATCATTTTGACCAAGAATATGTGGGTTTTGAGGCAGATACCGTAAAAACAGACCATAAGGCAAATATTACCTACATAATTCCCGACCGAAAAGTTACACAGGGCGACAGCACCTATACCGAACCCTTTAAGGTGCACAGCATAAATGAAGTAAGAATAATAACCGACTATTCGTACGACAACAGAAACAAAACCCTGCAAGATAGTACAAGTTATAAGGGCTATAAATTGTTTAGTTACGGCAAAATGCGTTTTCGGCCAAAGGCTATTGCCGATGCAATTTCAATTACCCCCGGAAAAATTTATAAAGACATTGACCGTACCCTAACGTACAACCAAATTAGCGATTTGCGTATTTTTAAATATCCTAACATACATTATTCCGAAGTAGCTACAGATAGCACGGCAAGCCTTTTAAACGCAACTATTATGCTGAGTCCGCGAGACCGGTTTACCTTGGGAGTAGATTTTGACGCTTACACTTCTACCATTCAACAATTTGGAATAAGTTTTAGCGGCAACATTATTTTCCGAAATATTTTCCGCG
This sequence comes from Aequorivita flava, assembly GCF_038742595.1. NCBI lineage: Bacteria > Pseudomonadati > Bacteroidota > Flavobacteriia > Flavobacteriales > Flavobacteriaceae > Aequorivita > Aequorivita flava. The sequence continues at coordinate 9,581 of NZ_JBANCF010000005.1, read as the reverse complement.
GGGCCGAAATACTTGAAATTTCGGGTCGCGGTAGTTTGGGTTCTTCCAAAGATGCTGCAGACAGCGAAAGTAAGTTTTTTAATATTTCGGAATTTGGAGGCGATGTAAAACTCACTTTTCCAAGTATTATATTTCCTATAAATACTGAAAAATTAATCCCGAAATATATGTCGCCTTCCACGGGAATAAGCCTTGGTGCAAGTGTGCAAAACAACATTGGTCTAGACCGGCAAACGGTGAACGGAGTATTTAATTACCGGTGGAAACCTTCAAAAATTTTAAATTACCAATTAGATTTATTAAACCTACAATATGTAAAAAACCTCAATACGGGCAATTATTTTAATGTGTATAAAAACTCATTCGACCAACTAAACACTATAGCACAGGAAACGGAAAGCGACAACCCTGGAACAATAAATCCGGCTTTTTATAATTATGACGATAACAACAACCTGTTTCTAATAGTACCCGAGGGCGCCAATGGATTTATTGAAGATGTAAAAAACGGGGTTATAAACCCGGTTTATATTGACGGCGATGGTACAACAATTGTAAACAATATTGACGAACGCAAAAAACGGCTTACCGAAGACAATTTAATTTTTGCGACCAACATTACCCGTACACGCGACACGCGTGAAAATATACAGGATAACAACTTTTCGAGAACGCGCTATAAGTTAGAAGTAGCTGGCAATTTACTCTCCGGTATATCTAGTCTTACGGGAGCCACTAAAAACAACGATGGCAATTACACCGCTTTAGGCGTTGTATTTTCGCAATATGTAAAAGGCGAAGGAGAATACATTAAGCACTGGGAACTTAACGGCAACAATGTATTGGCGTTTCGCGTTTTTGGCGGCATTGCCATTCCGTATGGCAACAGCAACAACATTCCCTTTACCCGAAGTTATTTTGCCGGTGGTGCCAACGATAACCGTGGGTGGCGCGCCTACGATCTGGGCCCTGGAAGTAGCGGAAGTACCGATGAGTTTAATGAGGCAAATTTTAAAATTGCCCTAAATGCCGAGTACCGATTTACTATTTTGGGCGCTTTTAAAGGAGCGTTATTTGTAGATACCGGGAATATTTGGAATGTTTTAGACAACATTCAAGATGAAGCTTCTGTATTTAATGGTATTGAAGACATTAAAGAACTTGCAGTTGCCACAGGCATTGGGCTACGTTATGATTTTGGTTTTTTTGTGTTTCGATTTGATGTAGGCTTTAAAACCCATAACCCTGCAAAACCTGTGGGCGGGCGTTGGTTTACAGATTATAATTTTACCAAGGCTGTTTACAATATCGGTATTAACTATCCATTCTAAACCATATAAATTTGTTACTTTTGCTAAAGGGCTTTCGTTTGCTTTTGGCAAATAATAAGTCCCGTAATTTTTAAACTTTTAACACTTCAACAATATTATGAGCCACGGAATTAAGCCCGGTGTAGCAACTGGAAAGGAAGTACAGCGAATACATAAATACGCGAAAGAAAAAGGTTTCGCAATGCCTGCCGTTAACGTGGTAGGATCAGACAGTGTAAACGCGGTTATGGAAACTGCTGCGGCATTAAATGCTCCTGTAATTATTCAGTTTTCTAATGGGGGTGCCCAATTTAATGCAGGCAAAGGACTCTCTAACGAAAACGAGAGAGCGGCCATAGCGGGTGGTGTTGCCGGTGCAAAACACATTCACGAACTGGCAAAGGTTTACGGAGCAACGGTTATACTTCATACAGATCATTGCGCCAAAAAATTACTTCCGTGGATTGATGGTTTGTTAGACGCAGGCGAAAAGTTTTACGAAGAAAACGGCGTACCCCTTTACAGCTCGCATATGATAGATTTATCTGAAGAGCCCATTGAAGAAAACATTGAAATTTGCAAACGCTATTTAGAGCGAATGAGCAAAATTGGCATGACCTTAGAAATTGAATTGGGAATTACCGGTGGCGAAGAAGACGGCGTAGATAATACCGATGTAGATTCGTCTAAATTATACACCCAGCCAGACGAGGTTGCGTACGCGTATGAGGAGCTTTCAAAAATTAGCGATCAGTTTACCATTGCTGCAGCTTTTGGAAATGTTCACGGCGTTTACAAACCTGGAAATGTAAAATTAACCCCAATTATTCTAAAGAATTCGCAGGAATACGTTCAGAAAAAATTTAATACCGGCTACAATCCAATAGATTTTGTATTTCACGGTGGAAGTGGTTCTTCACTTGAAGAAATTCGCGAGGCAATAAGTTACGGCGTTATAAAAATGAATATAGACACCGACATGCAATTTGCCTTTACTGAAGGCGTACGCGATTATATGATAAAGAACTTAGCGTATTTAAAAACGCAAATTGGCAATCCCGACGGCGAAGATTTGCCAAACAAAAAATATTACGACCCACGGAAATGGCTTCGCGAAGGCGAAATAACTTTTAAGAAAAGACTGGAACAAGCTTTTAAAGATTTAAATAACGTAAATACGCTATAATAAAGATTTAGCATTCGAAATTTTAGATTCTAAAATTTTCTTTAAATAACTGGAATTCATAGTTTTGAATTCATAACTCATAATTTAAAATATGCCTTGGTTTAAAAGAACAAAAAAAGGAATTCAAACCCCAACTGAAGAGAAAAAGGACGTCCCAAAAGGGTTGTGGTATAAATCGCCCACCGGAAAGGTTGTGGACAGCGAGGAACTGGAAAAAAACTTTTACGTAAGCCCCGAAGACGGCTACCACGTGCGTATTGGCAGTAAAGAATATTTTGAAATACTATTTGACGACAATAAATTTAAGGAGCTAGACAAAGGACTTACATCTCAAGACACTCTAAAATTTGAAGATAAAAAGAAATATCCAGACCGCTTAAAAGAAGCGCAAGACAAAACCGGCCTTAAAGATGCCATTCGCTGTGCTGTTGGCAAGTCTATGGGTGCAGATTTGGTTGTGGCCTGTATGGATTTTAGTTTTATCGGCGGCTCTATGGGAAGTGTTGTAGGCGAAAAAATTGTTCGTGCGGCAGAGTATTCGCTTAAAAAGAAAATTCCGTTGCTAATAATTTCTAAGAGTGGCGGTGCTCGTATGATGGAGGCTGCACTATCGCTAATGCAACTTGCAAAAACCAGTGTAAAATTGGCCCAATTAAGCGATGCTGGCATACCGTACATTTCGTTATGCACAGATCCTACTACGGGTGGTACCACGGCTTCGTTTGCAATGCTAGGCGATATAAATATTGGCGAACCAGGCGCATTAATTGGTTTTGCAGGACCGCGCGTAGTGCGAGACACCACGGGAAAAGAACTACCCGAAGGTTTTCAAACAGCAGAATTTTTGTTGGAACACGGGTTTTTAGATTTTATAACCCACCGCCGCGATTTAAAGCGCAATATAAACCTGTATCTGGATTTGGTTTTAAACAGACCGCTTCGTGAAAAGTCTGCATAGTTAATAGGCCGTTTAAAAAGGAGTATTTACCAACTTTTATGGGGTGCTTAACTATAACAACTTTTTTAGTTAGAAGTAAGCTATTATTTACTGTGCTTTATACTAAGCCAGCAACTACTTTTTAAACAGCCCTATTTTTAATATTATTAATTCATAGTAAACGGATATTCCTGACCGTTAAAAATAAATACTGCCTGATTATCGCAGGCGCCATCGCCAAAATCTATTATTGCAGATAATCCATCTTGCGTTATTTGGAGTTTCCCTTCAACAATAAATGGGCAAGCCAATTTATAAACAAGCTGTTGTGTTACTTCGCCGCTTCGTTCAAAACCGTTTGTAAATTGCGTTTGCCAATTTCCCGTAATATTATAAACATTATCAACCCAGGTTCCAGAACCAACACCTTCCACCCATTCTGAAATACGTGTGCCATTTCGAGTAGCTGTTACCGTAGTATTTGGAAAGCTTACCGTTATACTTTCGGTAAGGGTAGATTGTGGATTATCATTCTGGTTTGCAATTTCGTATAAAACACTTCCACCGCCACTTACGCCATTTCCGTTAAAAACAAAATTTTGGAACGTATAGTTTACGGTATAAGTTCCCGAGGTAAGCGGCCCGTATTCCAGCAAAATACTTCCCGAAACTATATTGCCATTGTTTAAGGTACAGGAAGAACCAAAATTCAATAAAATAGTAAATACATTTCCCTGCTGGCCAACTGTAATTTCGGTACAGTTCGGGAAAAGCGAAAGTTGCGTTTTACCACCACTTTCCGTTTCATTTTCAACAAAAGCCTGTTCAATTATGGTAAAAGTACCTTCGGCAATCTGATCTGTTTTTGCAGCTCTTACAGAATTCTCCGAAGTAAAGTTAACTTCTTCAGCAGGTGTTTCTTGATCTTTACTGCAAGCTGTAAAAAATAGGATGCTCACTGTAAAAAATACGCAGATTGGTTTAAAGATGCCGGTTTTCATAACTTTTAAGTTTAGGTTTAGACGTATATAACGCTTCGAATTCTAAAATTGATACATTTTTCATTAATATTTACAAGAAACGACCTAAATTAAAATTCGATTTATTACTTTTGCAGCCTTGATTATCAATCCCGAAGTTGTCGGGAGGTATTCAATACATAAAAATCATTTTAACAATATTGGCATGTATTTATCTACAGAAGAAAAAGAAAAAATTTTCGCTAAACACGGAAAGTCTAAAACCGACACTGGTTCGGCAGAAGGACAGATTGCGTTATTCACGTACCGCATCGAGCATTTAACAAAACACCTAAAAACAAACCACAAGGATTACAATACTGAACGTTCTTTGGTAATGTTAGTTGGTAAAAGAAGAGCGCTTTTAGATTATTTAATTAAGAAAGACATTCTTCGTTACCGAGCTATCGTTAAAGAATTAGGATTACGTAAGTAATATTTTAAAGGGCTCATTACGAGCCCTTTTTATTTTCTGCGAACGCGGAAAATTATAAAAATTTTTTATCCTGAATACAATTTTATTTCAGGACACATAGAAAAGCTACCTTTTAAGTTTTTCATTGGTCAACCACAACAACACAACAACACTACGGCTGACGTACAGCTGTTGACCATTATTAACCGTGCGCTTTGGCGCATAAAATGAAAAACATATGATACCTAAAGTATTTAAGGAGGTTATAGACCTTGGCGATGGTAGACAAATTACCCTCGAAACCGGTAAACTGGCAAAACAGGCCCATGGTTCTGTAGTAGTACAATCCGGAAAATGTATGTTGCTTTGTACCGTAGTTTCTAATTACGAGCAAAAAGACTTAGATTTTTTACCATTAACAGTAGATTACCGCGAAAAATTTGCAGCTTCGGGGCGTTATCCGGGCGGTTTCTTTAAAAGAGAAGCAAGACCTAGCGACGGCGAAGTACTTACCATGCGTTTGGTAGATCGGGTACTGCGCCCACTTTTCCCAAAAGATTATCATTCTGAAACCCAAGTAATGATTCAGTTAATGAGTCATGACGAGGAAGTTATGCCAGATGCAATGGCAGGATTGGCGGCATCTGCGGCTATTCAGCTTTCAGATTTTCCCTTTGAATGTGCAATTTCAGAAGCACGTGTAGGACGAATTAACGGCGAATTTATCATTAACCCTTCCCGATCGCAATTAGAGCAATCTGACATTGACATGGTTATTGGAGCCTCTATGGATTCTGTAATGATGGTTGAAGGGGAAATGAAGGAAATTAGCGAAGAAGAAATGGTTGAGGCCATTAAATTTGCACACGAACACATTAAAAAACAGTGCGAGGCACAATTGCGATTGGCCGATGCTGTTGGCAGAAAAGAAGTTCGCACATACGAACCGGAACGCGAAGATGAAGAATTGAAGAAGAAAATTCACGATATGGCATACGATAAAGTATATGCCGTAGCGCATTCCGCTTCAGCAAAACACGAGCGAACAGATGCTTTTTCAGCAATTAAAGAAGAAATAAAAGCTACATTTTCTGAGGAAGAATTAGAAGATTTTGGAGCATTAATTTCAAAATATTACTACAAGGCAGAAAAAGAAGCCGTTCGCGATTTAACCTTAAACGAAGGATTGCGTTTAGACGGAAGAAAAACAGACCAGATTCGCCCCATATGGTGCGAGGTAGATTATTTGCCTTCGGTACACGGTTCTGCCCTATTTACACGTGGCGAAACGCAAGCCTTGGCAACCGTAACTTTAGGAACATCGCGCGAAGCAAACCAAATAGATATGCCATCTTATGAAGGCGAAGAAACATTTTACCTTCACTACAACTTCCCTCCTTTTTCAACAGGTGAAGCACGTCCAATTCGCGGCACATCGCGCAGGGAAGTGGGTCACGGTAACTTAGCGCAAAGAGCATTAAAGGGTATGATCCCTACCGATTGTCCTTACACTGTGCGTGTAGTTTCAGAAGTGTTAGAATCTAACGGGTCATCATCTATGGCTACCGTTTGTGCCGGTACAATGGCACTTATGGATGCTGGGGTACAATTAAAAAAGCCAGTTTCCGGAATTGCTATGGGATTAATTTCTGATGGTGAAACTGGAAAATACGCAGTTCTTTCAGATATTTTAGGCGATGAAGACCACTTGGGCGACATGGACTTTAAAGTAACCGGAACGGCCGACGGAATTACCGCTTGCCAGATGGATATTAAGGTAAAAGGCCTATCGTACGAAATTTTGGTGAATGCACTAAAACAAGCCGCTGCCGGAAGACTTCACATTCTCGATAAATTGGTTGAGACTATTGAAGCACCCAATGCAGACGTTAAACCGCACGCTCCAAAAATGGTTACCGTTACTATCCCGAATGAATATATTGGTGCATTAATTGGACCAGGCGGAAAAGTTATTCAGGAGCTTCAAAAAGCAACAAAAACCACTATTGTTATAAATGAAGACCCTGTTACCGAAGAAGGAATTGTGGAAATTCTAGGAACAGACCAAGAAGGTATAGACGCTGTTTTGGCTCGTATAGACTCGCTTACTTTTAAGCCCGAGGTTGGCAGCGCTTACGAAGTTAAAGTTATTAAGATGCTAGATTTTGGCGCTGTGGTAGAATATGTAGAAGCTCCCGGTAATGAAACGCTGCTTCACGTAAGTGAATTAGCTTGGGAACGCACAGAAAATGTAACCGATGTTGTAAACATGGGTGATGTTTTTGATGTAAAATTCCTAGGTTTTGATCCAAGAACCAAAAAGGAAAAGGTTTCTAGAAAGGCATTATTGCCAAAACCGGAAGGTTATAAAGAACGTCCACCACGTAGCGACAACCGTAGTGGCGGCCGTGACAATCGCGGACGCGACAATCGTGGTCGAGATAATCGCGATAGAGACAGAAAGAGAGACTAGTACTCAATTTCTTAAAATAGTTTAAAAACGCTTTCTCCCCTTAAAATTAGGAGAAGGCGTTTTTTTATTTCGTTAATTTAAATTGAAAGTTATGATTACAATAACATTACAGCCATTTAAGCACAATTCAGAAAATTGCATCGGGTTAAAATTTAAGTATCACTTTGAAAGCAAAGAAATTATTAAACGAATGGAAGGTGTACGTTGGACCAAAACACATGGTTGCTTTTATATTGTTTACGATCAAAACACCTTTACTGCGTTTAAGCAAGCCTTAGCAGCCAAAGGTTTTGATGTTGCAGACGCTACCCAAACCGCCCAAGACGAAAACAAAAAGGGCGCAAGAAAAAATTTAGGACCCATAACCGCATCAAAAAATTCAATTTATGAAAACTTTAAGCAATCTTTAAACGGAAAACGCTTGAGTAAAAGCACCATTAAAACTTACGGTGCATTTGTACATCAATTTTTACGCTATACAGAAAACAAGCCGGCCGATTTAATAGACGCCACAGATGTACGCCTTTATTTAGAGTGGGCCATTGGCACCCTAAACTACTCGGTTAGCACCCACAGGCAAATGGTTAGTGCCCTTAGGCATTTTGCCTATTTGTACCCAACGTGCGCAATAGACCCGGAAGCTATATTTATGCCATCAAAAGACAAAAAACTACCTGTAATTTTAAGTTTTAAAGAGGTTGTACAATTAATTCAAGTAACCAAGAATCTTAAGCACAGGGTTATAATAGCGATGCTTTATGCTTCTGGTTTACGCATTGGCGAAATGCTAAATTTAGAAATAAAAGATTTTGATTTTTCACGAAATCAGCTTCACGTACGGGGCGGCAAGGGCAGGAAAGATCGTTACACTACTATTGCGCAGACCCTGCACCCCATGTTAAAGAACTACTACAGAACATATAACCCTAAAGTTTATTTTATAGAAAACCCAAACGGCGGCAAGTACAGTGCTGCCAGCGTACGTTCCTTTTTACGGCGCAGCTGCAAGTTGGCACGCATTAAAAAGCCCATTACGCCACACAGTTTAAGACATTCGTACGCTACACACTTACTGGAACAAGGAACAGATATAAGGCATATACAAGAGTTATTGGGGCATAGCAAACCCGAAACAACTATGATCTACACCAAGGTAACCAGGAAGGAGTTGCAGCAAATAAAAAGTCCTTTAGATTCTGCATTAAATGAATTATATTTACCGGATAACCGTAACAAAAAACTTGGTTTAGACTAGCACAGATCCTGTATAACCATGATAAATGTTCGGATATAACACGTTGGCGTTCATTTGAATAAACATAATGGAAATTTCAATACATCCAATATTTACATTAATACTAATTTGCCTACTCATATTGATTGTAGGATTTTGGAAAGGTTCAGAGTATAGACGATGGTATATATTCTACGATATGGACTTCAATGGGAACAAGTTACCACCGATTTTACAATGGTTTGTTTATCCTTGGATAAAACCTAAAATAAACCGATATAAAAATCCATTAATGGAAGAGTATGAAAAAGAGAGATTGAAACGTACTGATACAAAACATTATAAAAGATTTCAAACCCAAACCTAGTAAAAAAGTAATTATAGAAATAGTCAATGTTATGTAAGTTTTTCTTTTCTCTAAAGTTTTTAGATTCTCGGATTCTATATAATCATCGACAAAAGTTTTTGAAAGTCTTGTGATTCCAAAATAAGTAAGCTCATAAGTATTGCCTGTGATTTTATATAAAATTTTTTCGGACTCTAAATAAAGTAAAGCTTGTTCTAATTTTGAAAATTCATAATCCAAAGCTTCCCCTTTATCAAAAAACTCGTCTATTGAAAGAGTTGTGTTAGCTAAACTAGGATATTGTCTGCCGAAATTAAGAATTGTATCAGGATGGGTGACAGGAGAATGACCATAGAATCTTTCAAAGATATTATTAATAGTCAAACCTTTACCTTTAGTAGAGCCTATTTCTAAAATAATGTCGTCTAAAAATTGGAAGTCTGATTTTATATCTTCAGAGAACGCCATAAAATTATTTTTGACTAATTTAACAAAATAAACGGATTGACCACAGAAGCGGAAAATAAAAAACGAAACGCCAACAAAGAACTGAGGTAAAAAACAACATATTTCTTCATTAATTTTTGACATTATTATTCTAGGCTTACAGATTGAAAGATGGATCTATAAGCTGTTTTTTTATTTAGATTTTGGTTATTTT
>NZ_JBANCF010000004.1:0-210460 GCF_038742595.1 Aequorivita flava | reverse complement strand
TGGTCGTAACATTGTCCTCATCGGTGTAGGTAAAAGTGCCGTTTCCGTTATCGACAATCGTGGTAAGTGTTTCGAAATTATCGATAACCGTTTCCAGGTCGATGCTGGTCAGAACTCCGTCTTCATCCGTGTATTCCAACGTTTTTCCGTCAACATTCAGCGCTAAAACAGTCAAAGTTTCTAGGTTTGAGACATCGATAGTGGTCGTAACATTGTCCTCATCGGTGTAGGTAAATGTGCCGTTTCCGTTATCAACGATCGTGGTAAGTGTTTCAAAATTATCGATTACAGTTTCAAGGTCAATGCTTGTAACCACGCCGTCTTCGTCTGTGTATTCTAGAGTTTTTCCGTCAGCATTTAGTGCCAGAACGGTTAAAGTCTCAAGGTTTGAGACATCGATGGTGGTCGTAACATTGTCCTCATCGGTGTAGGTAAATGTGCCGTTACCGTTATCAACGATTGTGGTGAGTGTCTCGAAATTATCGATCACCGTTTCCAAATCAATGCTGGTCAGAATGCCATCTTCATCCGTGTATTCCAACGTTTTTCCGTCCACATTCAATGCCAGAACGGTTAATGTTTCAAGGTTTGAGACATCGATTGTGGTCGTAACATTGTCCTCATCGGTGTAGGTGAAGGTGCCGTTACCGTTATCAACGATTGTGGTGAGTGTCTCGAAATTATCGATCACCGTTTCAAGGTCGATGCTGGTCAGAACTCCGTCTTCATCCGTGTATTCCAACGTTTTTCCGTCAGCATTCAATGCCAGAATGGTTAAAGTTTCAAGGTTTGAAATATCAATGGTGGTCGTAACATTGTCTTCATCGGTGTAGGTGAAGGTGCCGTTGCCGTTATCGACGATCGTGGTCAATGTTTCAAAATTATCGATTACCGTTTCCAAATCGATGCTGGTCAGAACTCCGTCCTCATCAGTATATTCCAGTGTTTTTCCGTCAGCATTCAATGCCAGAACGGTTAAAGTCTCGAGGTTAGAAACATCGATGGTAGTTGTAACGTTATCTTCATCGGTGTAGGTAAATGTGCCGTTTCCGTTATCAACGATTGTGGTAAGTGTCTCGAAATTATCGATTACCGTTTCAAGGTCGATGCTGGTCAGAATGCCGTCTTCATCCGTGTATTCAAATGTTTTTCCGTCAACATTCAGCGCTAAAACAGTCAAAGTTTCTAGGTTTGAGACATCGATAGTGGTCGTAACATTGTCCTCATCGGTGTATGTAAATGTTCCGTTACCGTTATCAACGATTGTGGTGAGTGTCTCGAAATTATCGATCACCGTTTCCAAATCAATGCTGGTCAGAATGCCATCTTCATCCGTGTATTCCAACGTTTTTCCGTCCACATTCAATGCCAGAACGGTTAATGTTTCAAGGTTTGAGACATCGATTGTGGTCGTAACATTGTCCTCATCGGTGTAGGTAAAAGTGCCATTTCCATTATCAACGATTGTGGTCAATGTTTCAAAATTATCGATCACCGTTTCAAGGTCGATGCTTGTAACCACTCCATCTTCATCCGTGTATTCTAAAGTTTTTCCGTCCACATTCAATGCCAAAACAGTCAAAGTTTCTAGGTTTGAAACATCGATGGTTGTTGTAACATTGTCCTCATCGGTGTAGGTAAAGGTGCCGTTTCCATTGTCAACAATCGTGGTCAATGTTTCAAAATTGTCGATCACCGTTTCCAAATCGATGCTGGTCAGAACTCCGTCCTCATCAGTGTATTCCAGTGTTTTTCCGTCAACGTTTAATGCCAAAACGGTTAAAGTTTCAAGGTTTGAAACATCGATGGTTGTAGTAACATTGTCTTCATCGGTGTATGTAAATGTTCCGTTGCCGTTATCGACGATTGTAGTCAATGTTTCAAAATTATCGATCACCGTTTCGAAATCGATGCTGGTCAGAACTCCGTCCTCATCTGTGTATTCCAATGTTTTTCCGTCAGCATTTAGTGCCAGAACGGTTAAAGTCTCAAGGTTTGAGACATCGATGGTGGTCGTAACATTGTCTTCATCGGTATAGGTGAAAGTGCCATTTCCGTTATCAACGATTGTGGTGAGTGTCTCGAAATTATCGATCACCGTTTCCAAATCAATGCTGGTCAGAATGCCATCTTCATCCGTGTATTCCAACGTTTTTCCGTCCACATTCAATGCCAGAACGGTTAATGTTTCAAGGTTTGAGACATCGATTGTGGTCGTAACATTGTCCTCATCGGTGTAGGTAAAAGTGCCATTTCCATTATCAACGATTGTGGTCAATGTTTCAAAATTATCGATCACCGTTTCGAAATCGATGCTGGTCAGAACTCCGTCCTCATCTGTGTATTCCAATGTTTTTCCGTCAGCATTTAGTGCCAGAACGGTTAAAGTCTCAAGGTTTGAGACATCGATGGTGGTCGTAACATTGTCCTCATCGGTGTAGGTGAAGGTGCCGTTTCCGTTATCAACGATTGTAGTCAATGTCTCGAAATTATCGATCACCGTTTCCAGGTCGATACTGGTTAACACGCTATCTTCGTCTGTGTATTCCAATGTTTTTCCATCAGCGTTTAACGCTAGGGTAGTTAATGTTTCAAGGTTTGAAACATCAATGGTCGTTGTAACATTGTCTTCATCGGTGTAGGTGAAGGTGCCGTTTCCATTGTCAACAATCGTGGTCAATGTTTCGAAATTATCGATAACCGTTTCCAAATCGATGCTTGTAACCACGCCATCCTCATCAGTATATTCCAGTGTTTTTCCGTCAGCATTCAATGCCAGAACGGTTAAAGTCTCGAGGTTAGAAACATCGATGGTAGTTGTAACGTTATCTTCATCGGTGTAGGTGAAGGTGCCGTTGCCGTTATCGACGATCGTGGTCAATGTTTCAAAATTATCGATTACCGTTTCCAAATCGATGCTGGTCAGAACTCCGTCCTCATCAGTATATTCCAGTGTTTTTCCGTCAGCATTCAATGCCAGAACGGTTAAAGTCTCGAGGTTAGAAACATCGATGGTAGTTGTAACGTTATCTTCATCGGTGTAGGTAAATGTGCCGTTTCCGTTATCAACGATCGAGGTGAGTGTTTCAAAATTATCGATTACCGTTTCAAGGTCGATGCTGGTCAGGATTCCGTCTTCATCCGTGTATTCCAGTGTTTTTCCGTCCACATTCAATGCCAAAACGGTTAAAGTTTCAAGGTTTGAGACATCGATGGTTGTAGTAACATTATCTTCATCGGTGTAGGTGAAGGTGCCGTTGCCATTGTCAACAATCGAGGTCAATGTTTCGAAATTATCGATAACCGTTTCCAAATCGATGCTGGTCAGGATTCCGTCTTCATCCGTGTATTCCAGTGTTTTTCCGTCAGCATTTAGTGCCAGAACGGTTAAAGTTTCAAGGTTTGAGACATCGATGGTTGTAGTAACATTGTCTTCATCGGTGTAGGTGAAGGTGCCGTTTCCGTTATCAACGATCGTGGTCAATGTTTCAAAATTATCGATCACCGTTTCCAAATCGATGCTGGTCAGAACTCCGTCCTCATCAGTATATTCCAACGTTTTTCCATCAGCGTTTAAGGCTAGGGTAGTGAGTGTTTCAAGGTTAGAAACATCGATGGTGGTCGTAACATTGTCCTCATCGGTGTAGGTAAAAGTGCCGTTTCCGTTATCGACAATCGTGGTAAGTGTTTCGAAATTATCGATAACCGTTTCTAGGTCGATGCTGGTCAGAACTCCGTCCTCATCAGTATATTCCAATGTTTTTCCGTCCACATTTAAGGCCAGAACGGTTAATGTTTCAAGGTTTGAAACATCAATGGTGGTCGTAACATTGTCCTCATCGGTGTAGGTAAAAGTGCCGTTTCCGTTATCAACGATCGAGGTGAGTGTTTCAAAATTATCGATTACCGTTTCAAGGTCGATGCTGGTCAGAACTCCGTCCTCATCAGTATATTCCAATGTTTTTCCGTCCACATTCAATGCCAAAACGGTTAAAGTTTCAAGGTTAGAAACATCGATGGTTGTAGTAACATTGTCTTCATCAGTGTAGGTGAAGGTGCCGTTTCCATTGTCAACAATCGTGGTCAATGTTTCGAAATTATCGATAACCGTTTCCAAATCGATGCTGGTCAGGATTCCGTCTTCATCCGTGTATTCCAGTGTTTTTCCGTCAACGTTTAATGCCAAAACGGTTAAAGTTTCAAGGTTAGAAACATCGATGGTGGTCGTAACATTGTCCTCATCGGTGTAGGTAAAAGTGCCGTTTCCGTTATCGACAATCGTGGTAAGTGTTTCGAAATTATCGATTACCGTTTCAAGGTCGATGCTGGTCAGAACTCCGTCCTCATCAGTATATTCCAGTGTTTTTCCGTCAGCGTTCAATGCCAGTACGGTTAATGTTTCAAGGTTAGAAACATCGATGGTTGTAGTAACATTGTCTTCATCAGTGTAGGTGAAGGTGCCGTTTCCATTGTCAACAATCGTGGTCAATGTTTCGAAATTATCGATAACCGTTTCCAAATCGATGCTTGTAACCACGCCATCCTCATCAGTATATTCCAGTGTTTTTCCGTCAGCATTCAACGCAAGAACGGTTAATGTTTCAAGGTTTGAAACATCGATGGTGGTTGTAACATTGTCCTCATCGGTGTAGGTAAAGGTGCCGTTGCCGTTATCGACGATTGTAGTCAATGTTTCAAAATTATCAATTACCGTTTCCAAATCGATGCTGGTCAGAACTCCGTCCTCATCAGTATATTCCAGTGTTTTTCCGTCAGCATTCAATGCCAGAACGGTTAAAGTTTCAAGGTTTGAAACATCGATGGTGGTTGTAACGTTATCTTCATCGGTGTAGGTGAAGGTGCCGTTGCCGTTATCGACGATCGTGGTCAATGTTTCGAAATTATCGATAACCGTTTCCAAATCGATGCTGGTCAGAACTCCGTCCTCATCAGTATATTCCAGTGTTTTTCCGTCAACGTTTAATGCCAAAACGGTTAAAGTTTCAAGGTTTGAAACATCGATGGTGGTCGTAACGTTGTCTTCATCGGTGTAGGTAAAGGTGCCGTTGCCATTGTCAACAATCGTGGTCAATGTTTCGAAATTATCGATAACCGTTTCCAAATCGATGCTGGTCAGGATTCCGTCTTCATCCGTGTATTCCAGTGTTTTTCCGTCAACGTTTAATGCCAAAACGGTTAAAGTTTCAAGGTTTGAAACATCGATGGTTGTAGTAACATTGTCTTCATCAGTGTAGGTGAAGGTGCCGTTTCCGTTATCAACGATTGTAGTTAAGGTCTCGAAATTATCGATCACGGTTTCCAGGTCGATGCTGGTCAGAACTCCGTCCTCATCTGTGTATTCTAACGTTTTTCCATCAGCGTTTAAGGCTAGGGTAGTGAGTGTTTCAAGGTTAGAAACGTCAATGGTTGTAGTAACATTGTCTTCATCGGTGTAGGTGAAGGTGCCGTTTCCGTTATCAACGATCGAGGTGAGTGTTTCAAAATTATCGATTACCGTTTCAAGGTCGATGCTGGTCAGAACTCCGTCCTCATCCGTGTATTCCAGTGTTTTTCCGTCAACGTTTAATGCCAAAACGGTTAAAGTTTCAAGGTTTGAGACATCGATGGTTGTAGTAACGTTGTCTTCATCGGTGTAGGTAAAGGTGCCGTTTCCATTGTCAACAATCGTGGTGAGTGTTTCAAAATTGTCGATCACCGTTTCCAAATCGATGCTGGTCAGAACTCCGTCTTCATCAGTATATTCCAGTGTTTTTCCGTCAGCATTCAACGCAAGAACGGTTAAAGTTTCAAGGTTTGAAACATCGATGGTGGTCGTAACATTGTCCTCATCGGTGTAGGTAAATGTGCCATTTCCGTTATCGACGATTGTAGTCAATGTTTCAAAATTATCAATCACCGTTTCAAGGTCGATGCTGGTCAGGATTCCGTCCTCATCTGTGTATTCCAATGTTTTTCCGTCAGCATTCAACGCAAGAACGGTTAATGTTTCAAGGTTTGAAACATCGATGGTGGTCGTAACATTGTCCTCATCGGTGTAGGTAAATGTGCCATTTCCATTATCTACGATCGTGGTCAATGTTTCAAAATTATCGATCACCGTTTCAAGGTCGATGCTGGTCAGGATTCCGTCCTCATCTGTGTATTCCAATGTTTTTCCGTCCACATTTAGTGCCAGAACGGTTAAAGTTTCAAGGTTTGAGACATCGATGGTGGTCGTAACATTGTCCTCATCGGTGTAGGTAAATGTGCCATTTCCATTATCTACGATCGTGGTCAATGTTTCAAAATTATCGATCACCGTTTCAAGGTCGATGCTGGTCAGAACTCCGTCTTCATCCGTGTATTCCAATGTTTTTCCGTCCACATTTAGTGCCAGAACGGTTAAAGTTTCAAGGTTTGAGACATCGATGGTGGTTGTAACATTATCTTCATCGGTGTATGTAAATGTTCCGTTGCCGTTATCGACGATTGTAGTCAATGTTTCAAAATTATCGATCACCGTTTCAAGGTCGATGCTGGTCAGAACTCCGTCCTCATCAGTATATTCCAATGTTTTTCCGTCAGCATTCAATGCCAAAACGGTTAAAGTTTCAAGGTTAGAAACATCGATGGTTGTCGTAACGTTGTCTTCATCGGTGTAGGTAAAGGTGCCGTTTCCATTGTCAACAATCGTGGTCAATGTTTCGAAATTATCGATAACCGTTTCAAGGTCGATGCTTGTAACCACGCCATCTTCATCTGTGTATTCCAATGTTTTTCCATCCACATTCAATGCCAAAACGGTTAAAGTTTCAAGGTTAGAAACGTCAATGGTTGTAGTAACATTGTCTTCATCGGTATAGGTAAAGGTGCCGTTTCCGTTATCAACGATCGAGGTGAGTGTTTCAAAATTATCGATTACCGTTTCAAGGTCGATGCTGGTCAGAACTCCGTCCTCATCAGTATATTCCAATGTTTTTCCGTCCACATTCAATACCAAAACGGTTAAAGTTTCAAGGTTAGAAACATCGATGGTTGTAGTAACATTGTCTTCATCAGTGTAGGTGAAGGTGCCGTTTCCATTGTCAACAATCGTGGTCAATGTTTCGAAATTATCGATAACCGTTTCAAGGTCGATGCTGGTCAGGATTCCGTCCTCATCTGTGTATTCCAATGTTTTTCCGTCAGCATTCAACGCAAGAACGGTTAATGTTTCAAGGTTTGAAATATCAATAGTTGTAGTACCGCCATCTTCATCGGTGTAGGTAAATGTGCCATTTCCATTATCTACGATCGTGGTCAATGTTTCAAAATTATCGATCACCGTTTCAAGGTCGATGCTGGTCAGAACTCCGTCCTCATCAGTATATTCCAATGTTTTTCCGTCCACATTCAATGCCAAAACGGTTAAAGTTTCAAGGTTAGAAACATCGATGGTTGTAGTAACATTGTCTTCATCAGTGTAGGTGAAGGTGCCGTTTCCATTGTCAACAATCGTGGTCAATGTTTCGAAATTATCGATAACCGTTTCAAGGTCGATGCTGGTCAGGATTCCGTCCTCATCTGTGTATTCCAATGTTTTTCCGTCAGCATTCAACGCAAGAACGGTTAATGTTTCAAGGTTTGAAATATCAATAGTTGTAGTACCGCCGTCTTCATCTGTGTAGGTGAACGTACCATTGTTGTTATCGACGATTGTAGTCAATGTCTCGAAATTATCGATCACGGCTCCAAGGTCGATACTGGTTACGATACCGTCCTCATCGGTGTACTCAAGCGTTCTTCCGTCGGCGTTCAGTGCTAAATAGGTGAGGGTTTCAAGGTTTGAAATATCAATGGTCGTAGTACCGCCGTCCTCATCTGTGTAGGTGAACGTGCCATTGTTGTTATCGACGATTGTGGTCAATGTCTCGAAATTATCGATCACGGCTCCAAGGTCGATACTTGTTACGATACCGTCCTCATCGGTGTACTCAAGCGTTCTTCCGTCAGGGTTCAGTGCTAAATAGGTAAGAGTTTCAAGGTTCGAAATATCAATGGTCGTAGTACCGCCATCTTCATCTGTGTAGGTGAACGTGCCATTGTTGTTATCGACGATTGTGGTCAATGTCTCGAAATTATCGATCACGGCTCCAAGGTCGATACTTGTTACGATACCGTCCTCATCGGTGTACTCAAGTGTTCTTCCGTCAGGGTTCAGTGCTAAATAGGTAAGGGTTTCAAGGTTTGAAATATCAATAGTTGTAGTACCGCCATCTTCATCGGTGTAGGTGAACGTGCCATTGTTATTATCGACGATTGTGGTCAATGTTTCAAAAGCTTGGATCACGGCTCCAAGGTCAATACTTGTAACAATTCCGTCCTCATCGGTGTACTCAAGTGTTCTTCCGTCAGGGTTCAGTGCTAAATAGGTAAGGGTTTCAAGGTTTGAAATATCAATAGTTGTAGTACCGCCATCCTCATCTGTGTAGGTGAACGAGCCATTGTTGTTATCGACGATTGTGGTTAAGGTCTCGAAATTATCGATCACGGCTCCAAGGTCAATACTTGTAACGATACCGTCCTCATCGGTGTACTCCAGCGTGTGTCCATCGGCATTGAGACCCAGATAAGTAAGGGTTTCCAAATCTGAGATATCAATAATAATAATATCTCCGTTTTGATCAAAGTAATAAAAGTTATTATTTACAACATCCCAGAAAACTATGTAGTCGGGTAAGTCGTTTTCAGTTAAAAGTCTGTGCCATTTATTCTGATACCAATAATAGTATCCCGGCGAAAGTGTCGCGTTTGTACTAGTATTATAAACCAGTAAGCTTTGCAGATTCCCCGCCGTAATGGTGGTTTGGTCCGTAATGCCGGTTAACGAAATTTGAGGTATAAGTATACCTCTATTAGAAGATTTAATTTCTAACTGCGTGGATGGATTAGGCATATCTGTGCCGATACCAACTTGAGCGAAAAGAAAATTACCACTGATAAATATCAGTAGGAGTAGTAATTTTTTCATATGAATAAGATTTGGGGTGTAAGAACGTGGCAAAATGCATACAAATCTAAAATTTATATTTGCATCTACCAAATAAAATGTTAAAATAGAGAAGATTACCCTCTAATAATTTTGTACTATAACAAATTATTTATATAGGAATTTTCATACACTATGACAAAAATCTAGAATTGTACAAAATTTAATTATTTATAAAAAAACAATAAACTTCCCTGCCAAGCATATTGAAAATCAGACTAATAGAAACAGTAATTGACCTACACGGTCAAAATTTTAACCTTCAAATAGTATATCTTATCTTAGTAACATATATGTTTAGAAAAAAGTCAATTAAAAGAATAAAAAAATTTTATTAAAATATTGATTTGTAGGAATTAACTTATCGGACCCCACTATCTTTTATAGAAATATTAGAAAAAATAAACTGCTAAAATGTTGCTTTTTTATCAAAATCCACGTTTGGGCTTTTAAAATTTCAGCATTTTTGGAAACTCCGGAAGCCTGAAACAAAATCGGTTGATATCTACTGAAAAAATCTATTTAATGTATCTTGCGGCCTATTTAAAAGTGAAATTATGAAAGAGAATAAAATAAAAAATTACATTGGCAACGTTTTAAAAAATATGCCGATGGATTGGATTAATTTAACCACACATCGATTAGATATTTACGAGGAACAATTGGCCAAAAAACAATTTCTTACGGAATTTGAAGCCTTATTTAACAACAATAATTTTGATAACAAAGCACTAAGTAAATTACCCACGGCCTATGATTATATACGGTTGGGACATCCATTGTCTTCGGTTCTTGAATGGGGAATCGCTCACTTAAACAATCTTAATCCGGATAATGTTATCAGTTTTTCGTCCAAAACAATTCCTGTATTTGCAGTTCTAAGAAAAAATTTGCTAACAAATAAAAATACCCAAATTTTATATAAAGAGAGCCTACCCTTGGCCTTTGATGCTGAAATTTTACAGCGTGTTTACGGCTATAAATTCACTTTAAAAAAAATAGATTGCATAGAAGATTTTACCGAAGCGGACAACAATAAATTTGACGGGAGTGTAATTTATATTTCAGAGAATGATCAAGTAGGGAAGGTCAATTTACATTCGAATATTGATTTTTATATTAATCATTATAAGGATCTTGGGAGTTTCTTAATTGTAAATGGGAATCAGAATGAAAGCTACATTTCAGAAATTCAACATGTTCGCAGAAGGGAAACTATTGCTATGACGCCTGCAAATTCGCTTTCCGCTTTAAACTTGCTGGTTGAAAATAATTTAAATGAAAATAGATTAGAGAATAATAATCACGAAGCTCTTGACGCAAACAAAAATAGCGTTATAAATTCTATTAGAGAGATAACTGGTTCGCATACAAAAGTGCAAGTTGCCTCGAGTGGTTTATCTATGCAATACGCTATAATGATGGGTTTAATTCACGATGCGTTGGAAAATCACAAAGGAAAGGAAATCAAATTTATAGTTCCTCCCAATTGCTATGGCGGTACCAACGATCAGGCAAGACGTGTGGCCGCAAGTATTGATAATGTTGAAGTAGTAGATTTGCTTGTTGATGGAGAAAATGAAATGGTTAGTAGTATAGACCAGATTTTAGATAAAATAGCCAGGCAAGATGCCGTACCTTATATAATTGCCGAAATACCCACAAATCCGAGGGTAGAAGTCCCAAATCTTGAGAATTTACTGGCTGTTTTGAGTGCAGATCGAAAAACGAGCGAAGGCAAAAAAGCCGTAGCTCCCGTTTTTATTTTAGACCAAACATTTTGTCCGAATGTTCACTTTTTAGGTGAAGGGGAAATATTATCAACAGTAAAAACCATTGCATACGTTAGTGGATCAAAATTTCCGAGTGGCGGAAGATGTACTGCTGGTTACTGCGTAGGAAATAAGGAAACAGAGGCTCTGATAGATAAAATTGAATTGCATCTACATCTTTGTGACAATGAAGCTACTGAACTTCAATATAAAATATTGGCAAACCAACTGCCTTCAATGAACCAACGTATAGCAGCTGCCTATAAGAACACACGCGAATTTGTAAACTATATTCACAAAACTTTGCCAGAAGCTAAAATCAATTTTGTTACGGATGCTTTGGCCGCACGAGGGTTTACCCCTTCGGTATTTTCATTAGACCTTCCTACAAAAGGCAGTACAGCCGACGAGAGAGAAGCGTATAAAAGATCGTTAAATCTGAAATTAATAAATTTAATGATTACAGAAATCGCTCACGAATGTAAATTTTGTGTTAGCTACGGACAATTAAAAGGCAGTTATTGGACTATTCCTGCAACCTCAACGCAGGGAACTACCAAAGAAGGCGATAAAGACTATATTGTGCGAGTTTCAATTTCTCCTACCTTAGATCTCGAACTTCATAAAAAGGTTTTTGCAAAATTTGTTGAAAGTATTTAATAGTTGGGAGGTAATAAGAACCTCCCAATTTTTTCTTTAGATTTAAAAAATTTTTAACCATCAGCAATATTAAAATATGAAATCTTATACTATCAATGAAATAAACAATTTTCTTACAGGAGAATTAATAGGAAATACAGACCAACTAATTGTTGGTCCGGAAGAATTAAAAAAGGCAAATAAAAGTCAGATTACATTTATTGGTAGCACCAAATACGCTAAATTTTGGGAAGAATCAAAAGCTTGCGCGGCTCTTGTAAATCAAGATTTAAATATTGAACCCGGTGACGGTCGTGCTATTATAAAAGTTAAAAATGTAGATTTGGCCATGGCGAAAATTTTAGAGCTGTTTAATCCACCAGCGCCTGTGTTCATTACTGAAATACACCCCTCGGCCGTAATTCACGAAACAGCAGAAATTGGAGAGGGTTGTAAAATTGGTGCCAACTGCTATATTGGAAAAGATGTTACATTAGGTAACGATGTAATTTTATATCCAAACGTCTGCGTGTTTGATGAAACCGTAATTGGCGACAAAACAATTGTTTGGTCGGGTACAATAATAAGGGAGCGCTGTATTATTGGTAGTAATTGTATTTTTCATACCAATGTTAGTATTGGCGCCGATGGATTTGGTTTTAGACCGAGTGACGACGGGAGAGGCTTGGTAAAAATACCACAGATAGGAAATGTTATCATAGGTCATTATGTAGAAATTGGAGCCAATTCATGTGTAGATAGAGCAAAATTTAGCTCCACAATTATTGGCGATGGTTGTAAAATAGATAATCTTGTCCAGATAGCACATAACAGCGTTATGGGCCGTTTTTGTATAATGGCAGGGCACAGCGGTCTTGCGGGTTCTGTAACTTTAGGCGATGGTGTAATGATTGGCGGCAGCGCTTCTATTAAAGATCATACCACCATTAATTCTGGCGCCACTGTTGGTGCCGGTTCGGGAGTAATGAATGATGTAGCAGCAGGAAAAACCGTTTTGGGATATCCCGCTCAAGATGCTCGAGATATGTTAAGGGAGTGGGCATCAATTAGGAAAATTGTTAAGAACAAATAAATTTTTTAAACATAAGCCGCCAAATTAGTGTGCTGTTTCAGAACTTTTATAAAAATCCTTATATTTTGTGCTACGACATAAAAGCAAGTTTAGAATCACAGTTAAAACGAGCTAAAAGGAAAGGCGACGCACCTGCTATTGAAGAAATTTTAGAAAAGCTAGTGCCGCTCACAGATTTACCGCTTTTTCACGTATCCGGATTTAGTCATCCCGAACTATTTATTTATACTAACGAATCTCCTGAATTTCCTACCGTGGCCACTTGGGGTCTAGTGCCCCATTGGGTTAAAAGTGAGGCGGATATAAAAAAACAATGGAACAACACTCTAAACGCCAGGGGAGAAACTATATTTAAAAAACCGTCATTTCGAACGTCTGCTGTAAATAATCGCTGCTTAATTTATGTAGATGGTTTTTATGAGCACCATCATTTTAAAGGCAATACCTATCCTTTTTATATTTTTAGGAAAGACAAGCAACCCATGGCGCTTGCTGGATTGTGGAGCGAGTGGCGTAACCCAGATACGGGTGGAATTTTAAAATCGTTTTCAATTGTTACAACGAGCGGAAACGCGCTGCTGTCAAAAATTCACAATAACCCAAAATTAAAAGCTTCAAGAATGCCTGTAATTCTTCCCACCGAATTGGAGGATAATTGGTTAAAACCCATAAATGACGAACTTGATATAAAAGAAATTCAAAATTTAATACTGGAATATCCAGATGATGAATTGGACGCACATACTGTTTCGAAATTACGAGGAAAAGAATATCAGGGCAACGTAAAATCAATTTCAGATAAAGTTAACTATAGCGAACTTAAATTCTGAAAAGCTATAATAAACTTAAAAACCAACTCAATTATTGTATAGGTAAGCAGTTGTCTAGAAGCTTCTTCGTTGTGATAAATTAAACGATAGGTTTACAAATTAAGCTATCCATCCATTTCGCGCCGCGCCTTTGCTGTAAAAGTATTCAAATACAGCAAGCGCAATTACAATTAATGGCATCGTTAGCGATTGTGGCCCCAGTACGGATACAATATCCATGGCAAACGTCCAATAAAGCTGAATTATCAATACTGCAAGTAATGAAATACCAAATAATGCAACCGCTATTTTCTTTCGCATTAAGAGAAAAACACTTGCCAATAGGCCTGTAATAACTGCAATTCCATAGATAACAATATTCCATGATGGGGCGGCATTCATTAATTCCACTTGTTCAGGTGGCATTGCCGCTTTCATTTCTTCCGTCATTAAAAAATATTCTGAAGCCCAAAAGTAAACTCCCATTATATTCCATAAAATTGCCAATACGGCAATTATCCAAAAGGCCGTATTCGGTTTAGTTGTTGTATTCATAGTAATTTGGTTTAGGTTGTTGCAATAAATATAATCATTTTTTAATTTGAAACTATTCGCAGTTAAAAAACAGCTTGCTTTTTTCTTTAAGTACATACACATATCTTTACCTCGCTAAAACGTAATTATGAACCCAACTATTCCTAAATCGGCATTTAATTTTTTACTTAAATTAAAAAGTAACAATAATCGCGATTGGATGGCGGCGCATAAAAAGGAATACTTGAGTAATGAAAAGGCTTTAAAAAGTGTTTATGCCGAAATTGAAAACAGATTAAACCGTACAGATGAAATAGCCAAAATTAAAATTTTCCGCATAAACCGCGATATTCGCTTTAGCAACGATAAAACACCATACAATGTACACCGAAGTGTTAGTTTTAGCAGGGCAGGAGCACAACGTCGCGGTGGGTATTACTTACGCTTGGAACCTGGAAACAGTTATTTGGCTGGTGGCTTTTTTGCTCCCAATACCGAAGACTTGTTTCGTATCCGAAAAGAGTTTGAACTGGATAGTTTGGAAATTCGAAAAATTTTAAACCAAAAGGATTTCAAAATTGCTTTTGAAGGATTTAATAAAAATAATGCAGTAAAAACAGCACCACGGGGGTTTAATAAGGATGACGCTAATATAGATTTAATTAAACTTAAAAAGTTTGTCGTAACGCACCACTTTTCAGATTCTGAAGTATTGGCTTCTGACTTTATAGAAAATGTAATTTATCACTATCAACTTCTTCGACAGTTTTTTGATTATATGAGTGATGTTTTAACAACTGATTTAAACGGGGTGTCAGTGCTTAAATAGGGTCCGTACATATTCTTCAAAACAAAAAAAGAGCCCTCACAAGGAAAGCTCTTTTCTATAGAATTATATGGGTAAGATTATTTCAATCTAAAAGTAACTCTACGCACTAATTGTCTAGCAGGTGAAGATGATTTATCTACGGTAGTATCTTCGCCACCGCCTCGATAGCTTAATCTACTTTCTGCAACGCCGGAAGCAATTAATATTTCATATACGCGTTTTGCTCTATTTTCCGAAAGTGCTTGGTTATAATCTGGAGATCCTATTTCATCTGCATAACCTATAAGTTCAGCATTTGCAGAAGGATGATCTTTCATATATTTAATTAAATAGTTAATAGCTTCCAAAGAATAGGTTTCGGGCTTATCGCTATTAAATTTGAAGTAAACATTTACATAACCTTTGTTCAGTAATTCTTCAATGGTTCCGCGATCATCAGAAATGGTGCTACCAATTTTAACGTATCTAGAGTCTAACGGACCTTCAAGCTCATCTGGAATACCGTTTTCATTTTTATCTACAGCTACACCTTTGCTATCTACCGTAACACCTGAAATAGTGTTTGGCTCACGGTCTAAATAATCTGGAACACCATCTTGATCTGTATCTATAAGATCGGTTTCAATTTTCGAAATTCTTTCTTCGTGGTCTGCAAGCCTATCTTCAATAATACTTGCTTCGGTAGCCCAATCTGCGTGTTTGTCATGTTTACCTAAGTAGAAAGTGAGTCCAACAGAAAAATTAACCATCATTCCATCAAATCCTCGAATTCTAGTGGTAGATGTGCCGTCCCAGGTATAATGTTGACGAACGTTACCTATCATAGATACATCGGTTGTTAAAGCAACCCGATCTCCAAGTTTTACTTGTGGTGATAATCCTATAATGGCATGCAACATTTGATCGTTGCCATCACGGTCTATCGGTTCTTTTGGACTCAATAAAGAATACCCTATACCCCCATGGGCTAAAAGGCCTATTCTGTTTGTCCAATTTTCAAAGTTTAATACAGAACCTACATTGGCAACACCCTGTAAGGAAACTCTATAATAATTTGTTTTAAAAGGAAGGCTATTATCACCTTCTTGAAGAGTGCTATAGCCAAAATCTAATTTTAGACCCGCGCGATTGTTAAACATATAACGTGCGCCTAAACTAAATTGCCCAAAACTAGGGGTATCCGTGGCATAATTTGCTGCAAACGGTTTGCCCGGTTTGTGTAACCCACCTGCTAGTTCAACAGACCATTTGTTATATTCAAATGATTGCTCTTCTTGGGCGTAAAGAAAAAGCGCGGAAAATAGTAATAACGGAAAGATTAATTTTTTCATGATTGTTATTTTATTGGTCAGAATTCAAAACAAATTTAATGAAAAATATACCAGTGTAGCCTTCAATTTTTAAAACATTTAACATAGCTGTTAAATTGAAGTTATTTTTAATCTATTATTCCTGCTCAATTAAAAGGCTTATTTTATCAAAATAAAGTAAGTTATCCTTAAGCCGCTCTTTTACAATATTCATCATGCGCTTATTTAATGCGGACGAATTTTGTATATAGCAATCAAATTCTTCTAACGTAAATTGCCCGATAACGATACCTTTTAGCGAATTTCTAAATTTCATATCCTTATGGATTGCACTTTCAATGTAATCGAGTTTCTTTTCAACGCTCAAGCCATAAAAAACATTTTTGTGTTTAGTTACATAGTTTTTAAATGCGGCCAATAATAAAGGGTGTTGTAGTTTTATAACAGGACGTAATGTTTTGTTTTGAAAACTTTCGTCGGAAGACATATTTGAAGTTATTTTAGCCGAGGCAATATCGCTGCGCATTTTTAAAAGTTGACTATCTCTTGATTCCATAATGTGGTTTTTACTAAAATTATAATTAATCTGGCTTCCTTTTTCACTTATGCCAATTAGTTATAAACGTTCTTTCAACAATGCGTGGAATGTTGCTATCTTTGATACATTAAAGGCCCGCGCTTTACCAGCTCTAACTTTAAGTAACATCTTCAAAATAAATAAATTGATGAAAATATTTTCCGCGGCACAATTAAGCCAAGCAGATAAAATAACTATTGAAAAACAAGATATAACTTCGGAAGCCTTAATGGAGCGTGCTGGAGAACAGGTATTTAACTGGTTACACACACACTTGGATGGTGCGCCTGTTACTATTCGAATTTTTTGTGGAATTGGCAATAATGGTGGGGATGGATTAGTAATTGGCAGGTTATTGCTTGAGCACGGTTATAAGGTTGTAGTGTATGTTGTGAATTTTAGCGATAAACGCTCAAAGAACTTCTTGTTGAATTACAACAAAATTAAAAATGTTACAAAAGATTGGCCTATACTAATGACAAGCCAAGCCGATTTTCCAGAGATAAGCGACGAAGATATGATTGTTGATGCAATTTTTGGAATTGGATTGAATCGCAGCCCCGAAGGTTGGGTAAGAAAATTGATTCAATATTTAAATGCAAACCAAGCATTTAAGCTATCAGTAGATATTCCAAGCGGTCTTTATGCTAATTTACCTCTAAAAGATAAGGAAGCCGTATTGAAAGCAGATCACACCCTTACATTTCAAACAGCTAAATTATGTTTCTTTTTGCCGGAAACAGCGCCCTTTGTCTCTAATTTTAATATTTTGGAGATTGGTTTAGATTTAGATTTTATAAAAAACACGGAGCCCATAGCACAATTAATATCGAAACCTGAAGCGCAAACTTTTTATCAGCCACGAAATAAATTTGATCATAAAGGTACATTTGGCCACGTGTTAATAGTAGGTGGAAGCTACGGAAAAATTGGCGCCGCGGTGCTTTCCACTAGTGCAGCATTTAAGATTGGTGCGGGAATGGTTACTGCTTTTGTGCCAGAATGTGGTTATTCCATTTTACAATCCACAATTCCGGAAGCAATGGTAATTACAGATAAGGAAGAAAAATTTATAAGTAATATTGAAACAGACTTTAAACCTTCGGCCATCGCAATTGGAATGGGCCTCGGAAAAAATAAAGCCACAGTTGCAGCCTTAAAAAAAGTATTGCAGCTGAAAGACATACCTTTTGTTATAGATGCCGATGCTTTAAATATTATTTCGGAAAATAAATCGCTGTTAGAATTTCTTCCGCCCAACTCTATATTAACACCGCATCCCGGAGAGCTAAAACGACTGATTGGTACTTGGAAAAATGATTATGACAAACTAAAAAAAGCAAAAAAGTTTTCAGAAAAACATCAAGTGGTCCTAATAATCAAAGGTGCATATACCATAACAGTTTACGAAAACAAACTGTATATAAATACTTCTGGAAACCCAGGTATGGGAACGGCGGGTAGCGGCGATGCATTGAGCGGAGTTATTGCAGGCTTGCTTTCGCAAGGATACGATCCTTTGTTGGCTTCGGTGTTTGGAGTATATATACACGGCAGTGCTGGCGATATTGCCACCGGGCAATTGGGGTTTGAGGCAGTAATGGCTGGCAATATAGTTGAAAATATTTCAGAGGCATACTTGGAGCTATTTTCAAGAGAAGAGCCTCTTGAGCAATCACAATAGTAAAAAATTAGCCACAGTTTTAAAACAAAAAATATTGCTTTGAAAAACTGTGGCTCACATTTTTTTCTAAAATGAAGATGTTATAACAATGGATCTAACAATACTTTTAAATTTGGATCTGAAGGTCTGGGAGCATCTGCAGAAACTATATTTCCTTGTGGATCTACCAGTATAAAACGAGGGATTCCCATGATTGCGTAGTCTTCAACAAATGCAGATTTCCAGTTGTTGTCTGCCATTAGCTGAATTCCGCCTAATTGTTTTTCGGTTACCATAGATTTCCATTTGTCGTAGTCTTTCGCCTCGTCTATGGAAATACTTACAACCTGCACGTTTTTATTTTCGTATTCCTTTTCAAATTCCTTCAATGCAGGTATTTCACGTAAACAAGGTCCGCACCAAGTGGCCCATACATCTATATATACGTATTTTCCTTTTAAACTTTCTAAGCTCGTTGTTCCTCCTTTGTGGTTTTCATAATTAAATGTAGGGGAGGGCTTACCCTTGGTAATGGTCTTTAATTTATTATAGCGCTCGGTAAGCTTTGCCAAGTTTTCTGAATTAGGCTCGCTATTTTTGTAAATACTATAAGCTTCGTCCAACGTTTCATCGGGCTTTAGCCCAAATTGTAAGTACGAACTCATAATTTTGTCCTTAGCATAACCATTTGGTAAATCCTCATCTACTTTTTTCAAAAATAATATGTTTTCCGAAGTAGCTGAGCTAGATGTGTCTTCACGCACCAATCTATTAAAATGCGCATCGAGTAAACTTTGATACGCTGTAGAATTGCGATAGGCTAAAGTATCTTTATAATTAATGTTTTTTAGCGCGTCGTAAAAGCCATCTGTAACTTTAAAATTGGCTTCCCCAGTGTAAAAGCCGTGTGCGTTTTCATAATTTTCAATTAAAATAGCACGGGAATATATATCCTCTTCCGATAGTTTTTTCTTAAAATTTTCGTTGGAAACTTTTTTAACCTCATAAATGCTATCAATACTTTTTTGATTCGCGCTCAATGCTTTTTTGAAATCGTCTTCGGGCATAGAGAATATTTCTTTGTAATCTAAATTTTGTTCATTCCAAAGATATTTTGCAGCTAAAAAATTATTGATATTTGCCATATCGCCTGAGTAATTTAGCGTTTCGTCAAATTCGTTGGCATCAAGAGTAACCGAAAGATTTTTCCCTTTTTCCAAATAAATACTGGTGCGTTCTCGGCCTACATACATTTCATAAAAACCATCTTTTAAAATATGCAGTGTATCTAAAAAGGTTCCCTTTTCGCTGATTGGGGTTCTAAATTCGAAATCGTTACCACGTATAAAAACGGTTTCGCCTGTGTTGTTTTCAACCGTCCCGCTAATAACGGAATATTGGGGCTTTTCATCCTGCTTGCAAGCAATTGCAACAAGCACCAAAAGAGCCAAGCTTATTTTTTTCATAAAACTATTTTTTAAATTCGAAATGTAAAATTACATATTGAAATTACATTTATAATCATTATAAACCGTTTATTTTACCACAATATAGTGGTGAAAGTTTGTACTTATTAACGGCATTAGAAACTAAGATTGGTGGTATAGCAATAATAAAAACAGTATTTTTGTAAAAAATGCACCTACTTAATGAAAACACATTATATAAGCTCAGAAATTCTTGATCTTTCCCTAATCAAAGATATTATTGAAAACCACAGACCTCTTGGTCTTTCAGAAGAGGCCCAGCTAAATATAAAAAAGTCTCGTGAATATCTTATTCATAAAATGAAAGATAATGCTACCCCCGTGTATGGCATTAATACTGGGTTTGGATCTTTGTGCAATGTAAAGATATCGTCAGAAAACCTTTCGCAATTACAGGAAAATCTAGTGATGTCCCACGCTTGTGGTACTGGCGAATTTGTGCCGAAACCCATCATAAAAATAATGCTTTTGTTAAAAATTCAATCGCTGAGTTATGGTTATAGTGGTGTGCAGATTGAAACCGTTGAACGCCTTATAGAGCTATATAATAACGATATTTTACCCGTAGTATATTCGCAAGGAAGTTTGGGTGCTTCAGGCGATTTAGCACCATTAGCGCATTTATCGTTGCCGCTGCTTGGAAAAGGTGAAGTGTATTACGGTGGCGAACGTTTGGCTTCAGAAAAAGTTCTTAAAAAATTTAATTGGGAACCCATAAATTTACAGGCAAAAGAAGGCCTTGCGCTTTTAAATGGAACGCAATTTATGAGCGCTTTCGGTATTTATTGTCTTTTAAAGAGTTATAAAATTTCGTACTTGGCAGATTTAATTGGTGCTATATCAGTAGATGCCTTCGATTGCAATATGAGTCCTTTTAATGCTTTGGTACATTTAGTGCGCCCGCATAGGGGGCAGATTAAAACTGCCGAACAGCTATTAACATTTTTAGAGGGCAGTGAATTGGGGCTTTCGGAAAAGAAAAATGTACAAGATCCGTATTCTTTCCGTTGCATTCCGCAAGTTCATGGAGCTACAAAAGACACGATAAGTTTTGTTCATAAAACATTTAAGACCGAAATTAATTCGGTTACAGATAATCCCAATATTTTTGTCAAGGAAGATCTTATTATTTCCGGAGGTAACTTTCATGGGCAGCCACTAGCACTTGCACTAGACTATTTAGCGATTGCAATGGCAGAATTGGGAAATATTTCAGAAAGAAGAACGTATCAATTGGTTTCGGGATTGCGTGATTTGCCAGCTTTTCTAGTTGATAATCCTGGTTTAAACAGCGGTTTTATGATTCCACAATATACGGCAGCGAGCATTGTTAGTCAAAATAAACAATTGGCTACCCCTGCTTCGGTAGATTCCATTGTTTCATCTAACGGACAAGAAGACCACGTAAGTATGGGGGCAAATAGTGCTACAAAATGCTTGCGGGTAATTGAAAATATTGAAACTATACTCGCGATTGAATTGATGAATGCATCGCAAGCCCTAGCGTTTAGAGCGCCCAAAAAATCATCTCCGTTTATTGAATCGTTTTTAAAACCCTACCGATCCATAGTTCCATTTATGGCTAACGACAGAGTATTGGCAGATGATATACACGCTACCGATGCATTTATACAATCTTTAAATGTTGATGCAGAAATTCTTTTTAATTAATATTTAAATTGTGACCCATGAAGATCTACGAAATGAAATCTGTATTTATACTTCTTTTGGTCTTGCTTTTTTCATTTCCAGCCATTGGGCAAGATTATAAACCTATTTTAGACCATAGAAACGAATGGCATTTTACCACCTGCAATTTTGGTTGTTATACGGATAAATACTATACCGATGGCGACACTTTGGTGAATGGAATGATGTATAAAATACTGGACGGATATCATTTTATTTCGCGCACCTTTTTATTGCGGGAAGATTTGGCTGAAAAAAAACTCTACTTTTTAAAAATTCGACCCAGTGGTGGGGTTGAAGAATATCTGTTATACGACTTTACGCTACAGGTGGGCGACAGTATTAATATGCTAAACCCGATAACTCCATTTCCGCAAGACGGAGGCTATTTTAAGCTGGACTCAATTGTTCCGAGACCTTTGGTGGATGGACAAAATTATGATCACTTCTATTTTTCGCCTACACCCTCGAATACGATAAGTTCTGAAAACGCAATTTGGGTTGAAGGTGCTGGCTCGCTTTCATTAATTAATGCACCTGGTGGTTTTCCAGATTTAAATGAAGTTGGCGCATTGAGTTGTTATTTTAAAAACAGAGATGTTTTTTACGCCAATTTAGATTCTATAGACGACTGTACGCCAGTTTTTATGGATATTAAGAAAAATAATCTGGAAGAAGTAGTGTTAACTACCCCAAATAACAGCAAATCCTGCATGCTGCACAATGCTACAAACATTACGCAAATTGTAATTTACGATATAAACGGCAAGAAACTTAAAACCATAGACCATAATTTTAAGAAGAATATTTTAGTAGATATGGCAAGTTATAGTCCGGGAAGTTATTTTATTTTAGCTCAAGGAATAGGGGGATCTGCTAAAACCTTCAGAATACTTAACAAGTAAAAAAAATTAATTTGATGAGTGTTTTGTTATAATGCTCTCAACCCATTTTTTAGCTAATTCTAATTCCGAAAAATGTTCAAACGGAATCTTCATAAAAATTTTCTCCAGTTCTACATTACTTTTTTTAATATCCGGATTAGACACAATAGCAAAAGCCACTAGGTTTTCAATTTTAGAAGTTTGTAAATACACCAAAGGGTTTACAGCGTAACTATTAATGCGGTTTGTTATATACCCAAAAGGCCTGTCTTTAAAATATTTTTGAGCAATATTAATTAAATGGGTATTATATTCGGGTTTTACAGTAATTCCCTCATTCATATATACCACAAGATAGTTTGGAAAAACATGGGCTTTACCAAAAAATAAACGTATTTCTTCTATCATCGATTAGTACTTTATACTTCTCTAATTTAAGCTTTTTTATTGACCTATAAAAGAAGATTTTAAGTTAGAGCTTTTAATAAATAAAAAATTCCCCAATAAATAATTGGAGAATTTTTTATAGAATCTAAGTCGAAATAATATTAAGTCTCTGTAGTTTTCTTCTGTTTCTTAATTTTAATGGTAAGCTCATTGGCTTTTTCATCAAGGTCCATTAAAATCGTGTCGCCTTCGTGCAAACTGCTATTAATTATCTCTTCAGCTAAAGCATCTTCAATATATTTTTGAATAGCTCTATTTAGCGGACGTGCGCCATATTGCTTATCAAACCCTTTGTCGGCAATAAAATCTTTGGCTTTTTCGGTAAGCGTAAGATCGTAGCCCAATCCTGAAATGCGGATATATAATTTATCCAATTCAATATCAATAATTTTATGAATATCATCTCTTTCCAAAGCATTAAAGACCATTACATCATCTATACGGTTTAGGAACTCCGGAGCAAATGTTTTCTTTAAAGCATTTTCTATTACGCTCTTTGTATGGGCGTCTTCTTGGCTCTTTTTAGCAGAAGTGCCAAAACCTACTCCTTGACCAAAATCCTTTATTTGTCTGGCGCCTATGTTGGATGTCATAATAATGATTGTATTTCTAAAATCAATTTTCCTTCCAAGACTATCGGTTAAATATCCATCGTCCAATACTTGAAGAAGCATATTAAAAACATCTGGATGTGCTTTCTCAATTTCATCTAAAAGTAGTACGGCATATGGTTTTCTTCGTATTTTTTCGGTTAATTGGCCACCTTCTTCATATCCTACGTAACCTGGAGGTGCTCCTACTAATCGTGAGATGGAAAATTTTTCCATATATTCACTCATATCAATTCTTACCAATGCCGAATCTGAATCAAATAGCTCTCGTGCCAATACTTTTGCAAGTTGTGTTTTACCAACTCCCGTTTGTCCTAAGAAAATAAACGATCCAATTGGTTTATTCGGGTCCTTTAATCCGGCTCGGTTACGTTGAATAGCCTTTACAACTTTGGCAACTGCTTCATCTTGCCCAATTACCTTTCCTTTAATTCTGTCGGGTAGGGCAGCGAGTTTGGTACTTTCGGTTTGTGCAATTCTACTTACTGGAACACCGGTCATCATAGAAACTACTTCGGCAACATTTTCTTCCGAAACGGTTTCCTTGTGTAGTTTAGAATCTGCCTCCCATTGTTCTTGCTGTGTAGCTAGTTCTTTTTCAAGATTTTTTTCATCATCCCGAAGCTTAGCGGCTTCTTCGTACTTCTGTTTTTTAACTACCGTATTTTTAAGTTCGCGTACTTCTTCCAATTCTTTTTCTAGTTGAAGAATTTTCTCGGGCACATGAATATTCGTTATATGTACGCGAGACCCCGCTTCGTCTAAAGCATCAATGGCTTTATCGGGAAGAAAACGCTCAGTCATATACCTATTTGTTAAATTAACGCAGGCCTCAATTGCTTCTTCGGTATAGCTAACATTGTGGTGAGACTCGTATTTATCTTTTATATTTTGAAGAATTTCAATTGTTTCTTCAACCGTGGTTGGTTCTACCAAAACCTTTTGAAAACGTCGTTCGAGGGCACCGTCCTTTTCAATATATTGACGGTATTCGTCTAAAGTGGTTGCGCCAATGCATTGAATTTCCCCTCTTGCCAAAGCGGGCTTAAACATATTTGAAGCATCCAACGATCCCGTGGCGCCACCGGCACCAACAATTGTATGAATTTCATCAATAAAAAGAATAATATCGTCATTCTTTTCAAGTTCGTTCATAACTGCTTTCATTCGTTCTTCAAATTGGCCACGATATTTGGTGCCGGCCACAAGGCTGGCCAAATCTAAAGTAACCACTCTTTTATCGTAAAGAATTCTAGAAACTTTTCGTTGAATAATGCGAAGTGCCAAACCTTCGGCAATAGCCGATTTACCAACGCCAGGCTCACCAATTAACAATGGGTTGTTTTTCTTTCTTCGGCTTAAAATCTGTGAAACACGTTGTATTTCGTTTTCACGGCCCACCACCGGATCGAGTTTTCCTTCTTCGGCCATTGCCGTAAGATCTCTTCCAAAGTTGTCTAAAACAGGCGTTTTAGACTTTTTATTGGTTTTTCCGGTAGTGCCAGAAAATAAGTTTTCTTTGCCGGCGTCTTCGGCTGAAGTATCGTCGTCGTTTGGAAAAGCATCTGCGCTTGGACTTTCAATATAGTCGTCATCGTTTGTAATCATAAGCTTAAATTGATCTTTTACAGCATCATAATCTACCTTCATTTTATTCAACAATTTGGTAGTAGGGTCATTTTCATTCCTTAAAATACACAACAAAAGATGTGCAGTGTTAATAGAATTACTCTGAAAAAGCTTAGCTTCTAAAAAAGTGGTTTTTAATGCCCTTTCCGCTTGGCGGGTAAGGTGCAGATTTTTTTTATCGTTTGCGTTTGTAGTTACGCCGGGATTGGCCGGGCTCAGTATTTCTACTTTTCTTCGCAAATGGTTTAGGTCTATTGCCAGTGCATTTAAAATGGTTACCGCTTTGCCGCTGCCATCTCTTAAAAGGCCTAGCATTAAATGCTCAGTGCCAATAAAGTCGTGGCCTAAGCGCAGCGCTTCCTCTTTGCTGTAGGCTATTACATCTTTTACTCTTGGGGAAAAATTATCATCCATATTTTAAATCCTCTCTTCTGTTTGGTACTAAATTAACCAAAATAGGACAAAAACTGTTCCTATTTAAAATGATTTTAGTAAAAGGACAAAATATATCCTGTAAATCAAAGCACATTCAACGATACTTATTAACGATTTAACCCCCTGTTTTTGTTAATAAATTCGTGAATATAGCATACCAAAAACCTCTGTTAAACCCAATGGAATGTGTATCTTGCTCCATTAGTTTAACAACGATAAATAAACCTATTTTTTATGGCTGATGGAGATAAAATAATTCCAATAAACATTGAAGATGAAATGAAATCTGCCTACATCGATTATTCGATGTCGGTCATAGTGTCACGTGCACTGCCAGATGTTCGCGATGGAATGAAACCTGTTCACAGAAGGGTGCTCTTTGGAATGCACGAATTGGGAATTAAAGCTACGGGCGCTCACAAAAAATCTGCGAGAATCGTAGGGGAGGTCCTTGGTAAATACCACCCGCACGGAGATACCTCTGTTTATGATGCTATGGTTCGTATGGCCCAGGAATGGAGCTTGCGATATATGTTAGTAGACGGACAAGGAAACTTTGGTTCTGTAGATGGCGATAGTCCGGCTGCAATGCGTTATACTGAAGCGAGAATGCAGAAAATTTCTGAAGACATGCTCGCAGATATCGATAAAGAAACCGTTGACCACCAACTCAATTTTGACGATACGCTAAAGGAACCAACGGTGCTCCCCACGCGAGTTCCTGGCCTTTTAATCAATGGTGCCAGCGGAATTGCCGTAGGTATGGCTACCAATATGCCACCCCACAACTTAACCGAAGTTGTAAACGGAACCATCGCATATATTGAAGATAACGATATAGATATTGATGGGTTAATGCAACATATTAAAGCGCCGGATTTCCCCACGGGAGGTACTATTTATGGGTACGAGGGCGTGCGCGAAGCATTTCATACCGGTAGAGGGCGTGTGGTGATGCGTGCAAAAGCAACTTTTGAAGAGGTTAACGGTAGAGAATGTATTATAGTTACTGAAATTCCATACCAAGTTAATAAGGCGGACATGATTAAAAAAACCGCCGATATGGTTAACGATAAAAAAATTGAAGGTATTTCAAATATTCGTGACGAAAGCGATAGAAAAGGAATGCGAATCGTTTACATTTTAAAGCGAGATGCCGTACCAAATATTGTTTTAAATACACTTTATAAATACACAGCGCTACAATCTAGTTTTAGCGTAAACAATATTGCGTTAGTAAATGGAAGACCTCAAATGTTAAATTTGAAAGAATTAATCCATTATTTTGTTGAACACCGCCACGAGATTGTTGTTAGACGTACCGAATATTTACTTCGTAAGGCCGAAGAACGCGCCCATATTTTAGAAGGTTTAATAATTGCTTCAGATAATATAGACGAGGTTATTCGCCTAATTCGTGCATCTTCAAATGCTGATGAAGCTCGAGAAAAGTTAATTGAGGCTTTTAAACTCTCCGAAATTCAAGCCAAGGCCATTGTTGAAATGCGATTGCGACAATTAACCGGCCTAGAGCAAGATAAACTGCGCACTGAGTACGACGAGTTGATGAAGACAATTCAAGATTACAAAGATATTCTTGCGAGTAAAGAACGCAGAATGCAAATTATTACCGATGAGCTTGAAGAAATTAAAGCCAAATACGGTGATGAACGTAGATCTACTATTGAGTATGCAGGGGGCGATGTGAGTATTACCGATTTAATTGCAGACGAACAAGTTGTTATTACTATTTCGCACGCGGGTTATATTAAACGTACATCGCTTACGGAATATAAAACGCAGAATAGAGGTGGCGTTGGGCAAAAAGCTTCAGCTACTCGTAACGAAGATTTCTTAGAGCATCTTTTTGTAGGTACCAATCATCAATATATGATGTTCTTTACACAAAAGGGAAAATGTTTCTGGATGCGTGTTTTCGAAATACCAGAAGGTACTAGAACGTCAAAAGGTAGAGCCATTCAAAATCTAATAAATATAGAGCCAGACGATAAGGTAAAAGCCTTTATTTGTACCCAAGATTTAAAGAATGAAGATTATATAAACAGCCATTTCGTAATTATGGCCACCAAAATGGGCCAAGTTAAGAAAACGCCATTAGAACAATATTCAAGACCGCGAACTAACGGTATAAATGCAATTACCATTAGAGAAGACGATGAGTTGCTCGAAGCAAAGTTAACAACCGGAAATAGCCAAGTAATGCTAGCCGTAAAATCTGGAAAAGCCATTCGTTTTGAAGAGGAAAAAACCAGATCTATGGGTAGAAATGCTTCGGGAGTTCGCGGTATTAGGCTGGGCGATGATAATGACGAGGTTATAGGGATGATTGCCGTAGATGAAAATGACTCAGACATACTTGTGGTTTCAGAAAATGGCTACGGAAAACGCTCATCTATTGAAGATTACCGAATTACCAATCGTGGCGGGAAAGGAGTTAAAACCATTAATATTACAGAAAAAACCGGTAAATTAGTAGCCATAAAAAATGTAACCGATGAAGATGATCTAATGATCATAAATAAATCTGGAATCGCCATTAGAATGGCTGTAGCAGACCTTCGCGTTATGGGGCGTGCCACACAAGGCGTGCGTTTAATTAAAGTTAGGGAAGACGATGCCATTGCAGCAGTTGCTAAAGCTATGAAGGACGATGATGAAGATGAAGCGGTTATCACTGACCAAAACAATGATGGCACTACTCTTGATAATAACGAAACTCAAACCGAAAATAACGAATAAATAGTAACACATGAAAACACGAATATTAATAACAGGACTTGCATTTGCTACTGCTATTTCATTTGGACAAAAAAAAGAAATTAAAAAGGCCGAGAAAGCTATAAAATCTAATGAATACACCGAAGCTTTAAATTATTTGTCCGAAGCTGAACCAATGCTCAGTACCGTTGATAATGATTTGAAAGCGCAATTTTACGCAGCTAGAGGCCAAGCGTTACTTGGTTCTGGCGGATCAGACTTTAAAAAATTAAAAGGCGCTGCCGATGCTTTTAGCACTGCAATTTCTTTGGATCCGAAAATTGAAGAACAACTAATTGACCCATTGCAGAATTTGAGAGCAGCTTTAATTAATGGTGCAATTAAAGATCAAAATGCGCAACAATATAAAATGGCTACCGATAAACTTTATACAAGTTATATGGTAACAAAAAAAGATACTTCAGACTTGTATTTTGCTGCGGGTAATGCCGTTAATGGCCAAGATTACGATACGGCTCTAAAGTATTATCAGATGCTTCTAGACCTAAACTATAGCGGAGCGACAGTAGAGTATGTAGCTACAAATAAAACAACTGGAGAAGTAGAAGCTTTCGACAATGAAAAATTGAGAGATTTTGCTATTAAATCTGGCGAATTTATTAAGCCGGAATCTAAAATTACCAAATCTAGAAAGGGCGAAATACTTCGGAATATGACCCTTATCTATATTGAAAAAGGCGATACCGAAAAAGCTAAAAGTTTAATAGAAACAGCTAGAGCAGAAAATCCCGATGATGTGTTTTTAATGCGGGCCGATG
Source organism: Aequorivita flava (assembly GCF_038742595.1). Taxonomy (NCBI): domain Bacteria; kingdom Pseudomonadati; phylum Bacteroidota; class Flavobacteriia; order Flavobacteriales; family Flavobacteriaceae; genus Aequorivita; species Aequorivita flava. Next base: position 181,467 of record NZ_JBANCF010000004.1, on the reverse strand, counting down.
CAGATATGAGCTATAAAATGGGCGACAATAAACGCTACAATGAATTAATGGAAAAGATTGTAGCAACAGACCCTGAAAATCCGGAGCTATATTTTAATTTAGGAATTAGCAACGACCAGCTAAACAACAAAGAAAAAGCATTAGAATATTATAACAAAGCATTAGAGCTTCGTCCCGAATACGAGGGAGCACTTATTAATATTGCAGCTTTAAAACTATCTGGCGAAGACGAAATAGTAGAAGAAATGAACAGCTTAGGAAATTCAGCTGCCGATAATAAAAGATACGATGAACTTAAAAAGATACGCGAAAATTCCTATAAGGATGCGCTACCGTATCTCGAAAAAGCAAATGCTATAAATCCTTCCAATCAAAATGTGCTTAAATATTTAATGAATATTTACAGCCAAATTGGAGAAGACGCTAAATACAAAGCGGTTAAAGCAAAGTTAGAAGCTTTGGAAAGTAAAAATTAATACAGGTTATCATAACCTCGTACTATTTAAAAACCCCTGAATTTCAGGGGTTTTTTTATTATATAATACGTTTAATTACTCGCAGTTTATGGGTGTGACTGCGCGCTTCATAATTAAAAATACCACTGTGGTCTAGCCGATCAATCCGTACCTTTCCGTGGGCATGGATAATGTAGTTATCGTTCATAATAATACCTACATGCGTAATCTTGCCTTCTTCATTGTCAAAAAAAGCTAAATCGCCGGGTTCACTTTCTTCAATAAAACTCAAGGCTTCTCCTTGTGTGGCTTGCTGGCTGGCATCACGCAAAAGACTGTAGCCATTCAATTTATAAACCATTTGGGTAAAGCCACTACAATCTATTCCAAACGGACTTTTTCCTCCCCATAAATATGGGGCATTTAAATAGAGTAAGGCGGTTTCAATTAAATGTTCTTTTGGAAGTTTATTTGAAACCCATTTACCTTCAAAATTATGATTTAAAAAAGCGGTAGCCGAAATAGTACTTCCCAGACAAATTGAAAATAATTGGTTTTCCGGAAGGATAACAAAATCTACCAAATCTGAAGATAACTGCAGGTCCGATTCTTCAATATTCGTATAATCGGCTTCGGTAATTTTAGCAAATTGTTTATTGTCTATCCATCCTTCATAATTATCAAAAGCCAAACGAATTCGGCTCCATTTTTTACGAATTTCAAGAATTTTAAAATGTTCGCCATAAAGTAACTGCGTTACCATTTCACTTGCATCAGCAGCTTCACCACGAAGTGGAACAATACTTAAATTACAGATACCGTAATCCATTCAGAAATTATTGATAACAGTTACGGATGCCTTTAAATACTTTCAATTACCATTGCAGAAGCACCGCCTCCACCATTGCAGATCGCTGCGGCACCGTATTTGGCGTCGTTTTGTTTTAGCACATTAAGAAGCGTAATTAAAATTCTTACTCCGCTGCAACCAAGAGGATGACCTAAAGACACGGCACCTCCGTTTACGTTTACGTTGCTATCGTCAAGACCTAAAATCTTCATATTTGCCAAGCCTACTACCGAAAAGGCTTCGTTAAATTCAAAATAATCTACTTGGTTTATATCAATGCCAGCTTTTGCAATTGCTTTAGGAAGCGCCTTTGCCGGAGCTGTTGTAAACCATTTTGGCTCCTGGGCCGCATCTGCATATCCTTTAATATATGCAAGTGGCGTTAATCCCAATTCTTTTGCTTTCGCTTCACTCATTAAAACCATAGCACCGGCACCATCGTTTATAGTAGACGAATTTGCGGCGGTAACAGTACCGTCCTTTGTGAAAGCGGGACGCAAAGAGGCAATTCGGTCCATTTTTACATTTTTAAACTCTTCATCTTCCGAAACCACTACCGGTTCCCCACGACGTTGTGGAACTTCTACCGGAACAACTTCATCATTAAATTTTCCATCTGCCCAAGCTTTTGCTGAGCGTTCGTACGATTTTATTGCGAAGGCGTCTTGATCTTCGCGAGAAAATTTATATTCCGTAGCGCAAAGATCTGCACAAGTACCCATTGCGTTGTGATCATAAGCATCTACCAGCCCATCTTTTTGCATGCCATCTATTAAAGTTGCAGGCCCAAATTTGGTTCCAGTGCGCATATGTACATAATGAGGAATATTACTCATGCTCTCCATTCCGCCGGCAATTACAACATCGGCATCGCCAAGAGCAATGGCTTGAGCAGCGTTCATAACGGCTTTCATGCCCGAAGCACACACTTTATTAACAGTTGTAGCAGGAACGGTATCCGGAATACCTGCACCTAAAGCAGCTTGTCTCGCAGGTGCTTGTCCCACACCCGCTTGCACAACATTGCCCATATAAACTTCTTGAACCATTGAAGGGTCCAGATTTATTTTTTCCATTGCACCTTTAATAGCTGCAGATCCTAATTGGGCTGCCGTTAATGATGAAAGACCCCCCATAAAACTTCCTATCGGGGTTCTGATTGCAGATACTATAACTACTTTATTATTCATGCTACTGTTTTTGTGTTTAAAATAAGGACTGCGAAATTACATATTTCTATCTTAAATATCAATCTTTGCAGGTATTGCTTTTGGGATAACTCATTCCTTATTTATACCTTTACTATAAGTTATAATTATATGAAGAACTTTTTTTCTTTGTTCGCAAAAAATCAATCCCTTATTTATAAGGTTTTTCTATTCATATTTTCAACCCTATTAGTTATTTATTTTCTGCCGAAAGGGGGGCAGTTTAAATATAATTTTCAAAAAGGCAAGCCTTGGCAGTACGAAAATCTCTACGCGCCTTTTAGCTTTACCATTAAGAAAAATGAAGATACTCTAAAAAAGGAACGCGAAGAAATAAGAGAGAATGCTGTTCCGTATTTTGAATATAACGACCAAGTAGCAAATGAGGTGCTGGCGAGCTTTAAAGAAGAGCTAGATGAAAAATATGTTGATAGCCTATATCGCACATCTGAAAATACCATTGAGAGGTTAGGCACAAAATTTATTACTGAAACCTATAAAAACGGAGTTACCGACGAAATTCATACCTACGATGGCGATCGTCTTATTTATTTAAAAAATGGCAATGAAATTGAAGAACGCAGTTACGCGCAATTATTTAAAAGAGAAAACCTAAATAAGAAGGTTAGAGAACTAGTTGAAAAAAACAGCACGGAAGACGCGCAAGCTTTGCTGTATAATTTACTAAACGAAGTTTTTGAGCCCAACGTAAAACTTAATAATAAGCTTACGGAAGCGGCAATAGATGCCGAAATAAAAGCTTTAAACCCAAATCGTGGCATTATTGAGAAAGGGGGGCGGATAATTGCCAAGGGCGAAGTCGTGGAAGGCGATAAATTCCAAATACTAAACTCGCTAAAAGCCGAATTCGATAGCCAGATTTGGAGCAAAAATAATTATCTGTGGCTATTGGTTGGATACTCCATGCTGGTTTCTCTCGTGTTTTTAATGCTGTTCCTGTTTCTAAAAAATTACAGACCCTATATTTACAACAACAATACAAAAGTTACATTTATATTTTTCAACATATTTTTAATGGTTTTCTTAACCACAGTAGTGTTGAAGATACACGCAGACTACGTTTATATTGTTCCAATCTGTATCCTGCCTCTTATTTTAAAAGCCTTTTTCGACCCGCGTGTGGGGCTATTTGTGCACGTATTAACTATATTATTGCTCGGATTTATCGTTCCAAATAGTTTTGAATATATGTTCCTACAGTTTATTGCGGGAATCGTAACAATTCTTACCGTATCAGAATTATACAAAAGAGCCAACCTCTTTATCTCGGTTGGGCAGATAACGTTAATATATATCCTTGGGTATTTTGCTTTTTTTGTAATTCAGGAAGGGAATATTCAATCTATGGAGTGGCAGAATTTCCAATATTTTATCTTATGTGGTTTGGCAACGCTTTTTGCGCATCCCCTAATCTATTTTTATGAAAAGATATTCGGCTTGGTTTCAGATGTTTCGTTATTAGAACTGAGCGATACCAATGCCAAATTATTAAAAGAACTATCAAACAAGGCACCGGGCACATTTCACCATTCATTAAATGTTGCAAATTTAGCCGAAGCTTCGGCAAACGAAATTGGCGCCAATAGTATGTTGGTCAGGGTAGGGGCGCTCTACCACGATATTGGCAAAATGCAAAACCCAACCATGTTTACCGAAAATCAGGCTAACTCAATAAATTCACATAACGAATTAGACCCAAAGGAAAGTGCCAAAATAATTATAGATCACGTAATAAAAGGAATAGAAATAGCCCGAAAAAACAACCTTCCCGATAGGGTAATTGATTTTATTCGCACGCATCACGGTACAAGTTTGGTGTACTATTTTTACCGAAAGGAACGAGAAGAACAGGGCGAGGCCAATAAAGAAGATTTTATATATCCGGGACCAATTCCCTTTTCAAAGGAAACCGCTATTTTAATGATGGCAGACAGTGTTGAGGCGGCAAGTAAAAGTTTAAAGGAACCTTCCTCCACAATAATAGACGAGTTTGTTGAAAAGATAATCAACAACCAAATGGCACAAGGTCAATTCTTGAATGCGAACATTACTTTTAAAGAAATTGAAATGATAAAGAAAGTGCTTAAAAAGAAGCTAAACAATATATATCATTTAAGAGTAGAGTACCCAGAATAGAAGTTTGTCGCCTACTATAAGAATTTATAGAATTGGAATTAAAAAACGTGATCCTTAAAAATTTCAGCTTTTAATTATAGTATAAACCCTTCATTTATAAACACAAAAAATCCCCTTAAGTAGGGGATTGTCTGTGATCGCAGAAGGATTCGAACCTTCGACCGCCTGCTTAGAAGGCAGGTGCTCTATCCAGCTGAGCTATGCGACCATTAAAAATAAAAAAAGCCGAACAATTTTAATTGTCCGGCCTTTTGTCGGGGTGGCAGGATTCGAACCTGCGACCTCCTGCTCCCAAAGCAGGCGCGATAACCGGGCTACGCTACACCCCGTGAACAGCAATATATATTGTTCACTGTATTTTGGAGTTTTTTTAAACTCTAATGCGGAGAGACAGGGACTCGAACCCTGGCGACGGTTGCCCGTCGACAGATTAGCAATCTGCTCCGTTACCACTCCGGCACCTCTCCAATTTTTTTATGAACTTGTCATCCTAAAATGCGAGTGCAAATGTATGTTTTCAATTGTAATAATGCAAACAAAAATACGCCTTTTTTAAAGATAAATTTTAAAGCGTTTTAAATCAAGTGAGTCGGCGTAAAACAAAACCGCAAAAAGGATACTAAATCTTGCGGCAAACCAACATTTCCTTTCTGTCTTCTATATTGGTTACAAAAAATAGATAAATATCGCCCCCATCAGTAATTTTCCATTTCTTGCGAAGGGTCTCAACAGACTGGGGAAAGTTTCTTGTGGTAATATTCGCCTTATTAAATGTTAATGCTAAACGCATGTCAGATTTTGTGTACGGAACTATCTTTTCAATTAAAAAACTTCGTCCCGGAAAATCAGTAAGGGAGTTGCTAGTGTAAAGGTGGGTATTTTGATGAAGTTTATTCAACTGTAATTTTTCTGAAATAAAATTGAATGCGCCGCTCTTTAAAATAGCGGCGTTCGGTTCAAAAAGATATTTTAGCGGCAAACTGTAGGTAGCTTCAGCAGGCATATTCCAAATAAAATTGAAATTTTCTGTTTCAGATTTCGTAAAATTAATTGTTTTAATAGCTACTGTATTAGAAGAATCTTTATTTAGAAGCCAAAGTAATTCCTTTACTTCGTTTTCAATTGCTACTATGTGTATTTCAGCTACCTTGTGCAATTCGTTTAATCCTACCGAAATATCAAGCATTGGCGAGGTCTTTAAAAGAAAAGTATTACAATGATTTAATATTTCAGAAATATTTGACGGAATATCAGGCAGGCAATCTTTCATAAAAAAAACTTTGCCTTTACTATCGTGCCGACGGGAAGGATCTGCGTAAATTACATCGTACGTACTATTTAACACCGCTTGTAGGCCATCTTCTGCTTTGCAAATAATATTGTCTTTATTAAGAATTTTAAAATTATGTGCAGCAAAGCTCGATAATGCCTTATTTGTTTCAAAATGGTGCACTGTGTTGCAGGTTTCTGAAAAGTAAAAACTATCTACCCCAAAACCTCCCGTAATGTCGGCGAGCGTATTTGCGCCAACCAAAGAAGCCTTGTATTTTGCGGTAATTTCCGAAGATGTTTGCTCCAAATTTAGCTTGGGAGGGTATAAAATATTGTCCGTTTTAAACCAAGTGGGAAGTTTTTTTGCGATTTTCCTTCGGCTTTCAATTTGCTGCATTAATTCCTGTACGGTAATATTTTTAAATGAACTACCTGCAAAAGCTAGTTTTGAAATATCTGAATCAAAATTTTTAATGAAATTCTGAACATTCTTATTTAAAAGGTTTTTATTTAACAAGTTTATAAGTTTCGGGTAAGACGTTTTACAACTTTGTATTCGGAAAGAAATTCCTTGGCAATTACTTTAAGCGCCGTATAGGTTGGCACGGCAAGAATCATTCCCGGTATTCCGAAAACAAATCCTGCAATTAAAATAGCCAAAAATATCTCTAACGGATGGGATCGCACACTATGGCCAAAAATAACCGGTTGCGATATAAAATTATCAAAAACCTGTGCAATTGCGTATCCGCTACTCGCAATTATTAGCAAGGGTAAAAGTCCGGTTGAGAAATCGGCGCCCAAGTTGTTCGAAATTATTACGAATATCATTAAAATCCACCCAATAACGGGGCCTAAATACGGAACAATATTTAAAAAGGCACAAATAAGGGCAACTGCCACAGCATCGCGAACGTCTAAATAAAGCAATAATACGGCATAGAAAAGCGCGAGTATAAAAATTTGCAACAACAGGCCAATAAAATACCTGGAAAGCAATTCCTTGATTTTAATTAATATACGTTTAAATTTAGCTTCGTTGTCGTCTTTGGCAAATACTAAAACCGAGCGGGCAATGAGACTTTCGTCTTTCAGCAGAAAGAATGAAATAAATAGTACGGAGAAAACGCCAACAATGGTACTGCCAATATTTCCGAAGAAAATATTTACAAAACTTGGAATAATTTCTACATCCATATTTTGAACGTACGTTGTGCGTTTTACCGCCTCAACGAGCTGAAAATGATCTACTCCCAAATAATCACTGGCCTGAATATTTAGTTCGTTTAAATCGCGTTTTACTTGTTCAAAATCTATTTGTGAAATGTTCTTTCCCTGTTCAACAATTATGGGGACAAAAATACTCACCACTAAACTAAAGCTGCAAATTATAAGGAGTAGCGTGATAACAGAGGCGAAGGTGTTTCCAAATTTCAGTTTTGTCTTTAGAAACAAAACTACGGGTCTTCCAATTAGCGACAGTACCAGCGCCAAGCCAATAAAAAGAATTAACGCTTGGATTTCATAGAGAAACCAAAACAATAAAATAATCCCAACAAGCACCGCCAGTGCTCGTAATATACCTAAAGTTATTGCTTTTGCAGTAGTATTCACTTCGTAAATATACTATATTCCAAAGTAGAAAAAAGTAAAGTTTTGTTAAGGTGTATTTATAAAAAAACCAGAATACAAATGCCAATTATTTAATTAAACTACAAATTGTTGTTACCGTATTTTGATTTAGAATTTTGTGTTCTGTTGAATTTTTGCATTGCAAAATTAAAGTAGTTTCTCAATCAATTTTCAAAAACATACTTTATAATATTAGCGCCCATTTGTAGCGCTTTTAACCTGACTTCTGGAGGATCGTTATGAACTTCGGGGTTTTCCCAGCCGTCACCCAGGTCGGTTTCAAAAGTGTAGAGTAAAACCAATCTGTCTTCAACAAAAATTCCGAATGCTTGGGGTGGGGCGCCGTCGTGCTCGTGTATTTTTGGCATTCCCTGTGGAAATTTATATAAATAGCTAAACATTTCGAAATTTGCTGGCAGCTCCTTTAATTCCTTATTCGGAAAAATTTTCACCAATTCTTTTCGGATATACTTATCCATACCGTAGTTGTCGTCTATATGGATAAATCCACCGCTCATTAAATAATTTCTGAGGTTTTGGGCTTCTTCGGAAGAGAAAAATACGTTTCCGTGCCCCGTCATATGTACAAAGGGGTAGTCAAAAATATCTACACTTCCGGGAGTAACGGTTACAGGTTTTTCGTTTAAAGTAGTGTTAACATGCTCGTTGCAGAATTTTGCCAAATTTGGCAGTGCTGTGGGGTTGGCATACCAATCGCCACCACCGCCATATTGAAGCAATCCTATTTCCTGGGCTGATAGGTTACTGATGTAAATTAAAAAGAAAAAAATAAAGATTTTTTTTCGCATAGCTTTCAAAAATACTATTTTAAACCTAGGTGTTCTTATAGCTTCGTAAAAATTTTAAGCGTTAAACTTCATTTACAAACGCAACGCTATGGCAAGCCGCAATAGCTGCAGTTTCTGTACGTAACCTACTTTTGCCTAAAGTAACGGGTATAAAACCGTGGCGTTTTGCAAGTACAACTTCTTCGGTCGAAAAATCGCCTTCGGGGCCAATTAAAATTGTTACACGCTGTTTAGGAAGCAGTAGTGATTTTAACGATTTTCTATCGGTTTCTTCGCAATGCGCTATACATTTTAAGCCTTTTGATTTACTTTCTAAAATCATAAAATCTTTAAATGAAACTGCCGGGTTTAATAGCGGCAAGTATGCTTTAAGCGATTGTTTGGCAGCACTTTGAACAATTTTTTCATAACGTTCTGGTTTAATTACTTTCCGTTCGCTGTGGTCGCAAATAATTGGCGTAATTTCACTAATGCCAATTTCAGTTGCTTTTTCCAGAAACCATTCGTAGCGATCGTTGAGTTTTGTAGGAGCCACTGCCAAATGGAGTTGATAGGGTAAAGGTTGTTGTTTTTCTTCTGACAGAATTTTCACCAGACATCCCTTTGGATTCGCATTTAGGATTTCAGCATTAAAAAAAGATCCCTTACCATTGGTTATTTTAAATGTATGGCCCACTTTCATCCGCAATACTTTAACGATATGGCGACTTTCCTCCTTATCGAAAATTATCTCGTTTGATTTTTGGAAGGTTTCGGAATCTAAAATATCTGGATTATAAAAAAGTTGCATCTACTTTAATTTGCGTTTAAAACTTCATCCGTGCCGATGCCACTACATTATTTTCGGCAAAATTTTGGGCTTGGTATTTTAATTGACCCACTATGGCAATCATTGCTGCATTATCAGTGCAAAACTCAAATTTTGGAATATGGGTTTTCCATCCATATTTTGTTTCAGCTTCTTTTAAAGCATACCTGATACCGCTATTGGCTGAGACTCCACCCCCGATAGCAATTTCGTTAATCCCCGTTTTTTTTACAGCATTTTTTAGTTTATCCATTAAGTAATCTACAATTGTAAACTGAATACTGGCACAGATATCGGCCATGTTTTCGTGTATAAAATTGGGGTTTTTTTCCACTTCCTTTTGCACAAAATAAAGCACCGAAGTTTTCAATCCGCTAAAACTGAAATCCAATGGCGCAACTTTTGGTTTTGGAAATTTAAAGGCTTTTGGATTCCCTTTTTGTGCGTAGGTATCAATCAAGGGGCCACCTGGATAGGGAAGACCAAGAATTTTCGCGCTTTTATCAAAAGCTTCGCCTACGGCATCGTCAATGGTTTGGCCTATTATTTCCATCTCAAAATAATCGGTAACTTTTACTATCTGCGTATGGCCGCCACTTATGGTCATTGCTAAAAACGGAAAGTTTGGAGCTACTTGTCCTTCGGCTTTTATAAAATGTGCTAAAATATGCGCTTGCATGTGGTTTACATCAATTAACGGAATACCCAATCCTAAGGCCAAAGATTTTGAAAATGAGGTGCCTACAAGTAGCGACCCCATAAGCCCAGGTCCACGGGTAAAAGCGATGGCAGATAACTGTTTTTTATCGATATTTGCTCTTTGTAAAGCTTGGTGAACCACCGGCACAATATTTTGTTGGTGGGCGCGCGAGGCAAGCTCTGGCACCACGCCGCCATATTGTTCGTGAATTGCTTGTGTAGCAACAACATTGCTCAATATTTTACCGTTGTTAATTACGGCGGCAGCAGTGTCATCGCAGGAAGATTCAATACCGAGGATGTAGCAGTTTTTTTGGATCAAAGTGAAAGAGGTATATTTATTGGTTGTAAAAATAAAACATTAAAAGCGTATCAAAAAACTTCGCAAAATAATAGTTCGCTCCTTCGCAATCATTGTATTGCTGCTCGTGCTTTTAATAATTATTTTTTCCATTCCAGCAGTTCAAACTAAAGTAGCGAAAAAAGTAACTGATAATCTAAACGAAACATACGGCACCGATATACATATTGAACGTCTTGGCCTTAATTGGAAAGGTGAAGTAGATATCAGAGAGGTTTTTATTGCCGATCACCATAACGATACACTTATTTATAGCAAGGAAGTTCAGACCAATATTGTAAACTTTCAAAATTTAATCAATGGTGATCTCGGTTTTGGGGATATTGCTTTAAATCACGCAAAACTCTACGTTAAAACATATAAAAACGAAGAAACAGACAACCTATCCATTTTCGCAGATAAGTTTGATACCGGAAAGCCCAGCACCACGCCCTTTTCACTTTTTAGCAACGATGTACAATTATCTAATAGCCGCGTAAAAATAACAAATGAGAATCTGGAAAATCCAGAGATTTTTATTTTGGATAACGTAAACATTACTGCCAACAATCTTAAAATTTACGGACCAGAAGTAACCACCAATATTGAAAGTCTGTCTTTAGTTGCGTCACGAGGTTTTGTGATTAAAGACCTGCAAACAGATTTTGCCTATACCCGTACCAATATTATATTAAAGGATTTGTACCTTAAAACAACCGAATCTGAGATTAAAGGTGAAATAGACCTAGATTTTTCAAAAAATGGAATGGCAGATTTTGAAAATGATGTATTAATTACTGCACGCATTCAAGATTCAAAAATTGCCACTAACGATCTAAACGGATTTTATGATGAATTTGGTCCCGATCAAGTAATAGCATTGGATACCGAACTAAAAGGCACGTTGAATAATTTTTCTGCAACGAATGTGAAATTTGAAACTAGCGCTACAAATATTCAAGGAGAATATACTTTTCTGAACGTTTTAGATGCCGAAAAAAACTACGCCATAACCGCCAAAAACCATTATATAGCAACAAATTATTTCGACTTAAGAAGATTTATGCCTCGCGTTTTAGGCGATGTAGTTCCTGTGGAATTGAAGGAACTTAAAAACTTTTCCCTTACTGGAAACACTTCAATTATTGGCGACGAGTTAAATACCAAAAGTAATTTACAAAGTGCAATTGGGCAGGCAAAAGTAGATTTAAAGGTGGGAAATATCAATAATATTGATAACGCCTATTACAAAGGAAATGTAGTGTTAACAAATTTTAATTTGGGTAAAATTGCTAAAACTACTTCCCTCGGAAAAATGACAGCCAACCTAAATTTTGACGGTCGGGGCTTCGATAAAAACACGATAAACACTGAAGTTTCGGGAAAAGTGTCTTCTTTTAACTTTGAAGGTTATAACTATAAAAACATCGTTGTTTCCGGTAATCTTAAAAATCCACTTTTCAATGGTGAACTTTCCATAGACGATCCTAACTTAAAACTGGATTTTAAAGGGTTAATAGACGCTTCGGCCGAAACAAACCACTTAGATTTTGAAGCAGACGTAGCGTATTCAGATTTAAACAAATTAAATCTTATTACGCGCGATAGTATTTCTGTTTTTACGGGAAAAGTGGTTGTGGATATGGATGGAAAAACTATTGACGATGTGGTGGGTACCATAAATTTCAGTCAGACGTTTTATCAAAACGAACGAGACTATTACTATTTCGACGATTTTACGGTAACCTCCAGTTTTCGGGATTCTGTTAGGACCATTGAAATTAATTCGCCAGATATAATGAATGGCAAGATTACAGGTGAATTTTTAATTGAAGATATTCCCAATCTTTTTCAAAATGGTATTGCGAGTATTTATGCCAATTACATTCCACAGGAAGTAACTACAAACCAATACATAGATTATGAATTTGTAGTTTACAATAAAATTGTTGATGTTTTTGTGCCGCAATTAAAATTGGGTGATAATACCCGTATTAAAGGTTCTGTATATTCGGATGAATCTAAATTTGAACTCGATTTTCGCTCCCCGGAAATCCTTCTTTTTAATAATTACATAGGTAAACTAAATATTCAAGTAGATAATGATAATCCACTGTACAATACATATATAGCCGCAGATTCTATCTATACTGGGTTTTATAATCTTAAAGATTTAAATGTAATTAATAAAACTTTGAATGATACAATGTACGTACGTTCAGAATTTGCTGGGGGACCAAAGAAACAGGACCTATTTAATCTTTCACTTTATCATACCATAAATAAAGAAGGAAAATCGGTGATTGGGGTTAAAAAATCAGACATAACATATAAAGGAAACGTTTGGTATTTAAACGAAAATAACAACAGATTAAACAAAGTTGTTTTCGACGATAACTTTAGGGAAGTACGTATAGATTCGTTGGTGTTAAGCCACAATGACGAATTAATTCAGATGGCGGGCACGCTCCGGGATTCTACATATAAAGATTTAAAAGTTCGTTTTAGGGATGTAAATATCGGTAATATTACACCCGAGATTGACAGCCTACGACTTAAGGGTAATGTAAATGGCAAGTTCGATTTTATTCAGAAAAATGGAGCGTATTATCCCAATAGCTCCGTAACTATAGATGGTGTAGAAATTAACGAAATACCTTTTGGCGATTTAACTTTAAAAATTGATGGCAACGAAGACCTCACAAAATACCGTATTAATTCGTCGCTTGTAAATAACAAGATAAAATCTATTAATGCCGTGGGCGAGATTGATGTTTCACCCAAAAACCCTCAAATACAGCTTAATGTAGATTTAAATCAGTTTAATTTACAGGCATTTAATCCGTTTGGCGCCGATGTAATTTCAGATATTCGTGGGTTTATTACCGGGAATGCCCGGGTTTCTGGCAGTTACAAATCGCCAGATATTTTGGGGCGGTTTACCTTAGAGAATAGCGGGTTAAAGATCCCATATCTGAACACAGATTTCAATCTAGAAAATAATGCCCAAATTACGGTTACAAAAAATAAAATTGAAATAGAACGAACTAATATTAAAGACACCAAATTTGAAACATCTGGTATTCTTTATGGATACGCTTCACATACTAATTTTGACAAATGGGAACTAAATCTTCATATTGAAGCCCCCGAAAGGTTGGTGGCTTTAAACACACCTCCCGAAGAAGATGCCCTGTATTACGGAACGGCATTTATTAGTGGAAGAGCAGATATCTTGGGCCCTATAGATGAATTGGTAATTAATGTTGATGCTACGACAGAAGAAGGAACTACATTTAAAATTCCTATAAGCGATACAGAATCAATTGGCGACGATTCCTTTGTACATTTTCTTTCTCCAAAAGAAAAGGAGGCAAGAGTGAACGGTGAATCGGTAATTACAAATAACTCAAAAGGATTGTCGCTTAATTTTGAATTAGATATAAATAAAAATGCCGAAGTAGAAGTAGTTGTGGACCAAGAAAACAATTCAACATTGAAAGGTCGCGGTGCCGGAATTCTTCTAATTGAAATAAATACAAACGGTAAATTTCAAATGTATGGCGATTTTCAGGTTTACGAAGGAGAATACGATTTTAGATACGGCGGTATCATCCAGCGAAATATTGGGGTTGTTCCAGGGGGTAACATTACTTGGGATGGCGCTCCCGAACGAGCTAACTTAAGCTTGAGTGCGGTTTATAAAACGCAGGCAAATCCTTCGGTGTTATTAGACAATCCGTCTGTTAACACAAAGATTCCGGTTGAAGTTTACGTAGATTTGGAGGGTGAATTAGCACATCCCGAACTTAGCTTTAACATTGACTTTCCGCGTGTAAGTTCAACCTTAAAGAGTGAATTGCAATACAAATTGCAAAATCAGGAGCAGATGCAGAACCAAGCTCTCTTTTTATTGGCCTCCAATTCGTTTGTCAGTGAAAATTATGCGGGTTCAAATGCTTTTGCAGGCACGGTTGCCGACAGAGTTTCTGGCTTGGTAAATAACTTATTTGCAGATCAAGATGGTAAATTTCGCGTAGGTTTAGATTATTCAATCGGAAATAAAAGTCCCAATCAAGAAACTGCAGATCGTTTTGGAATCACTCTTTCCACACAAATCAATGAGCGTATTTTAATAAACGGAAAGGTTGGAGTGCCGGTAGGTGGCGCAAATGAAACTTCGGTTGCAGGAGACATTGAAGTGCAATGGTTAATAAATGAAGATGGTAGTTTGCGAATGAAATTTTTTAATCGCCAAGCCGATTTGCAATTTATTGGTGAAGATCAAATATTTGAGCAAGGGACCGGGATTTCATATTCTGTAGATTTTAATACATTTCAGGAACTATACAGAAAACTATTTAATAAAAAAGTAACCGTAGAAACCGAGCTGCCTGTAATTCCGGACGATAATAGTTATCCAGTAGATTTTAAACCACAAGGTGTAAATACGGAAGATGAAGAATAGCTATTTTATGCACTTCTAACTAGCATTATTTTTTTGAAAAAACAATTTTAAAGAGTGTCCGAAACCTGTAAACCGTAAAGTCTTTCGGCCAACGTTGCATCTAGCACAAACGGATTTGGTTTCCCCGATTGGTAAGATGCAATGCTATGGGTTCGCTCCAGCTCTAAAGCATCTACAGGATCTTGCTTATGCCAAATTAATAGAGTTTCTCGTTGCAATTCAAAAAATGACGCATCGGCTAAATTGGCCTCTTCTCGGTACATTGTATAAAAGTAAAATACAGCTCGTGCCACATTGCCCTTAAAGCTGTCCTGTGGTTCAAATTTGCCATTTCCCTCTTTTGCACAAATGGCATCCGTTTTGTCGGGTTTAGATTTGTATTTTTCGTGAGCAGTGTACCAAACATCGCATTCAGTATCTTGTACATTGCCAAACGGATGATTGTACCTAGAAACATTTACGCCCAGCCGCACGGGAAATAAATGGTGCATATCGCTTTTTGCGTTGCCACTACTGGCGCCTTTACTCTTAGGATAGCTGTGCTCAGCAATTATACTATTGAATACATTAAGTTTTAATAACTGTAAAACAGGCTTTTTTTCACTTTTAGAAAGTGGCAATTTGTATCCAGAATACATACAGCTTACAGAATCGTTTATGTTGTAAATTTGAGTGTACATAACCGCTCGGGCTTCGTCATAATTTAAAACCTGCTTTGGTTTATAATTTTCAACTAAGTTTTTTAACGGAATTGTATCCGAGGCAACAGCAACGGTTTTAAATACTGAAATTTTCTTTGTAAAAACTACTGAATCTACATCACACCTAAAACTTACATTATACTTGCAACACGCAGCCAGTGCTACGTTTCCGAAGAATAGGAAAGAAAATAATAGTAAGGGAATTTTATAAAGGGGTTTACTTTTCTTCAACTTGTAATTTTAAAAAACCTTTAAAAGGGCATCTAATTCTGAAGGACCTTTTAATTTTTTCTTTTTTAAACTTTTTTTCATCGCTACGGTAACCTGATCTAAAGTGGCATAAAACTGACGAATAAAAAATTCAAGCTCTGCTTTTCTATTTGCCATAGATTCCTGCTCATTTACCGAATATCTTTCTAGTAATGCTGCAACATCGCGTTCTTCCTGAGCGCGAAGTTGTTTTACATCATTAAACTTTATGTGCTGTTTTGCTTCAACAACAATTTGTTTGGCTTCTAACTCTTCAAAAATCTTTTTATACGCAGCAACTAATTCTGGCGCATCTTCAATAAAAATACCATTGTTGGTATCCATCATATAACTTCTAAATTCTGCATTCGCCGATCCTATGTAAATTGCGTCACCAAAAATTATAACTTTGGTATGAAGTGAAAATGAACTTATTTCTTCTTTAACGCTGCTCTGGTTTAAAAAATTGTCTATAACCTCTTGGGTTAACCTGTCTTTGTTGTATTCATAGTATTGAAACCTATCGGTATTGAACTCATTATTTTTTTGAAGTAAATATTGCATTTGTCTTCTTCCAATAAAATTTATAGGTGTTAAATCGGTAGTGCCAATAGAATTGGTATAAATTTTAAGCGTAACGTTGGGGCAGATGTTGCTGTTCATAAGTTTGTTCATTTCGTGAACTACCCCTTCAGTGGGCGAAAAATAACCTTGATGAATAATAACCTCTACGGGCTTATTTGTAACATTGCTTTTAGCGCAAGCGGCTTGAAAGGCGTCTTCCCATAACTTTTGAATCATTTTTCCATGTTCAATTTCTTGGTCATATTTAGAGCCAAATTTTCTGTCTTTTAAGTTTCCGCGTTTAAGAATAGTTAAATTATAAGGTACATTTTGAACGTAAAACATGGGTTGGTTCGTCAATGGAATTGCGTTTACTGAATGTAATGTGTTGCTTAAGGTGTTGTTTTGAATATAGCCGTTATTCGAGTCGAAAAGCGTCTCCAATTGCGTCCACTGTTTTGCGTTTGTGCTTTTATCTAAATAATTATCTTGATATGATTGCAAGTACTTTTCGTATTTAGCTCCCCATTCATTTTGCTTTTCTGCAACAAGTCCTTCGGTTCCGGATTCCATTAACTGCACAAAAATTTGAAGTGCACATCCTTGTTTTTCCAAATCGCTTAGATTCTTGGGGCAAGAAGCTTCCGCCATTTTTGTAGCTTTATTTATTAGGTATAAATAACCAATGGGAGCGTGTTTTTCAATGCTCGCAGTAGTGGCGACCATGGTAGTATAGTTCCAAAGTTCATCGTATGTTTTTTGCATAATATCGCCACCTCGGGTGTCTAAATCCATAAAAACATCGGTATCCATAAAAATATATTTCTTTTCCAAATTGTTTGGATGCATATGGTATGCATTTGCACAATTTCGGCCGCCCAATTGCGCTACCTCATTATCCGCCAAAATTAATTTATGGTGCGAATAATCGGTTATATAATCAATTTCGGGGTTGGTCATTAAAGGGCTATTGTCTAAATCCTTAAGTGAAAAAGGCAAAATTGTTTCCAAACCGTTTATAAAAGGTTTTAATTGTTCGCCGTAAAATAAGCCCATAATTGAAAGTTGAATTTGCGCTTTAATGCGTTCAGCGTTATTTCCCGTTTTGGCTGTCCAATACAATTTCATTACTTTCTTTAAGTTTTCCTTTACATCCTCAGTCATAGTAGGCGTTGAAGATGAGTTTTCTGCGAGGTTTTGCAATTCTCTTGCATACCCTAACTGAGTTGCAAACAAAAGCCCATTTGGATCTTTGGAATAAAACCCGGCCAAAAATATTTTAGCTTCCAAACTCATCTCCGCTTCGGCTTCTGGCAATAGTAAACTGTTGTATTTATTGAGATATCTCTGTTTTTCATCGGCGCAGTTTGGCGTTTTTCCGTTAATTCCGATTGTATCTCCGGCACAGCCAATTGTCATAAATTCGGCAAACTTTATTACTGAAACGGCAGGCCTGTTGTAAAACCGAACTTCAATTTGTTGAATTCCGTTCGGTTGTTGGTTTTCCATCCATCTAAAAAAATCGAGATTCTTATAATTCCATTGATAATCTACCAATAGCTTAACTCTGAAATCTGAATCGGCCTTAATTTTTTCCAAGAGTGCATGCGTCATAAAGGCTGTAGTTTCATCTAAATCGTAGATATAATATACCAGGCGCAATTCGTTTTTAGCATTTTTAATTATATCAATTTTTGAAGCAAAGGCCAGGTCGTTATCTTTTAGTACGAATGCTTTTTTAGCTGTAAATGCATTTTGTTTTAAATAATCTGGCGTAACGGCCAAAGGCGAAGTAATCAGTAATTTTTTACTACAACCAATAAAGGTGAGAGCCAATAGAAAAAGAAGTGTGAATCTGTAATTTAAAGCTGGTTGGGAGAACAATATTTTTCTTCGCATAAGAGGGTCTTTTAAAAATTAATAAACCTAGCTTTATTAGAAATTAATTCAATATTTCAGGACGTTACATAAATGCGTACAAACAAACACCTCTCTGTAGAGCGTAACCTTGAAAATTTTGAAATTAAATATATTGGGGAGACTCAAATATAACTAAAATGCGTTGTATATGAGCGAAATAGAATTGAAAATACCGAATGCCAAATAATAAATTACCAAATGCACAAAAATGATAATTTCACTTCACACGCAACCTAAGTATATTTGGCAATAAATAGACAATCTTTACAAGCCGAACGCTATGGTAACTTCACATTTTAAACAAAAAAGTTTTATAACGAAATTTAATTAATAAAGCCCAGACTCACTTAAAATATCGTAGAATAACTTTTATAACCTCTTTAAAGTGAAGCGATCACCGAAATCTCCACATTTACAAATTTTGGAAGGTTTGCCACTTCAACTGTTTCGCGGGCGGGAGCAGTGGCTTCGTTAAAATAGGTAGCGTACACCTCATTGATTTGGCTAAAATTATTCATATCGCTAATGAATATACTGGATTTCAAGACGTTTTCAAAAGTCATTCCCGCTTCGGTTAAAATTGCTTTTAAATTTTCCATCACCAGTTTGGTTTCGGTTTTAATATTGTCTGTTATTAAATTTCCAGTTTTTGGATCTATGGCAATTTGGCCGGAAGTATAAAGCATATTTCCTTTTAAAACGGCTTGGTTATAAGGTCCGATTGGAGCAGGGGCGTGGACAGTAGAAATTATCTTTTTCATAGGTTTTTGTTTTTAATAATTATAAATCGCAAGTAAAACGCTGTAGTTCGGCAGTTTATGGGTTTTAATATTTCCGAATTTTTATGCCTAACTTATTTAAAATATAAATTTACTATTAAATATATTACAACCTCTTATCGCTTTCTCTTCGTTTATCGTATTTAATATCGCTAAGCACCGAAGATTTTATTCCTATAAAGAAATACCACGCGGTGTTTATACTACCAATGGGCGTCCAGTTAAAACTCATCTGCCAGCTTTCGAGGTCGCGCTGAAAACGGAATTGCGTTAAGGTAACGCCTTTGTTCTTAAAATCGTAGCCCGAAGATACCCCAACGGTCCAACGCGGCGCCAATTCCATATTGGTGCTAACCATTAGCGATTGACTGGAAATTTCATTCTGCCGCTGACTATTGCCATAAGTAATGGTGTACGCCAACCGCATATCCCACGGAATAGAGTAATTATACCACTCTACATTTGTTTTATCTAATTCTTGGTCGTCGTCTTCGTTGTAAATTTGCCCGTCGTAAATATCGGTAGCCTCTCCAAAAAGATCGTCAGGACGCCCCCCGTTTCGAAAGGTTTCATTATCTATTCTATCTAAATCTTTTTTTCCGCTACCGTCAAAATCCTTGCTGGAGAACGAATAATTTATACTCACGTTGGCATTTGTTAATCTGAAGAGACTTCCGCCGTTGTTAATATTAAAAACGTCTATTTTATTATTGTTGTTGTCTAATGCATACGGATCTAAACTTCCGCTGAAGTTAAAATCCAACTTTGGAATTATAGGAATACTGCCCGTAAATTGAAGCGGACTCCATTGTAGGGAATCGCCTGCGAGATTATAAGCTGTTGAAAAGTTTAAATTGTTTAATAAGGTTACTTTTTTTGGCTCCACGGCAGTAGTATCGCGATCGCGCATTTTTGCTTCAAAAGTATTGCTAAGCGACATCCCGATGCTGCTGGAGTAAATCTTGCTCGGAGCGCCATAAAGCGTATTTTCAAACCGTGAATACTCCACTACTTGTGCAGCTTCATCGGCGGTTTGCGGGATTATAAATTCGTCGTAATACCTGTCAAAAGCAGGGTTAATGTTATAACCAATTGATGGGCGAACTACGTGGCGAATGGCTTGAATTTTTTTATCGTTTCCAAAGTTAAAAAGACCGTATAGCGTAGTTCCTAGACTGGTGGAAAAATTATAGGTTCTGTAGCTTTCAAATCCGGCAACTGTATCTTGTACAACGCCTCCCAAACCATTGTTTATAGTTTCGTCAAATCGTTTCCGAGTGCTTTTTAATACCCAGGTTTCACGGTAATTAGTTCCCGCGGAAGCACTTAAATACTTAAAAATTTTAAAATTGGTCGTCAACGGAATATTGTGCTGTGCCCCAATTTGCGCACTGTTGAACATTTCGGGTTTAAAGAAAAGTGAATCGGTAGTCTGAATTCTATTTTCGGCCGTTACATCGTACTGAAAATTGATGTTTTCAATAATTCCTTTTTTGGTGCCATCTTTTGGTGCGAAAGGATAAATTCGTGATACATTTACATTTAAATTGGGCAAAGACATTGATATAGCCTGCGTTTTTGTATTCTGCGAATGTGTTGCGGCCAGCGAAAGATTAACCTGTGGCTCGCCTTCAAAGGTTTTGGAATATGAAACAGAAGAACTCAAAGTGTTTACCAAAGCACTGGCATTATTGGTTTGGTTAATAGATTCTGAAAAATATTTACTGCTACCAATATTTACCGAAGCCGAAAAACGAGAGTTAGGGCTACTCTTCGGATCCTGTGAATGCGACCATCTAATGTTGTAAATACTTCGTTCGCCAAAACCGGGAAAACCTCTTTCTTCGTCTATTAGTTTTTCAAATCGCGCACTAACGTTTCCTCTAAATTTATAACGCAAGGAATACGAGGTTTCTCCCCGCAGCGCGTAACTTCCGTTTGTGTAATAATCTCCCAGCAAGCTAAAGTCTAAATATTCACTTATAGCAAAATAATATCCACCATTTTGAAGAAAAAAGCCCCTGCTGTTATTATCTCCAAAGGAAGGAATGATAAAACCCGAGGTTCGGTCTTCAGTTAGCGGAAAATAGGCAAAAGGCAGACCTACAGGCGTAGGAACATCTGCAATAAACATGTTGGTAAGACCCGTAACAATTTTCTTTTTAGGAACAAATTTTGCTTTTCGAGTATAGAAATAATATTCGGGATCGTCTATGTTTTTTGAGGTAGTAAACTTCACATTACGCAAATAAACAACCGAATCATTTACTTTTTTGGTGACTTCGGAAATTACTCTAAAACCATTCTGATCTGTTCGGCTATTAAACACCAAAGCTTTTTCCGAATCAAAATTATAGCGAATGGAATCTGGTTCTACCTTGTTTGTTGCCTGAACAAAAACGGGACGTTGGCTGTAAACGCCAGCACTGTCTATTCCTTTGGCATAAACTTCGTTTTTGTTGTAATCCAGAATTATTAATCCTGCATCAATGCGCATATCACCGTAGATTATATAAGCATTGTTATACATATATACTTTGTTTTCCTTTCGGTTCAGCAATACGTAATCTTCGCCGTAATAATCTACAATATTCGTTAATGTTTCTTTTGGCGGTTTTATAGAATCGGTCTTTACAGTATCCTGTACCAATTCATTAGCTTCTTCTAAAACAGGTTTTAAATTTACTTTAAGAGTGTCTTCCGGAGTAGTTTTTGGAAGGTTGGCCTCATTCTTCGGCGGAATGTCCTGCGCATGCAAAACTGCACTGCAAAGTAGCAGTATTGTTAAAAAGATTGTTAAGTAATGCCCGTTGGTCTGCAATGCGCTGATGCTATTATTTTGTAGATTTGGCTCAATATTTGAAACGGTCAAAAATAAACATATTTTTTCGGGTACGTTTTTTTAAATGACATTTTTGAGAAAAAGGATATAGCGAAATTAATAATTGGAACTAAACCGAAACTTTAGGACAATAAATTAACAGTATTTGTAGCTGTAATTTTTGTTTAAAAAGAAATTTTCACAAAGTTTCGTATCGCTGAAACATTAGTTTTCAGGGTTCGTTTTAAAATACTATTCACTAACAACAATCGTTAAAACATATATGTACACAAAACTTTTTGCTTCACTTTTAGTAATAGGAACCTTTTTACTTTTTTCCCTGAAAACAACTGCTGCAGAAAATCCTACAAAACCATTTG
This sequence comes from Aequorivita flava, assembly GCF_038742595.1. Lineage (NCBI taxonomy): Bacteria > Pseudomonadati > Bacteroidota > Flavobacteriia > Flavobacteriales > Flavobacteriaceae > Aequorivita > Aequorivita flava. The sequence continues at coordinate 159,355 of NZ_JBANCF010000004.1, read as the reverse complement.
TAGTTGTATTGGATGCTGGTCACGGTGGGCACGATCACGGAAATAAAGGGAACGGGTATAAAGAATCGGAAATATCGTTAAACATTGTTTTAAAAGTAGGAGCGGAGTTAGAAAAGTTACCAAACGTAAAAGTAATCTATACCCGAAAAACCGATGTTTTTATTGAATTACGCGAACGTGCGGCCATTGCAAATAGGGCAGATGCCGATCTATTTGTATCTGTACATTGCAATGCCCATCACTCGAATGCCTATGGCGCTGAAACTTTTGTTTTGGGGCTTCATAAAAGCCAAGCAAACTTTGAAGTAGCCAAAAAAGAAAACGAGGTAATTTACTTAGAAGATAACTATCAAGAAAAATACGGTGGTTTTGACCCCAATGCACCAGAATCGCTGATAGGAATGGTTTTAATGCAGGAAGAGTATCTAGACCAAAGTATTTTATTGGCTAGCTTGGTTCAGAATAATGTAATTAACAACTTAAAACGAAAAGATAGAAGTGTAAAACAGGCGGGTTTTTGGGTGCTTCACAATACCTATATGCCCAGCGTTTTGATTGAAACGGGTTTTCTTACCAACAAAACTGAAGGTGCTTATCTAAATTCTGCCAAAGGACAAACCGAAATGGCTCGCGAAATAGGCAATGCTATAAAATCGTACATTAGTAGTCTCTCCATTTCCACCGAAAAAATTAGAGATCCACAAATTGAACAGATTCAAGTAGAAAAAACGATTGAAACTACAAAAGAAGATATTTACGAAAACGTAACCTTTAAGGTTCAATTGGCTGCAAGTGGTAAAAAACTGGATCCTAAGCCGCAGAACTTTAAAGGGCTTAACGATGTAACTCGCGAAAAGGAGGACGGACTTTTTAAATATTACTACGGTGAAACATCAGATTATAACAAAATTCAGGTAATGAAAACCTTTGTGCAGCAAAAAGGATATCCTTCGGCATACATTGTAGCTTTTAAAAAAGGAAGAAAAGTTAATCTACCGGAAGTGTTAAAATCGAAAGCCAATTAGCGTGCATTCTTTATATTTATCACTTAAATTTGTTCACAATCTAAAAATATACACTTGAAACTATCGAAAGAAGTTAAAACCGGAATTCTTGCCATTGGCGCTATCTTGCTGCTAATCTTTGGCTACAGCTTTTTAAAAGGCACAAATCTGCTCGAAAAAAATCGCGAATTCTATGTAAAATACGATAATGTAGAAGGTCTTGCCCAAGCTGCTCCGGTAACAATAAACGGACTTACAGTCGGAAAGGTTCAAAATATTTCTTTTGCCAATACCAAAGGTAGCTTGGTTGTAAAGTTTACTGTAGAAAAAGATTTCGATTTTTCAAAAAACAGCATCGTTAGAATTTACAGTACTGGATTAATTGGTGGGAAAGCATTGGGGATTTTTCCGCAATACGACGCTAATGTAGCCAAAAGTGGCGATACACTTCGCGGCGATGTTGAAGATGGTATGCTTACAGCGGTTTCAAAAGCATTGGGACCTTTGGAACGGAAAGTGAATAACACATTGGCAACTGTAGATACCTTATTGCTAAGCATAAATGCAATTATAGATGAAGACACACGCCGAAACCTCCAACAATCTATTGCAAATTTAAACACAACGCTAAATTCTTTTGCAGGGGTTTCAGAGAATTTAAATCAAATTTTGTCAAAAAATACCGGCAAACTGGACAATACGTTTACAAATTTAGACAAAACAGCGGGCAACCTTTCAAAACTTACCGATTCGCTTGCGCAACTTGAAACAGGTAAACTGGTTACCGACCTACAGAGCGTGGTAGATAAAATGGATAAAATAGTCTCTGGCGTTGAAAATGGCGATGGATCTATGGGAAAACTTTTAAAAGACGACAAACTTTATGAAAATTTAGAAGGCGCTTCAAAACAACTGGAGCAGCTACTTCAGGACCTAAAACTAAACCCGAAACGCTACGTGCATTTTTCAGTGTTCGGCAAAAAGAACAAAGAGTACGATCCACCAGCCAACCCAGACCAATAAACCATCATGCAGTACATTCCAAACATTTTATTTTTAATAGCACTTATAGCAGGTATTGGTTTTTTTACAATCAATATCCGCAAAATTATCCGCAATATTAAACTAGGTCAAAAGGTTGATGCCTCAGACCACAAAGGCGAGCGATGGGGCAATGTGTTTCGCATTGCATTAGGCCAATCTAAAATGGTTGTACGTCCCATTTCTGGGTTTTTGCATATAGTTGTGTACCTCGGTTTTATAATTATAAATATTGAAGTACTCGAAATTATAATTGACGGTATTTTCGGAACACACCGGATCTTCTCTTTTCTAGGAGGTTTCTACGGATTTTTAATTGGTTCGTTTGAAATTTTAGCCCTATTGGTTTTTGTATCGGTAACAATTTTTTGGTTGCGAAGAAACGCCTTAAAATTGCAACGTTTCTGGAAACCTGAAATGAAAGGCTGGCCAAAAAATGACGGAAATATCATTCTTTATTTCGAAATGGTTTTAATGGGGCTGTTCCTAATTATGAATGCTACAGACATTCCTTTTCAGGAAATGAATAACGGTAATATCGTTTCGGGATATATAGCTAATTGGTTCAGCAGTACTTCAGAAAGTACGCTTCATATTATTGAGCGAACCGCTTGGTGGCTGCATATTTTGGGAATACTTGTATTTCTTAACTATTTGTATTTTTCAAAACATCTGCATATTATGTTGGCCTTTCCGAATGTATACTTCGGAAAAGTGGTTCCTAAAGGAAAATTTAAAAATCTGGAATCAGTTACCAACGAAGTGAAAATGATGATGGATCCAAACGCAGATCCCTTTGCCGCACCTGCCGAAGGAGCCACAGAAGCCCCTGCCAAGTTTGGAGCCAGTGATGTAATGGATTTGAGCAGAATTCAGCTATTAAACGCATATACTTGTACGGAATGTGGCCGTTGCACAGACGAATGTCCTGCAAATAATACCCGTAAAAAACTCTCGCCACGTAAAATTATGATGGATACTCGCGATCGTTTGGAAGAAATTGGAAAAAACATAGATAAAAATGGCGAGTTTAAACCCGACGGCAAACAATTGTTAGACGATTATATTACGCGGGAAGAGCTTTGGGCGTGCACCACTTGCAACGCCTGTGTAGAAGCCTGCCCGGTAAGTATTGATCCGCTTTCTATTATTATGGATATGCGCCAATATTTGGTAATGGAACAATCGGCTGCTCCAACAGAACTGAATGTTGCAATGACAAATATTGAAAACAATGGCGCACCATGGCCCTACAATCAAATGGATAGATTAAATTGGAAAGATGAAAACTAAATAACTGAGCCTGGCGTTTTTTAACCCCAGCTGTATTCGTGTTCAAAAAAGTAGCGTATTATGAAAAAAGAAGAAGTAGAAAAAATGTTGCACGATAAAGTAGAAAAAGGCGAGCACGTTAGCCCAATTTTACCCGAAGGAATAAAAAACTACTTAATAGATATAGACGGAACCATAACCGAAGACATACCCAATGAAGAGCCAGAGCGAATGGCAACGTGTAAACCCTTTCCAGATGCACTAAAAACGTTGAATAAATGGTATGACGAAGGGCATATAATTTGCTTTTTTACTTCCCGCACCGAGGCCCACCGCCAAGTAACCGAAACGTGGTTGAGCAAACACGGATTTAAATACCATAGTATGCTTATGGAAAAACCCCGCGGCGGCAATTACCATTGGGTAGATAATCATTTGGTAAAAGCAACGCGCTACAAAGGAAAATTTACCGATTTGGTAGAAAAAGAAGTGACAATTGAAGTGTTTGAAGATTAAACCGAAAAAATAATAAGCACCCTGCGTATTCTATAAGGGGTGAAACCAGAAATAATAGCAAAATGAGTGAACCAATAAAAGTACCAACAATGGCCGAATATGCGGCCCAAGGCAAAATACCCGAAGTTCTTTTTTTCGTGGGTTGTGCAGGAAGCTTTGACGATCGCGCTAAAAAAATAACCAAAGCCTTTGTGAAATTGCTTCACAAAGCAAACATAGATTTTGCCGTGTTAGGAACCGAAGAAAGTTGCAATGGAGATCCAGCTAAAAGAGCCGGAAATGAATTTTTGTTTCAAATGCAAGCCATGACCAATATTGAAATACTAAACGGTTACGGCATAAAAAAAATAGTAACTACTTGTCCGCACTGTTTTAATACCATCGGTAACGAATATCCAGAACTTGGCGGAAAATACGAAATAATGCATCATACCCAATTTTTAAAAGCATTATTAGATGAAGGAAGATTAAAAGTAGAAGGCGGCAAATTCAAGGGTAAAAAAATAACCTTTCACGACCCCTGCTATTTAGGGAGAGCAAATAACGAATACGAAGCGCCAAGAAATTTACTCGAAAAATTAGAGGGCGAACTCGTTGAAATGCGTCGAAATAAAAAACACGGTATGTGTTGCGGTGCGGGTGGTGCGCAAATGTTTAAAGAACCCGAACCAGGTAATAAAGACGTAAACGTAGCACGCACCGAACAAGCTATGGAGGTTTCCGCAGATATAATTGCTACTGGTTGCCCATTTTGTATGGTAATGATGACCGATGGAGTAAAAGCTAAAAATGCTGAAGACAATGTTCAAGTAATGGACGTTGCAGAAATGATTGCAAATGCAGAAGATTTATAAATAATGTTGACAGAATTTAAAAACCTGCCCGATGATTCAAGAGTTTGGGTTTATCAGGCCAATAGAAAACTAAGTAACGACGAAGTTGCCGAAATTACAGAACTAACAAACGATTTTTTAACCAAATGGACCGCCCATGGTGCCGAGCTCGAGGCCGCTGCAGAAATAAAATACAATAGGTTTATTGTTATTGGGTTAAACCAAGCCAATGCCTCTGCATCTGGCTGTAGTATTGATGCTTCGGTACATTTTATTCAGTCACTGCAAGAAAAATTTGACGTGGATTTGCTAGACAAAATGAACGTTACTTTTTATACCGGCGAATATATAGCTTATAAACCTTTGACCGATTTTAGAAAAATGGCCAAGGATAAATCGGTTTCAAAAAACACCATTGTTTTTAATAATCTCGTAAACACCAAAGCAGAATATCTGGAAAATTGGGAAGTACCCGCACATGAAAGTTGGCACAATAGATTTTTATCATAAATAATGAATACTTATGAAAAATTTGTTGCTCACCTTCGTATTAGCGTTATTTTCAATCGCTGCCTTTTCACAAGATAGAAACCCACTAATTGTAAAGAAAGATTTTCAAAACCAAAAAAAATGGGTTGATAGTATTTTTGACTCCATGACTTTGGAAGAAAAAATGGGCCAGCTTTTTATGGTCGATATTTTTTCCAGCGATCCCAAAACCAAGACAGACAAAATAAAAGACCTAATTGCCAATTATCACATTGGTGGCGTTATCTTTTCAAAAGGAGGTCCCGTGCGCCAAGCAAAATTAAATAACGAATTTCAAGACCTTGCGAAAGTTCCATTAATGATTGGGATGGATGCCGAATGGGGACTGGCCATGCGGCTGGATTCTACCTATGCTTTTCCATGGAATATGACTTTGGGTGCTATTACTGACAATAAAATTGTTGAAAAAGTTGGCCGTAGAATTGGCGAACAATCTAAACGCCTGGGAGTGCATATTAATTTTGCACCTGTGGTAGATATTAATACCAACCCTAAGAATCCAATAATCGGCAACCGCTCTTTTGGGGAAGACAAAGAAAATGTTACCCAAAAAGCCCTCGCTTTTATGAAAGGTATGCAAAGCGCTGGCATTATGGGAAGTGCAAAACATTTTCCAGGCCATGGCGATACCGATATGGATAGCCACAAAACCTTACCAACCATTGATTTTTCTAGGGAGCGCTTAGATTCATTAGAATTGTATCCTTATAAAAAATTAATAAACGAAGGGCTTAATAGTGTTATGGTTGCTCATTTAAATGTTCCCGCTTTGGAAATTCAAATGAATTATCCTTCTTCGCTCTCTTCAAATATTGTAACCGATCTGTTAAAAGATGAACTCGGTTTTAACGGACTTATTTTTACCGATGCCCTAAATATGAAAGGGGCTTCTAATTTTAAAAATCCAGGCGAGATTGAACTAGCTGCATTTTTGGCAGGAAATGATGTTTTGTTAATTCCAGAAAATGTGCCTAAAGCAATGGATTTTCTTATTAATACGTATAACGACAAAATTATTACCGAAAAACGATTAGCCTATTCCGTAAAGAAAATCCTTTACGCTAAATATAAAGTTGGGCTAAGCAACTATACCCCTGTAAATATTAACTATTTATATGAAGATTTAAATTCGGTTTACGACAATTCGCTATACGAAGAAGCCATGGATAATGCACTAACGGTAATTAAAAACGACCGGGCCATTCTACCTATAAAAGATCTTCAAGAAAAAAAGATAGCCTATATAAATTTTGGTGATGATTCTGGCGAAGTTTTTTTAAACGAATTGAAAAAATATGGTGATGTAGATTGGGTAAAAGCAAACAGCCTTGACGATTATGTGCAAAAGTTGAAAAATTATAACTATGTAATTATTGGCTTCCACAAAAGCAACGAAAACCCTTGGAAAAAGTTTGAATTTTCTCAAAATGAAATTGTATGGCTTTATGAAATTGCACGGACCAATACAGTTATTTTAGACGTTTTTGCTAGGCCCTATGCGATGTTAGATTTAAAGACCACCGCCAATTTTGAAGGGGTAATTATGTCGTACCAAAACAGTGAAATTTCACAAAAACTCTCTGCACAACTTATATTTGGCGCCCGGGAAGCTAAAGGAAAGTTGCCAGTTTCATTAGGCGAAGATTTTCCGTTAAACACAAGTTATAAAACAAAATCGTTGCGAAGACTGCAATATGGCACCCCCGAAAGTGTGGGCGTAAATAGTTATAAATTAAGAAAAATAGACTCACTCGTAAATTTAGGGATGACCCAAGGTATGTTTCCCGGAGCGCAGGTCCTAGTCGCCAGAAAAGGGAAAGTTATTTATCAAAAGAATTTTGGATTCCACGAATACAATAAAAATATTGAAGTTAAAGACAGTACCATGTACGACCTCGCTTCACTGACGAAGATTTTGGCTTCGCTGCCCCTTGTAATGCAACTTGTAGATAACAAGGAATTGAGCTTAAATACCAAACTTTCTGAAATGTTACCCGCGTATAAAAACTCGAACAAAGCGAATATTACTTTAAAGGAAATGCTCTCGCACTACGCACGTTTAAAGGCTTGGATTCCATTTTATCGCTATACATTAAATGAATCAAAAACAAATGTTTCATCAAAATACTATTCTGATGTTGCGGGAAAAGACTTCAACGTACATGTGGCAGAAAACCTGTACATGCGTAGAGATTATATGGACACCATTTATAAAACCATTCGCGAAAGTGAACTCAATTCCAGATTAGAATACAAATACAGCGATTTGCCCTATTATATTCTAAAAAAATATTTTGAACAAAAGTTTAGCAAACCAATGGAAACAGTGGTTCAGGATAAAATTTATGAATCTTTGGGCGCCAATTATACTACCTATTTACCCTTGTCAAAATTTACTAAAGACAATATTACACCAACGGAGCAGGATAATATTTTTAGAAAACAGAAAGTACAAGGGTATGTTCACGACCAAGGGGCTGCAATGCTTGGTGGCGTTAGTGGTCATGCTGGATTGTTCAGTAATGCTAATGATGTAGCTAAAATTATGCAAATGTACCTCTGGAAAGGCTTTTACGGAGGTACACGGTATTTTAATCCCGACGTACTCGACCTTTTTAACACTTGCTATTATTGCAATAAAAACGTGCGAAGAGGAGTAGGATTCGACAAACCCCAATTAGGCACCTCAGGGCCAACCTGTGGTTGTGTGTCTATGACAAGTTTTGGGCACAGTGGTTTTACCGGAACGCTTGCTTGGGCAGACCCAGACGAAGAAATTGTATATGTTTTTCTGTCTAACAGAACTTTTCCGGATGCAGAAAACCGCAAGTTAATTAGAAGCGATCTGCGAAGTAAAATACAAGAAGCCATTTACGATGCTATAGATTATTGAGAGCATATTCATAAAAAATAAAAGAATGAAAATAGCAATAGTATGTTATCCAACCTTTGGAGGGAGCGGAGTAGTGGCCACTGAATTAGGTTTAGCCTTGGCAGAAGAAGGACACGAAATTCATTTTATAACCTACAAACAGCCCGTTCGTTTAGAACTGCTGTCAAAAAACATTCACTTCCACGAAGTTTCGGTACCTGTATATCCACTTTTTCACTATCAACCTTATGAACTTGCGCTTTCCAGCAAATTAGTAGATATGGTAAAGCTTCATAAAATTGAAGTGCTGCACGTTCATTATGCAATTCCCCACGCTTATGCGGGTTATATGGCTAAAAAAATGCTTGAGGAAGAAAATATCCATATACCCATGGTAACCACACTTCATGGAACAGATATTACCTTAGTAGGAAATCATCCCTTTTATAAGCCAGCGGTTACTTTTAGTATAAATAATAGCGATGTAGTTACGTCCGTATCAAAGAGTTTAAAGGAAGATACCCTTCACCTGTTCGATATAAAAAAGGAAATTCATGTTGTTCCCAATTTTATTGATATTCCAAAAAAAATAAATACATTTACTGAGTGCCAACGCGACTTAATGGCTAAACCCGAAGAACGTATTGTTACCCATGTAAGTAATCTTCGGCCTGTAAAACGCATTAAGGATGTAATTGAAATTTTTGATAACATTCAGAAAAAAATTCCTGCTAAATTAATTATCGTAGGCGAAGGTCCCGAACGCGAAGCTTCTGAACAACTTTGTACCGAAAAAGGAATTGAAGAAAAGGTGTTGTTTGTTGGCAATAGTAACGAAGTTGATAAAATATTGTGCTTTACTGATCTTTTTATTCTTCCTTCTGAAAAAGAAAGCTTTGGGCTCGCGGCTTTGGAAGCTATGGCGTGCGGAGTTCCAGTAATTTCAAGTAATGCGGGTGGATTGCCAGAAGTAAATATTGATGGGGTTAGCGGATTTTTAAGCAATGTTGGAAATGTTACTGAAATGGCTGAAAATGCTTTAAAGATTTTGGAAACCGATGAAACGTTAGCAAGGTTTAAAAAGCAAGCAATTGAAGCTGCAATGGTTTACGACACCAAAAGAATTGTTCCTATTTATGAAAAATTATACCAAGAAGCTATATTGCAAATTCGCTAAAGGATTTTTCTTTTTTATGGCCATCACTTTAGTATTTTCCTGTAAACCCACAGCTTATAAAAATAGTAAGTTGCAGAAAAATATTTCCTTCGAGGTGCTACTTAGTAATTCCCAAAGCAATATTGTAAAACAAAAGAATGTAATTCTTCAAACTTCAGAAGAATTAAAACAGATATTCAATTCTATTAACGCCACGCGAACCCCACATATTCCTATTCCGAAAGTAGATTTTAAAACGGAAATAGTTGCTTTTATAAATATAGGCGAAACCTCTACCGGAGGTCATTCTGTTGCCGTAAAAGAAATTATTGAAAAAGAAAATACGCTAGTAGTTTTTTACGAAGGTAATAGTCCGAAACCCGGTGAAAACGCCACGATGGTAATAACTACGCCTTTTACAATGGTTAAATTTAAAAAACAACCAAAATCTATAATCTTTAAAAGGGTTGTAAAATAGTTCTAAAACTTTTTAATAGTTCCTTTTTATAAATTCCATGGCATTTTCATGCATTACCCGTTCAACTATACTTTCGGCGCTTATTCTATTATAGGCATTTAGCTGGTTTATATTTTTTGATATATAATCGTTGGCGTGATTTAGCATTTCTTCGGCCAAATCTTTCATGTTTTCTGCGGTCCATAAACCGTTTATAGGATTTACGATACCGTCAAAATCACTTCCAATAGATTGTATTCCCCAGCAAAAGAGACCTTTGTTATCAAGCACTTCGGCAATATGCTGCACTTGCCGCCATACTAAAAGTGCCTTTTTTCGCAATTGTTTACGTTTGTTCGGGAAGTATATTTTACTTTTATTAATCGCCCTTTTGCTCCCAATACGGCGTTCATCCAGCTGAATTCCAAAGATTCCGTTGCTCCGCGCAATTCGTATTAATTCGTCGTCATATAGGTTAATATCAATATTGCAAAACCAATCTTCATGTGCACTAATACCGGTTTGTTGCCACTGTTCTATTGCGCGTTTGCCGTTACAGGCACCGTGGCTGGCAATAATTGGAATGTTTTCATTGCCGTACTTTGTTTCGAGTAAGTTGTAATAAGCCTTCCTGGAAGTTGTGCTTAAATGTTTTATATCTATTAAAATACGTTTATTATCGGTATTGTCTAACAGCAAATCTATTGCTTCTACTCCTAAATCCGTGAGACCCGAATTTAAACCCCGATTTTGATTTTTCTTTAATATTCCAATGGAAATGCTACTTGCATGTCCCGCAAGTTCATTGTAAAAATGGTGGGCAAGTGTTATAAAAAGTGGGCGATGTTCCCAATTTTTAATAACGTTAATGTTACCGATAACTTCTGTGCGGCTAGCCATATCCTTATCCATATCTAAGCCTGTATTAAAGCTATGCCCGCCTTCAATAGTTAGAATAATATTTATAATTTTTTTGGAATCTGTTTCCTGCGAAAAGTTGTCATCAATATCCTGAAAATTGCTTACCAAACGGTAGGTGTAGAATTTGCCGTCAATTTTTTCAACTTGATTGTGAAGCTGCTGAAAGTATTTATACTCATCCATTAAATCGGCGAAATAGTCGTAATTGCTACGTATATAATCCATACGCGATTGGCTGATACTCGCTGCTAGATTAACCAAAACATCGGTTACTCCTTTGATGCCAATTACCTCTTTTCCGAAAAAATGCTTTTCAAAAGGATAAAGGGCAACCACTACAACTTTTGCTTTAGATTTTGCCAGTGCGGTTAAATCAGTTTGCGTAAATTTTGTAAGGGTAACAATTCGGTTAACAAGCTTCTCTAAAAAATTTGGAGGACTGTAATGCCAAATAGAATTTTTTCTATTAGGATCTATATCATTGATTTTTCGGGGCTTGTATTTAAAACTTTTACTGAAAGGCTTTAATGAGGGATGGCAATGCAGATCTACATAATGCTTTTCCATTTTCGTGGTTTTTGTGAATTTTTAGTAAATACTATAAAATTGCACAAAATAATTTTCTTAAAAAACAGGGTTTTTCCTGTTTTTTATAAAGGAAAATGCCCCATAAAACTATGAGGCATGTATTACAAAAATTATGTTGTAATAATTAAAATTGATATCGCGCGCTTAATCCAACATCAAAACTTACATCGTCTCTATAGCCTAAATTAAATTGCGGTCGCATATCTAAAGAAAGGATAAGTGGTATGTCAAAATTATATTCAATACCTATATCGCCAGTAATAAACGCAAATACGTCTGTTTCGTTATCTCTAAACGGTGGGACGTCATCGTAGTCATAGCTCACAAATCCAATTCCCGCACCGGGACCTGCATACCAGTTAAAGCCGCCGTCTATGTTCCAAACCCATTGGTAAATACCAGTAAGTTTTACTGCGTTCCAATCGCTCTTACTGTGCCAGGCTAAACCCAATTCCAGCCTGTTGTTGTCGCCCAAATGTCTTTGATAATTAATCTCCGGTCCAAAACCATCACTATCTCCAAAGCGAAGTCCGATGGCATTTTTAGAAATTTCCTGCGAATTTGCCTGCCAAGTAAGGGCAGAAATGATGGTAAATAAAAAAATGACTTTTTTCATGATTTGAGTTTTAGTTAATACGAAGGTAAAAATACTTGTATTAACAGTAGCTTGTAGTTAAAGCAATGCCAATCTATACACCGTATTTTAAAATTTTATGTTAAGAAGTTTTTTACCTTTACACATGCTACTATGAAACACACATTACACAAATTCAAGGAAAATTTTAAAGGCGAATTATTTTCCGATCCCCTACATACAGCAATCTATGCTACAGACGCTTCGGTTTACCGAAAAGTGCCGCTAGCAGTGGCTTATCCTCAAAATAGTGAGGCAATTAAGCAACTTGTTCAATTCGCTGTAAAAAACAACACCTCGCTCATTCCACGAACAGCGGGCACTTCGCTCGCCGGACAATGTGTAGGCGATGGTATTGTAGTTGATGTTTCAAAACACTTTACCGATATAATTTCTTTAGATATTGAAAATAGAACCGTTACAGTACAACCCGGTGTTATTCGGGATGAATTGAACGCTTATTTAAAGCCCTACAGACTTTTTTTCGGACCCAATACTTCTACAAGTAATCGTTGTATGATCGGAGGTATGGTTGGCAATAACAGCAGTGGTACCACTTCAATCCAGTACGGCGTAACCCGCGATAAGGTCTTAAAGCTAAAAACTATCCTCTCTAACGGCGAAGAAGTTGTTTTTGAACCTCTTTCAAAAGAAGTGTTTTTAGAAAAAACCGCGCTGAATTCTCTGGAAGGAAAAATTTATAAAACTCTTTATAATGAATTAATTTCCGATGAAACACAGCAGGAAATTTGGAGGGAATTTCCAAAGCCGGAAATCCATCGTAGAAATACGGGCTACGCCGTTGACAGCCTGTTAAACACAACGGTTTTTGGCGATTTTAATGATGAATTAAATATTTGCAAATTGCTCTGTGGAAGTGAAGGAACCCTGGCATTTACAACCGAAATTACACTACAGTTAGATCCGTTGCCTCCAGCGTTTACTGCAATGGTAGCTACGCATTATCCAACCTTAGAGGCGTGCTTGCAGGATGTTGTAGTGGCTATGCAGCATAATTTACACACCTGTGAAATGATGGACGATCTAATTTTAGATTGCACAAGAAAAAGTAAAACATACGAACCGTACCGTTTTTTTGTACAAGGCAATCCGAAAGCCATTTTACTTCTTGAATTAAAAAGTGAATCTGAAGAAGATCTACAGCTGCAAATTTCATCACTATTAAAATCGATTTCTCTTTCAAAATATAGTTATCACAGTCCAATATTACGTGGAGAAGAAATAGAAATGGCTCTGGAACTGCGTAAAGCGGGACTGGGTTTGCTGGGCAATATGGTGGGCGACCAAAAAGCAGTTGCGTGTATTGAAGACACTGCAGTTGCTTTAGACGATTTGCCTAACTACATTCTAGAGTTTTCGGCACTGATGAAAAAATACAACCAACAAGCGGTGTATTACGCACATGCTGGAGCTGGGGAATTGCATTTACGGCCAATACTAAATTTAAAGGACGGAGAAGGTGTTGCCTACTTTCGAAAAATTACAACAGATGTAGCCAAACTTTGCAAAAAATACAAGGGTTCGTTTAGCGGCGAGCACGGTGATGGTATTGTACGGGCAGAATTTATTGCGCTGATGATAGGCGATAAAAATTATGAATTATTAAAACGAATTAAAACAACTTTCGATCCCCACAATATTTTCAATCCGGGCAAAATTGTGGATGCGTTTAAAATGGACAAATCCCTTCGTTATAAAACCAATAGAACGGAGCCAAAGATTGAAACGCTGATGGATTTTAGCGATTACCAAGGAATACTTCGGCTTGCCGAAAACTGTAATGGCAGCGGCGATTGTAGAAAAACAGCAGATGCCGCCGGAGCAATGTGCCCAAGTTATCACGCTACAAAAAACGAAAAAGATACAACTCGCGCACGTGCAAATGCGCTGCGCGAGGTTTTAACCAATAACGAAGCGGTAAATAAATTTAATTCGAAGGAATTAAAAGAAGTTTTCGACCTCTGTATAAGTTGTAAAGCGTGCGCCAGCGAATGCCCGAGCAATGTAGATATAAGCACCGCAAAAGCCGAATTTTTGTACCAATACAACAAAACTAATGGCGTATCTTTTTCAAATAAATTATTTGGAAAAAGCACTCAATTAAATAAAACGGCATCGGCCTTTCCAAAGGTTTCCAATTGGTTTTTTACCAACGGTTTTACTTCATCAATTATTAAAAAATTTGCTGGAGTTCATCAAAATAGAACGCTGCCAAAGGTTTCAATTAAAAGTTTTAATAATAGCGTTAAACATATTAAAAATGAAACAGATATAAATTATTCACCTAAAGAAAATTACCGTAAAAATGTATTGCTTTTTGTGGATGAATTTAGCAATTATTTAGATGTTGAAATCGCCGTGGATGCATTTGAGCTGCTAACGAAATTAAACTACCAAGTTACCGTAATTAATAATTTAGACAGCGGAAGGGCGCTACTGTCTAAAGGGTTTTTAGAAGAAGCCAAACTAGAGGTTGAAAAAAACATTTCATTTTTAAAAGAAAAGGTGTCTGAAAACAATGTTCTCGTAGGTATTGAACCTTCCGCAATTCTTTCGTTTCGTGACGAATATCTTCGACTGGCAGATGATAAACCTTCAGCAGAAGCCATTGCACAACACACTTTTTTAATTGAAGAATTTTTAGCAGCCGAAATTGAAAATGGAACTATTTCGGCGGCACAGTTTACCTTAGAAGAAAAAGCTATTAAAATTCATTCCCACTGCCATCAAAAATCATTGAGCAATCAAAAAGTAACTTTTACAATATTAAACCTTCCCAAAAACTACAAACCTACCATTATTACAACCGGCTGTTGCGGAATGGCTGGCAGCTTTGGTTATGAAAAGGAACATTATGAAGTGAGCATGAAAATAGGGGAGTTAAAGTTATTTCCGGCTGTTCGCAAAGCGTCGGCAGATACTGTTATTTCTGCTAACGGCACGAGTTGCAGACATCAAATACTCGATGGTACAGGGCGTGATGCACTACATCCGGTTACGATTCTTAAAAATGCACTTCTGTAGTTTTAACAGTTAGAACAGCCAAACGCTTTTAGGAACGATATACAAATGTGGCCTTTTCAGATTTTGCTTATTTTCTAATTATAAGCCAAAAAGTCTTTATTTTAAAGCATTCTTGTCCGATAAAAGTAATGACTAACTCTGGAAAACCCCATATTATATGTAGTTCCTACGGGACTAGGAATTGACGGGACTCTATTTTTTTACCCATATTTAATGCCTAACGGCATACTGCTCCAGCTGGGCAAAATATTGGTAATCAAGAGATCGCACCTAAACAAATGTCCCGTAGGGGAAAAACATGATTTTTAATCGGACAATACTGATTTTAAAGCTAAAAAAGTTCGTAGAACATTTTAGTTGTATTTCAAATTTCTTTTAAAAACTTGTTTCCGATTCGTTTTAATAGTTGTTTCGACTAATATTTTTGAAATATAAACTTTGAATATTTAAACCCGAAAGTTTACATTTGTTCAAAACACATGTATGGCGGGCAATTCCTTCGGCAAAATTTTTAAACTTACCACTTTTGGTGAATCTCATGGGATAGCTATCGGTGGAATTATAGACGGCTGTCCTGCAGGACTTTCCCTGGATTTTGATGCGATAAATACCGAAATGCAGCGCCGAAAACCCGGACAATCTGCAATTGTTACCCAACGAAAAGAAGAAGACCAAATAAAATTTCTCTCCGGAATTTTCGAAGGAAAAACTACAGGCACTCCTATTGGTTTTACAATTGAAAATACCGATCAAAAAAGTAAGGATTACAGCCATATAAAAGATATTTACCGTCCGTCTCATGCCGATTTCACCTACGATAAAAAATATGGAATTCGTGATTATCGCGGTGGCGGGCGATCCTCTGCTCGCGAAACAGCCTGCAGGGTTGTGGCAGGCGCTATTGCAAAACAATTACTGCAAAACTTACAAATTACTGCTTATGTTTCTTCCGTTGGTGAAATAAATCTCAATAAATCGTATTCAGAAGTAGATTTTTCCGAAATTGAAAAAAATCCAGTCCGTTGTCCCGATCCACAAATGGCGAAGAAAATGGAGGAATATATAAAATCAATTAAAAAGCAGGGAGATACTGTAGGTGGAATTATTACGTGTGTAATTAAAAATATGCCCGTGGGTTTGGGAGATCCAGTTTTTGATAAACTTCACGCCCAATTAGGCAAAGCTATGTTGTCTATTAACGCTGTAAAAGGTTTTGAATTTGGAAGTGGTTTTGCCGGCACGGCCATGAAAGGTAGCGAACATAACGATACTATCAATCCAGATGAAACCACGAAATCCAATTATAGCGGTGGTATTCAAGGTGGTATAAGTAACGGGGAAGATATCTACTTTAATGTTGCTTTTAAACCCGTAGCAACCATTATGCAAAAGCAGAAAACTATAGACAGTAAAGGAAACAAAGCAATAGCCGAAGGAAAGGGCCGTCACGATCCGTGTGTTGTACCCAGAGCCGTACCCATCGTAGAGGCAATGGCCGCCTTGGTCTTGGCTGATTTTTGGCTGTTGAATAAAATAACAAAACTTTAAATCTAATATCTCAAATCTAAGTATGAAAAAACTCGCACTACACTGGAAAATTATAATAGGATTAGTTTTAGGAATAGTTTGGGCTTTACTATCCAGTAAGTTAGGTTGGAGCGAGTTTACTATAGATTGGATTGCGCCCTTTGGAACAATTTTTATCAATTTATTAAAATTAATTGCGGTTCCCCTTGTTTTGGTTTCTATTATTACCGGGGTTGCTAATATTGGAGATCCCTCGAGCTTAGGTAGAATGGGAGGGAAGACGCTTCTCGCATATTTAATTACAACCTTATTTGCGGTTAGTCTTGGTTTAATTTTGGTTAATGTAATCCAACCGGGGAAACTTATTGACGAGCAGAGTAGAATAGACAACCGAATTAGCTACGAAATCTGGGCTTCCAATAATGGACACCCGCCAAAAGACGGAATTAGCTATTTGCAGGATCCTGCTTTTTTTGAACGTGCTAAAAAAATTACCGACCTGTCAAAAAGTGATTTAAAAGACGCCGCTGTTTCGGAAAAAATGCAGACTGCCGAAAAAACAAAGGACGCGACCCCGCTGCAACCTCTAGTAGATATTGTTCCCGAAAACTTTTTCTTTTCCTTGAGCAACAATGGTTTAATGCTTCAGATTATTTTCTTCGGAATATTTTTCGGGGTATGCCTACTTTTAATTCCGAATGAAAAATCGAAACCTGTTACGGACTTTATGGATAGCGCCATGGAGGTTTTTCTAAAAATGGTAGATTTGGTAATGCAGGCGGCTCCCTTCTTTGTATTTGCCTTGTTGGCTGGGGTGGTAAGCAAAATGGCAGGAGATGATATCGGGAAGGTATATGAAATTTTCAAAGGTTTGAGTTGGTATTCACTTACCGTATTTGCTGGATTAATGTTGATGATTTTTATTATCTATCCGCTATTTATGAAGTTGTTCGTAAAAAAAATTCCGTATAAAGGATTTTTTAAAGCTATGGCACCTGCGCAAACATTGGCATTTTCAACTTCCAGTAGTGCGGCTACTTTGCCGGTTACTATGGAATGCGTGGAAGAAAATCTTGGGGTCGATAAAAAAATTACCAGCTTTGTGTTGCCCATCGGAGCCACAGTAAATATGGATGGAACTTGTCTTTACCAAGCGGTAGCGGTGGTTTTTCTGGCACAACTTCATATGATCGATTTAACCTTAGGTCAACAATTAACTATAGTAATAACAGCCACCTTAGCTTCAATTGGCTCTGCTGCAGTTCCAAGTGCGGGATTGGTTATGCTAATTATAGTATTGGAATCGGTTGGATTAAACCCCGCTTGGATTGCCATCATTTTTCCTGTAGATAGAATTTTAGATATGTTCCGAACCATCGTTAATGTTACGGGAGATGCCACTGTATGCTCTATTATTGCAAAAGGCGAAAACATGCTGAATTATGAGCCACATGACAACCCATCACAAACTTTCGATATAGATTCTTAAAAGAATGTCTTTTTTGTTAATATTATAGAACATATTTTAATTGAACGAGATAAAAGTGTAGATTATTTATTTTTTTGGCTAAAAAGATTATTTTTATTAAATTAGAGCCCTCCCCGTTAAAGTATTCATATAAACTATTTTGAATAAGTTACTCCCCAGCTGTGTAAATACATAGTTATGAGAAATTTATTTTTACTTTTTGGAGCTACGTTCTTTATTACAAGTATGTATGGCCAAGTAGGTATTGGCACCACTAGTCCCTCTTCGGCATCAATGTTGGAAATTAGCAGCACCTCGGACGAAGGC
Organism: Aequorivita flava; assembly: GCF_038742595.1. Lineage (NCBI taxonomy): Bacteria > Pseudomonadati > Bacteroidota > Flavobacteriia > Flavobacteriales > Flavobacteriaceae > Aequorivita > Aequorivita flava. The sequence continues at coordinate 141,145 of NZ_JBANCF010000004.1, read as the reverse complement.
GTCACCTACAAAGGATTGATGCCACCACGCGTGCCCAGCATCGCCGCCCGCAATGCAATTGTTCCCAATATTTCGGATGTTGGATTATTGGTTTTTGTAATGAATAAAGGAAATGGCGAAGCCGGTCTTCAAATATGGAATGGCGAAGGCTGGATTGAAATTATCTCCATTACCATTCCCTCTCCTGAAATTTGGATAAATGAATTTCACTATGACAATGCAGGAACTGATATAGGCGAATTTATTGAGATTGCAGGACCAGCCGGACTTAATTTAAATAACTTTTCACTTGAGTTATATAATGGAACTACAGGTACCAATTATAATACCGTACAATTAAGTGGTATTATTCCAAATGATATGAATGGCTTTGGAATCCTATCATTTGATATCTCGGGTATTCAGAACGGACCCAAGGATGGCATCGCTGTTGTAAAGAATGGGGTGGTAATTCAATTTTTAAGCTACGAGGGCACATTTACAGCAACCGGAAGCAATGCTAACGGAATAACCTCAACAGATATTGGTGAGTACGAACCCGAATCTAATCCTGTAGGCTATTCACTCCAACTTACAGGAACGGGAAATTCGTATAACGATTTTTTATGGAATGCTCCGTCCGTAGATACTCCCGGAGCTTTAAACACAGGCCAAATATTCAATTAACTACAAAAACTTCTTCTTTAAATCTGGAGTTGGAATCATACACTCATCCCTTTTACCAAACCATTTATAGCGGTTTTTGGCGATATAATCATAGACTGCATTTCTGATGAATTTTGGCACAACCATAAATCCAAAAAGTAGGGGATAAGCGCCTGAAAGGTATTTGGCTATACGAAGCGCCGCGGAAGATTTCTCGTAGTGTTTTTCGCCATCAATAAGAATGATGGAATCTACTTTTGAAGTATCTATATTGAATTTTGAAATTAGCTTTTGTCCAATTTCACTTTGAAGCGCAGCGAATTTGAAAACGTTCCTTTTATCACGCTCTATAATAAAAGTAACCGCGCCGTTACAAAGATTGCAAACGCCGTCAAAGAGTATTATTTTGTGATTGTTATTCATATTCTTTAAAAAAGCACCAAAAAACAAATCCCAAATAATACTCAATTTTGAAAAATTTAAAGGATTGAAGTTTATTTTGTTTTTTTCTTTTTTGAAATTTCAATTTTGTTTTTTATTTGGAATTTAGTGTTTGTGATTTGGAATTTTAAAAGCTATACTTTTTCCAGTTCCTCCAAACTTACATTTGTAGTAAACATCCCGTAATTCACGATTGCTTTATTCTTCTCAATAGTATCAATCGTTCCGATAGCTCGACCATCAATCATACGTACTCGGTCGCCAATTTTAAGGATAACTTTCGGTTTTGGTGGGGGTAACTTTTTAGCCTTTTCTTTTTCCTCTTTCTTTCGTTCGCGAATTACTTCCACCTTTTTTTCAACTTCCTGTATTACCTTTTTTTCTTTGGCTTTTACAGCTTTTTTAACCTTAGGTGCCAGCTTTTTGCGTTTGCTGTTCTCAATCATCACTAATCTCATCAATTCATCAATCAGCTGCTTTTTCTGCTTGTTGTTGAAATATTTTTCAGAAAGCACATCTACTTTTTTACCCAAACTGATTAGCTTTTGGTTGGCATCAAACAATTCCTGATAGCTTTCCAGTTTTTCTTGAACACGCGCATTAATTTCCTCCAACTGCTTACTCTCTATTCGTGCCTTTTGTTCTTCCGTTTTTAGCGATTCCGAGGTTTTTCGAAGATTAGATCGCTCTTTTTGAAGATTCGCGATAGTCTTGTCAAAACGTACTTTGCCGCGTTCAATTTTCTTTTTTGCCTTATTGATCAAACTGTACGGGATACCATTTTTTTGTGCAACTTCAAAGGTGTAACTGCTTCCGGCTTCCCCGAGATGCAGCTGGTACAATGGTTCCAACGATTTATTGTCAAACTGCATATTCGCATTTATAGCGTGCGGCAGCTCGTTTGCCAATAATTTTAAATTTGTATAATGGGTCGTGATTATTCCAAACGCTTCGCGCTCATAAAAAACCTCTAAAAATGTTTCAGCCAAGGCACCACCGAGTTCGGGATCGCTACCGGTTCCAAATTCGTCAATTAAAAAAAGTGTTTTTTTGTCGCACTTCTTTAAAAATTGATTCATCTTTTTTAACCGGTAACTGTAAGTACTCAAATGGTTTTCGATAGATTGATTATCACCAATATCTGTTAAAACCCTTTTAAAAAAACACATTTCACTTTGCGGTTCTGCCGAAATCAATAAACCGCTCTGCAACATTACCTGCAACAAACCTACCGTTTTTAAAGTAATACTCTTACCGCCTGCATTGGGTCCAGAAATCACAATAATTCGCTTCTCAGGCAATAACTCAATATGCTGCGGAAATGTTTTTTCTTTTCGTTTGTTATTTGAAACCAACAATAGTGGATGATACGCCTTTAAGAGCGAAATCTTCTTCTCTGAGACCAAAATTGGTAAAACGCCGTTTATTTTTAAAGCATATCTCGCCTTGGCGTAAAGTACATCCATCGTTATCAAATATTCCTGATAGCTTGCTAAAAGTGAAGCGTGCGGACGTACAAATTCGGTCATTGCCTTTAAAATTCGCTTTATTTCTTCATCTTCCTCGTAAATTAGGTTGCTTAATTCGTTTGCATAATCCAGTGTTTCCTGTGGTTCAATATAAACAATGCTTCCTGTTTTTGAACTGCCCAGAACTGCGCCTCTTACTTTTTTTCGATGCATTGCCTTAACTGCCAAAACGCGTCTATTTTCAACAACAGACTCACGAATTTCGTCTAAATAATCGTTTTGGGAATACTGTGAGAGCGCCTTGGTGAACGACGAATTTATCTTGCCTTTAACCACGTTCAACCTTCTGCGAATGGCGCCGAGCTCGGTAGAAGCTTCGTCTTTAATCTCACCGTACTTATCTACGCGTTTGTTTATTTCCTCAGAAAAAATTGATGTGTAATTTACTTCTTCAGAAAAAGAATTTAAATGGACATAAAACTCTTCATATTTTTTAAAGAATTTCAATAAAATACGCGTAGTTTCTGAAATTGACAGAATTTTTCGAAATCCGGAAACTTCCAAGGTACTGTTTTCTATATCCAACATTCGAAGTTCACGAAAAATAGGTTCGAAACCGTGATTTGGAATATGATTATCTCCCTCAAACGAAGCTGTAAATTCTTTAACGCGTTGTAATTCTGGCGCAATCTCATCAAAATTCCGAAAAGGTGTAATTGTAAAAACCTTTTCACGTCCAGGTTCGGTTACGCAAAATTCGGCAACCTGTTTTAGCACGGAGGGAAATTCCAGATCTTCTAAAGTTTTATTGTCTATACGGGCTTTCCGCTTTATTTCCATTAATTTTACTTTTTTCAGCAATCATGCAAAAGTAAGGATAATGAAGCTAACAATTGAGCCCGAGTGGCGGGCTATTTTAACAGAGGAATTTGAGAAACCATATTTTAAAAATTTAATTGAATTTGTAACAGCAGAATATGCTGCGGCAACCTGCTTTCCTCCAATCAATCAGATATTTTCAGCCTTTAACTACATGTCTTTTCAGGAAGTAAAAGTTGTGATAATAGGGCAGGACCCATATCACGGTTTCGGGCAAGCCCATGGTTTGTGTTTTTCTGTGGGTGAAAATGTAAAAATTCCGCCGTCCCTAAAAAATATTTTTGAAGAAATAAGAAGCGACATCGGCACACCTGTGCCAGAAAATGGACACTTGGTGCGTTGGGCAAAACAAGGTGTTTTAATGCTTAATGCAACTTTAACGGTTCGGGAAGGACATGCCGGAAGCCATCAAAAAAAAGGTTGGGAGAAATTTACAGATGCCGTTATAGAAAAACTTTCAGAAGAGAGAAGCGGTTTGGTGTTCTTGCTTTGGGGTGGCCCTGCCAAAAAGAAAGGCGCTAAAATAGATACCTCAAAACATTTGGTGCTGAGTAGTGGGCACCCGTCGCCATTGGCCGCTAATAGAGGCTATTGGTTTGGGAACAAACACTTCAGCAAAACAAATGAATTTTTAAAAAATAAAGGAGATACTCCAATTGAGTGGTAAATAGTAAGAAAAGAAATGGGGATATTTCTTGTTCTTATTCTTCTTCTGGAATTTCGGACTCTGTAGCATCGTTACAGCTAAACTGCAACAACAAAAAATTTGTGACTAACAACGCCCCCAGAACGATTAAAAAAGTAGTCATAATAGTTGTTTTTATATAAACAAGATGCAATTATACAGCTAGGGTTGCGTAAATATTAAGATATTTTTTAGAATTGATGTAAGATGCTGGTTTCCTGAATATTATTTTCAATTAAATCTAATTCAACGAGTTTTTCTTGAATATTTTCCAGTTCTTCTGAAGTTAATTGGGTGTTGCTCCACGAGGTAAGTGACAACCATTCCCGAACGTCTTCAAGTTTTTGGCCGTATCGTTCTGCAATCATTTCATCTATTTGTGGAATTTGTTTAAAGGTTTTGGTGGTTTTATTTATAATTTCCAAAATAGCCTGTACGCTTTCTTCATTTTCCAGTAAAACCTCATTGTGCACGGCGATAACAAAACTAGGCCAGGGCGTGGGAGATTCGCCAATTAAACGAAAAGTGCCATTATCTACGTGTGGTTTGGTCATAAACTTTTCCCACATAAAATAATCGCCTTTTCCTTTTGGCAGCCCTTCCAAAGCGCCTTCCAAATCCTGAATTACTTCAAACTTTAAATCGGTTTTTAAATTCCAATCGTGGTTTTCGGCATTTACATACGCCATTAAATGCGAGCCAGACCCGTAGCGACTAATGGCTGCGTTTGTACCCTTTAAGTCTAAAACCGCTTCAAAATCTGAATTGGCAGCAACGTGAATTCCCCATAACAAAGGCGATTTTACAAAAACCTGAACTATTTTACTATCGTTGCCATTAATGATGTCGCGTACAATTCCTTCGGTGAGAATTACGGCCATATCAATTTCCCTGTTGCGCAAAGCATGCGCCATTGCACCGGTTCCGCCGGGATAATCCTTCCAACGGAGGTTAATACCTTCTTTTTGAAATTCCTTATTGCGCAACGCGATATACCAAGGAAGGTTAAAATGTTCGGGGACACCACCAATTAAAAAATTCCTCATTCTGAAATTTTTCGAAGTGTGTATTGAATAAGGGCATCAATGGTTCTAGGGGCATTTTCGCTAAAGGTTCCCGATGCCCGATTAGCCACAATGGCATTCATAGAAATTGCTCGATGGCCCAATAGTTTTGCCATTCCGTACATGGTGGCGGTTTCCATTTCTAAATTTGTTATTCTTTTCTTTTTGTATCTAAAGGAGCTAAGTTTTTCGTTTAGATTTTCATCTTTCAATTTTGCGCGAAGCACGCGGCCCTGCGGTCCATAAAACCCCACATTGGTAATAGTTATACCCTGAAGTGTTTTTTGTTCCTCTCCATCCGTTGTTGAGGAACTAAGTTTTTTAAGCAAGCTTTTATCTGCTTCCACTGCGTACGGCACCGAATTATCTGGGTTCCATTGGGTATGATCTATAAAAGACTGGGCAAAATCGCGATTAAAAATTTTGTCTGTTTTATCGTAATAATGCATCACATTATCCAAACCAATTCCCAAAGTACTGATTAAAAAGCGATCAACTTCTACTTCGGGCGTTAAACCACCCGAGGTACCTATTCTGATAATATCAAGCGATGTAAGTTTTTTTTTGATTTGCCGTTTTTCAAAATCTATATTCACCAACGCATCAAGCTCGTTAAAAACAATGTCAATATTGTCGGGACCAATTCCCGTGGAAATAACACTTATTCGCTTTCCCCTATACGTTCCTGTATGTGTTTTAAATTCACGGTGTTGGGCGGTACATTCAATAGTGTCAAAATATTTTGAAACCATTTTTACCCGGTCGGGATCGCCAACGGTTATAATAGTTGGGGCCAATTGCGAAGGTGCAAGATCTAGATGGTATATTTTACCTTCGGGCGTTAATATTAGCTCACTTTGTTTGATTGTATGTCTCAAATTTATCTAATTTTTTAGCAGAAACGAATTGCAACAATTCCCGTCATATTATCCGCCAACCCGTTTCACTTTAAATCCTTTATCCTTTAAAAATTGCATGATTTTATCGCGATAATCGCCTTGAATAATAATTTGTTCATTTTTAAAACTGCCACCAACACTAAGCAACTGTTTTATTTCTTTTGAAAGTATTTTAAAATCGTGGTCCGCACCATTATATCCCTCTATAATTGTTATGGGCTTACCTTTTCTTTTTTCGTATTTACAAAGCAAAGGTTCGTCTTGAAGCCAAATTGAAGGTTCCTTCTTTTCAACAGGAACTTCACTCGGTTCGTGATCGGGAAAAAGATTTTTTAATTGGTCTTCTAAAGAATTCAATGTGTGTTTATTTTGAAGGTTTAATTCGAACGTGCCCTATCAGCAGTGGTTTTAAGGTGAATCTACTGTTTACTTTTTAATTAGTCCTATCTCTACCAATCGCTGGTGCAAAAATTGGCCTGCGGTTATATCTTCATACGCTTTAGGATGTTCATCGTCTATACATTCTGCTAAGCAGTTTAATTTCATATCGCTACGAGGGTGCATAAAAAATGGAATGGAATAGCGCGGGCTGCCCCATTGTTCGCGGGGTGGATTTACCACGCGGTGCACAGTAGATCGGAGTTTATTGTTCGTGAGTCTTTCTAGCATATCGCCAACGTTTATAACCAGTTCATCTTCGTTCGGAATTGCATCTATCCATTCCCCATCCTTTCTCAAAACTTGAAGTCCGCCGGCAGAAGCCCCCATTAATAAGGTAATAAGATTTATATCTCCGTGCGCTCCAGCACGCATGGCACCTTTAGGTTCTTCGGTAATTGGCGGATAGTGAATAGGTCGTAAAATACTGTTGCCATTTGCAGCCCAGTGGTCAAAATAAAACTCGTCTAAACCTATATATAGTGCCAAGGCACGTAGTACATAAACTCCGGTTTTTTCGAGCATTCTATAGGCCTCCATCCCCGTACTGTTAAAGTCCGGGAGTTCCTCTACTATTACATTGTCAGGATATTTTTCAGATAAATTGGCATCATCTGATGCCTCTTGCCCAAAATGCCAAAATTCTTTTAAATCGCCTTCTTTTTTGCCCTTGGCATGTTCCTTTCCAAAAGACACATAACCGCGTTGGCCTCCAAGACCGGGAATTTCATATTTTTCTTTGGTTTCAACCGAGAGCGCAAAAAAAGCTTTTATTTCTTTGTACAACTCTTCTACCAATTGCTCACTGAGAAAATGATTTTTAAGCGACACAAAACCAATATCTTCGTAGGCGGCGCCAATTTCATCAACAAACTTTTGCTTCCTTTTTGGATCATCAGAAATAAAATCGGCTAAATTTACACTGGGTATATTATTCATGGTTTGAATTTTAGTTTACAAATATACCAAATTACCAAAGTTTTTCCGAAGATAAAATTTCCTTTAATAATCCTTGTTACAATGGGTTTTTTTCTACTTTTGATACAGCAAATTTTTTATGATGAAACCAGACACTTCCCCCCAAATTTTCTTCGATTATAATCGAAAAGACCTTGATGACGACACTTTACTAAAACTGTATCGCGGTATGTTGAAGCCTAGGCTAATAGAAGAAAAAATGCTTATACTTCTGCGCCAAGGAAAGGTTTCAAAATGGTTTAGCGGAATTGGGCAAGAGGCCATTTCAGTGGGGATAACAGCTGTTTTAGAAAAAGACGAGTACATTTTACCAATGCATCGAAATCTTGGTGTTTTTACAATGCGCGATATCCCGTTGCACCGACTGTTTTCGCAATGGCAAGGAAAAGCAAACGGTTTTACGAAAGGACGCGACAGAAGTTTTCACTTTGGAACGCAGGAATTTCATATCGTAGGAATGATTTCGCATTTAGGGCCCCAGTTTGGCGTGGCAGATGGAATAGCACTGGGAAACAAATTAAAAGAAAACAATAAAGTATGCGCCGTATTTACGGGGGAAGGAGGAACGAGTGAAGGCGATATTCACGAAGCTTTAAACGTGGCTTCGGTATGGCAATTACCGGTGCTCTTTTGTGTAGAAAACAATGGGTATGGTCTCTCAACGCCTACTAATGAGCAATACAACTGCGAAAATATTGCAGACCGCGGAATAGGCTATGGCATGGAATCCCATATTATTGAAGGAAATAATATCCTGGAAGTTTATACCAGATTAAAAGATTTGGTTGAGAGTATGCGTACCAATCCACGGCCTATTCTTTTGGAGTTTAAAACATTTAGAATGCGTGGCCATGAAGAGGCTAGTGGTACTAAATATGTACCAACTAACTTAATAGATGAATGGGGCTTGCGCGATCCGCTCACAAATTTCGAAAATTATTTGTTAGATGAAGGGGTGCTTTCCGAAGTAAAGATTGAAACTTTTAAAACCGAATTTAAAAACGAAATTGATAAAAACCTCGACATTGCATTTTCTGAACCAGCGATTGAATTTAACAAAACAATCGAATTAAATGATGTTTACAAACCTTTTGAATATCAGGAAATTGCAGAAAAACAAAATAAAGAAAACATTCGATTAATCGATGCTATTTCCCAAGGATTAAAACAATCTATGGAGCGCCATGACAACCTTATAATTATGGGGCAGGATGTGGCAGAATACGGCGGGGTATTTAAAATTACAGAAGGTTTCGTGGAGCAATTTGGAAAAGAGCGCGTTCGTAATACACCAATTTGCGAATCGGCCATAATATCCACTGGAATGGGGCTTTCAATAAACGGATTTAAAGCCGTTGTAGAAATGCAGTTTGCAGATTTTGTTACTTCTGGTTTTAATCCTATAATTAATTATTTGGCAAAAAGTCATTACCGTTGGAACGAAAATGCCGATGTGGTAGTTCGTATGCCTTGCGGTGCTGGAGTAGGAGCGGGGCCATTTCACAGCCAAACCAACGAAGCTTGGTTTACGCATACTCCAGGTTTAAAAGTGGTTTATCCAGCCTTTCCGTATGACGCAAAAGGATTATTGGCTACAAGTATTGAGGATCCTAACCCGGTTCTGTTTTTTGAGCACAAGGCCTTGTATAGAAGTATAAGGCAGGATGTACCTACAGATTATTTCACCTTACCCCTTGGAAAAGCTTCACTTTTAAAGCAAGGGGAAGCTATAACTATCATATCATACGGTGCTGGGGTACATTGGGCTTTGGAAACTTTAGAGCAACAACCAGAAATTAAAGCAGACCTCATAGATTTGCGAACACTAATGCCATTAGATACAGAAGCTATATACAAATCTGTTAAAAAAACAGGGAAGGTAATTATACTTCAGGAAGACTCGATGTTTGGTAGTATGGCTTCAGATATATCGGCCTTAATTATGGAAAATTGCTTCGAGTATTTAGACGCTCCTGTTAAGCGAGTAGGCAGCTTGGAAACGCCTATTCCTTTTGCAGCAAATTTAGAAGCAGGCTATCTTCCTAAGGAAAAATTCAAAGAAATTCTACTGGATTTATTGTCTTACTAATAATTTAACATTCCTTGTTAAACTTTAGATAAAGGCTAATGCTAGCATAGAATAGTTATTTAATTTAGTGCCATACTAATCATTAAAACCATTAACTATGTTACGTTGGATCGTTATTTTTCTAGTCATTGCAATTATTGCAGCAGTTTTTGGATTTGGAGGCATCGCAGAAGGTGCAGCCGATATCGCAAAAATCATTTTTTACATTTTTATAGTGCTATTGGTACTTTCACTTCTATCTAGACTTTTTAGAAGATAGGCACTACTTAACCAATTTTAAAAAAATCAAAACTTATGAAAAAACTCCTCATTTTGGCTGTTATTGCAGCCACAACATTCGCTTGCGGTACACCGAAAACCGTACAGGAATCTCGAAAAGTAATTAAAGGATATTGGTCCTTAGACAATATTTCGTACGACTCATCGGGTACGTTTAATGTAACCCTATTTAACGATACCTCTGTGGAGTGTATGGAAGGTAGCTCTTGGAGATTTATTCCAAATAACAATACCGGTAATTACACTATTAATAATTCTAACTGTCCTACAGGGGAACGTAATTTTATATTTACAATTCAAGAAATTGACCCTGCTTCCGGACTGTATGATTTTCTTTTAAAACCTACAAATGCCAAAGGAAAATCCGAAACCAATGCCGGGTATAGATTGCGTTTAGCTCAGCTAGGCGAATCCTCAATGCGTTGGGAACAAACGGTAAGTTTAGACGGCAAGCCTTTTAAAATTAATATGAACTTCTCTAAAATACAGGAATAATAATTATGAAAACATTTAAAAATATTATAACAGTAGCCTTAGCTTTTACCTTTGTAGTAAGCTTAACAAGTTGCGAAGCCACTAGAAATGCTAATAACAAGCAAAAGGGCGCCGTGATTGGAGCCGCAGGTGGTGCCGTTTTGGGAGCCATACTTGGTAACAACGTTGGTAAAGGTGGTAATGGCGAAATTGGTGCCGTTATTGGCGGTGTAGTTGGAGGTACGGCTGGAGTACTTATCGGAGCCAAAATGGATAAGCAAGCGCAGCAAATTGAGCAAGAAATTCCAGGTGCTCAAGTAGAACGTGTTGACGATGGTATTGTAGTAACTTTTGACGAAAATAGTGGTGTTTATTTTGATACCGCGAAATACAATATTAATGCCAATTCACAAGCCACATTAGATAAATTGGCCAATGTTCTTAAAGAGTACAAAGACACCAATGTATTGGTGGTTGGGCATACTGATAGCGTAGGTGCAGATGAAATGAACATGACGCTTTCTAAAAACAGAGCCCAATCTGTTACTAATTACTTTGTTCAAACCAAAGGATTAAGCGCAAGTAGATTTACAACAAACTGGTATGGAGAAACCGCACCGGTAGCCGATAATTCTACTGCCGAAGGACGTGCCAAAAACCGTCGCGTAAACCTTGCTATTGTACCCAATGAAAAAATGAAGCAAGAAGCTCAACAGGAAGCTGGCGAGTAATAATAAATTTAATTTAAAAAGATCCCGTACCATTTTTGGACGGGATTTTTTATTTAGCTTTAAACCTAGATGGCTAAAATGAATAAATGGGACGTAATTATAATCGGTGGAGGACTTGCAGGCCTAACTACAGCACTTCACCTTGCCAATAATAATTGCGCTGTTTGCTTGGTTGAAAAAAACGAATACCCAAATCATAAGGTTTGTGGCGAATATGTGAGCAACGAAATTTTGCCGTATTTAAAAACATTAGGCGTGAATCCGTTTTCCGTTGGCGCGAAAAAAATTTCACAGTTTAAAATTACGGACGTTGATGGAAATTCCATTGCAGCTTCTTTACCTCTCGGTGGGTTTGGCATTAGCAGATATACGTTTGACGATCTGCTTTATTCGGCTATAAAAAGTAAAGTTCAAGTGCTGCTTGATACAGTTGAAACAGTTAATTTTAAAGAAAACCATTTCAAAATTACCACAAAAACAAAACAAATCTTAACAGCAGATTTCGTTGTAGGTGCCTATGGAAAACGTTCTAATCTCGATTCATTTTTAAATAGAAAATTTATGCGGCAAAGTTCGCCATGGCTGGCGGTGAAAGCGCATTACAATTATGATTTTCCGGAAGATACCGTGGCACTGCACAATTTTAACGGCGGCTATTGCGGCTTAAGCAAAACTGAAAGCAATGCTGTAAACGCCTGTTATTTAACAACTTTTAAATCGTTTAAAAAATATAAGAACATAGATGATTTTCAAAAATTGGAAATGTCGAAAAATCCGTGTTTACATAATTTTTTTACCCGTGCAACCCCACTGTTTAAAAAGCCTTTGACTATTAGCCAAATAGCATTTCACAAAAAGAATCCGGTTGAAAACCATATTTTTATGGTTGGCGATAGCGCTGGGCTTATCCATCCACTTTGCGGTAACGGAATGGCGATGGCAATAAAAAGTGCAAAAATTTTTTCTGAAATCTTTTTGAAATATTATCGAAAAAATAATTTCAATCGCCGTGATATTGAAATTGCATACGCCAAATGTTGGAAGCGCGAATTTGAAAGCAGACTTACCGCCGGAAGAACCATTCAACGAATTTTAATGAATCCAGTTGCTTCAAAAATAGGGTTTGCAGCAGCCAAGGCACTTCCGCAATTGCTGCCATTAATTATTAAAAAAACGCACGGAAAAACAATTACATGATAACTTTCAGCAATAAATATAGATCGCAGCAACCAGAGGTAATGGATAGTCTCGATTTTAGAGGTCCCAAAATGAAGGATCTCTTAAACGATTTAAAAATGGTAAACAAGTGGTTGGGAGGCAACAAAATCACCATAGACGCCCTACATATATTATTGCGAAATCGTGACAAAACGGCAAAAATCACCATAGTAGATTTGGGTTGCGGCGATGGTACAATACTTCGAAAATGCTCCGATTTTGGCAAAAAGTACAACTTCAACTTTGACTGTATAGGTTTAGACTTTAACGAAAACATCCTCCAGTTTGCCAAACAGCACAGTAAAAATTATACAAATATAAAATATCTAAAAGTTGATGTTTTTTCAGAAGAAAATTTAATTCCAAATTGCGATATTGCAATGTGCACACTATTTCTGCACCATTTCAGCAACAATAAAATTGAATACCTCTTAAAAACCCTATTAAATAAAGCGCAAATTGGTTTAATAGTGAACGATTTGCACAGAAGTAAGCAGGCCTTTACACTGTTTAAAATAGCGAGTAAAGTGTTTTTAAAAACGAAAACAGCCCGACACGACGGCTTAGTTTCGGTTGCAAGAGGCTTTAAAAAGGAAGAATTAAAACGGATTTCAAAAAATATTCCAAACCAGCAAAGTAGTATTCACTGGCGATGGGCTTACCGCTATCAATGGATACTCAAAAAAGAACTATGAGCGTAAAAATAGTAAAAGTTGCAAAACAACTACCTAAATACAGTCGGGAAACCGCAGAGATAATTCCGTTTGTAGAACAATGGATGCAGCATAAAGACAGGCGATTTCAAAGAAAAGTGATAAAAATTTTTGAAGGTGCAAACGTAGATAAACGCTATTCTATCATGGATCCGCTGGAAGTTTTTACCAACCCGAGTTTTGAAGCCCGAAACGATATTTATATTCGTGAAATTACGAAACTGGGAAAAGGCTGTTTAGAAAAAGCGTTACAAAAATCGGACTGGCAACCAACAGACATTGATTTTATAGTTACCGTAAGTTGCACGGGCATTATGATTCCTTCGGTAGATGCATATTTGATAAACGAACTTAAAATGAAACAAGATATAGTTCGTTTACCGGTTACAGAAATGGGGTGCGCGGCTGGAATATCCGGAATAATTTACGCAAAGAATTTTTTAAAGGCCAACCCCGGAAAACGGGCAGCCGTAATTGCTTTGGAAGCACCCACTGCCACCTTTCAACTCACAGATTTTTCAATGGCCAACATTGTAAGTGCCGCAATTTTTGGCGATGGCGCGGCCTGCGTGTTATTGTCCTCAAAAACAGAAGATAGCGGTCCAGAAATTCTTGCCGAAGAAATGTATCATTTTTACGACGCCACAACTTTAATGGGTTTTAAGCTGGTAAATACAGGCCTACAAATGATTTTAGACAAAGAAGTTCCCGAAAAAATAGCAGCGCATTTTCCTGCTATTATACATCCATTTTTGGAAAAGCACAATTTAAATATTGAAGCTATCAATCACCTAATTTTTCATCCCGGCGGACGGAAAATCGTAGAAACGGTGGCAGATTTATTTGGCAAATTGGGTAAAGACATAAACGATACCAAAGAGGTACTTCGTCTGTATGGCAATATGAGCAGTGCCACTGTACTCTATGTTTTAGAACGATTTATGGATAAAAACCTACCCGCGGAAGATTTGGGATTAATGCTCAGTTTTGGTCCAGGATTTTCGGCGCAACGCGTGTTGTTAAAATTTTAATTATGAGTGATTTTAAAGGCTATTGGGCAATAATTTTGGGCGGAAGTAGCGGTCTAGGTCTTGCCAGCGCCAAAAAATTAGCGGCAGAGGGAATGAATATTTGTATTGTACATCGCGATCGGAAAAGCAATTTACCCGCTTTTGAAAAGGAAGTCGATACCATAAAGGCGCACGGCGTTTTAGTAAAAACTTTTAACAAGGATGCCTTAAACAAGCAGGTGAGAGAAGAAATTTGTAATGAATTTCCAAAGCATAGCGTAAAAGTTCTATTGCACAGCATAGCCAAAGGCACTTTAAAAACAATGCATAGCCAGGACGACAATATACTCACAAAACAGGATTTTGAAATTACAATTCACGCTATGGCAATTAGCTGGTACGAGTGGGTACAAACATTATTGGCAAACAACGCCTTTACACCCAAAGCGCGAAACCTCGCTTTTACAAGTGAAGGAAATATACGCGTGTGGCCAGGATATGCGGCAGTTTCAGCAGCAAAATCGGTTTTGGAATCTTTAATGCGAAATATGGCCGTAGAATTGGCTCCTTTGCACATTACCAGCAATTGTATTCAAGCAGGAACTACCGATACACCTTCATTTTTGGCCATTCCAAATAGTAAAAAACTTGCCGAAATGGCAAAATATCGTAATCCATTTAACAGGCTTACGAACCCGAACGATGTAGCAAATGCGGTGCTTTTAATGTGTAAGCCAGAGGCAGATTGGATTAATGGCACCGTAATAAAAGTTGATGGTGGTGAAAGTTTAAGATAACATAACCCAAGTTAAAACCATAAATATTTCGAATTTGAAATCTGAAGAAATAATAGCAAAACTACCGTATTCCGAGCCTTTTTTGTTTGTAAACAACATACAATCTGTTTCGGCCGAGGGTATATGCGGCACCTATTTTTTTGGTGGAAATTCCTACTTTTATAAAGGTCATTTTAAAAATAAGCCCGTTACCCCTGGGGTTATTTTAACCGAATGTATGGCGCAGATTGGCTTGGTTTGCTTTGGAATATTTCTTTTTAACGAAAATCAAATTTCGGGGCATTCTAATTTTGCACTCAGCAATACCCAAATAGATTTTTTCGCACCGGTATTTCCCGAAGAAACAGTAAAAGTAATTTCTGAAAAAATATATTTTAGGTTTAATAAATTAAAATGCAATGTAAAAATGCTGAATAGCAAAAATGAAATTGTGGCAAAAGGTACTATTAGCGGTATGCTTTTAAATGAAACAAACCTTATATGAAAAATCGTGTGGTAATAACTGGTTTAGGGGTAGTAGCACCAAATGGAATAGGGCTTACTTCTTTTTCCGAAGCCATCAAATCTGGGGCATCAGGCATTACTTTTTTTCCTGAGTTGCGCGATTTAAACTTTTCGTGTCAGCTGGGCGCTAAACCTTATATTTCCGAAGAAAAAAAGAGAGAATACTTTTCAGAATTACAACTTCGTAACTTTAATAGCAGCGGTATTTTATATGGTGTAATTGCGGGTATGGACGCATTAAAAGATGCCAAAATTACACCCGCAAATCCTGAGGAAGATCCCCTATGGGATTTAGGGATAATCTTCGGAAGTGGCACCAGTGGAGTTGAAAAATTCCGGGAAGCCATTAATAAGATTGATGCTAAAAATGTTCGCCGTTTGGGAAGCACCTCGGTAGCGCAAACCATGACGAGCGGCGTGAGTGCGTATTTGGGTGGCCTCATTGGCGCGGGAAATATGGTAACCGCAAACTCATCGGCCTGCGCAACAGGTACCGAAGCGCTTTTAATGGGCTATGAACACATTGCAAATGGTATGGCAAAATTTATGCTTTGCGGTAGTACAAGCGATTCCGGCCCTTATCTTTGGGGTGGGTTTGACGCAATGCGTGTTACAACCTATAAACACAATCAGGAGGCAAATAAGGTCGCTGGTCCAATGAGCAGCGAGGCAAGCGGGTTTATTCCGGGCAGTGGTGCCGGTGCGTATTTACTAGAATCATTAACAAGCGCGCAAGAAAGAGGGGCTACTATTTATGCCGAAATTTTAGGTGGAGCGGTAAATAACGGCGGACAAAGAAACGGGGGAAGTATGACGGCTCCTAACAGTGTAGCCGTTCAGAAATGTATTAAAGATGCCTTACAGAACGCAGGCGTAGCTACCGATGATATTGATTATATAAACGGGCATTTAACGGCGACTATTAAAGATCCCGACGAAATTAAAAATTGGAGTCTAGCCTTAAATAGGAGGGGAGCGAAGTTTCCGTATATAAATTCACTTAAAGGAATGATAGGCCATTGCTTGGCTGCCAGTGGAAGTATTGAGATTGTTTCGGCAATACTTCAGTTGCACGAAGGGTTTGTGTTTCCAAATGTGAATTGTAAAAGAATACATCCGGAGATTGACGCGTTAATTGCTTCCGAAAAAATTCCGAAGCAATTGCAAAGAGTGCCCCTAAAAATAGTTGCAAAAGCCAGTTTTGGGTTTGGTGATGTAAACGCTTGTGCTATCTTTAAGAAAATTTAAATTACCTATGACTTCCAACGAAATATACGAAAAGCTCGAACCAATAATTATTACGTATTTGCCGGAGGATGTGGCGCCAAAGGCAGTAAATAAAGCCAGCGATTTAACCCGTGAATTGAATATAAATTCTGCGCATTTGGTTGATATTGTTTTGGATATAGAGGACGCTTTTAATATTGAATTCAAAAACGAGGATATGGAGCAACTTCGCAGTATTAATGATGCAATCTCCTTGATACAACAAAAAATTTCAGGTTAATAAAATGTTTTCATTTTCACAGAAAATTCAATTTTTGTTAAACCCGTATTTATAAGCCGTTAAATTGCGTTAAACCTATTGGCGACCCATTTCAAATTTATTAAATTAAAAAGTAAAAAATTTGAAAATCATGAAAAACGTAGTAGCAGTATTATTTCTATTTATAAGTATTTCGGCCTTTTCACAGGATCCATTTCTTCAAAAGTCTAGTCCTGAGGTGGAAAAAGAAGCTAAGGTAATTACAAACAAATATCTTCCCGAACTCGGAATGACGGGACAACAGGTATTATTGTTTCAACAAAAAGTAGCCGAGTTTTTAATTCGAAAAAATAAAATTGAAACCGAATTAAACGGAAAAGAAAAGCTTAACGCTCTTTATAAACTTCAAGTAGAGGAAACCGCAGAAATGAATGATATTTTAACGCAGCCCCAAATGGAAGTTTACAAAAAAGTTAAGCCTAAATTTCAACCTTTGGAAAAAATAGAAACTGAGTAATTACTTATTTTTTTCAATAAATTTTTCGTTCTCAGTATTACTTTCAATATCGGGCTCAGTGCCACTTGGCGTACTCTGCTTTAAACCTGCAGACTCTACTCCAAAGAACTCCATAATTTCTGGTGGATTGTCAATTTGCTTCGTCCGCTTACCCATAATAGCAATTGGTCTAGAAATAACCGAATCGTTATTTTGAATAATTTTTAGCCAATCATTCGAGTTAAAATTAGCAGTGCTTTCAGTGTCTATATCTAATTGGCGCTTGTCTACCAAATCGCCAATTTTAACCCCTAATGAATCTGCAATTTCTGCCCATTGGGTATCGGCTACTTTGGTTTTTGCCAAATCTATTGCCAAATAACGAGCATCTATTCCGGTTAAATAACTTAAGGTATGTATTCCCACACGGGTGTTGCTGCTGTAAATTAAGGTAAGTTGGTTTTCATCTCGTGCTATTACTCCCATATTTTTCATACTATTAGTGTGCTTTCAGTTTTTCTTTTCTTTTTTGAAGTTGTGATCTAAGTTCAGTTATTACTTTAGCAACCGAAGCTTCAAAAGAGGCGCTAGATGTTTCTGCGAAAATAGTAGCGCCCGGCATACTTAAGCGTACGCTACAGATTTTTCCCTTTTCAGGGTTAGAAGAGTTTTCCTTTTTAAAATATACGTCTCCACTAATTATAGAGTCGTATTTAGTTTCAATTTTATTCAGTCTTTCGGTAACAAAATCTTCCAATCTTTGGCTAGCCGCTACCTCGTGATACTCGAAATTTATCTTCATAATCTATTGGTTTTTATTATCAAATTTAAAGATACAATAGCATAAAAACCACACCAAACTTTTAATATGATTTTGTGAAATTAATCTTCATTAACCACCGGCGGATTGGGGTCTGAAATTACCATTGAGGCTACAATACCTGCGGCTAGGGATAATCCGATTACACCCAACGAGAGCCATTCGGGTATTTCAACATTGTGGGAGAGTATCATTTTTACGCCAACAAAGGCCAAAATTACCACCAGACTATAATTTATAAACCTAAATTTGGTAAGCATTCTTGAAATTAAAAAATACATAGAACGCAGCCCTAATATTGCCAAAATATTTGAGCTAAAAACAATAAATGGATCTGCGGTAATTGCCAGAATTGCAGGAATACTATCCAAGGCAAAAAGTATATCGGTAAGTTCAATAATTATTAAAGCAACAAATAGCGGGGTTGCCGCGCGAATTCCCATTCGTTTTATAAAAAATTTATCGCCGTCCATTCTGTAACTTACGGGGAATAGTTTTTTCATAAAACGGAACATTTTAGATTTTTTGGGGTTAAACTCCGTTTCCTTATGCGTTAGCATTCTAAATGCTGTAAATAGCAGGAAGGCACCAAACACGTATATTATCCAGTCGAATTTATTGATTAAGGCAACGCCAAAAAATATCATTAACGCCCTAAAAACAATAGCCCCCAAGATTCCATAAAACAACACTTCGTGTTGGTATTTCTGTGGAATTGCAAACGATGAAAATATTACTGCAATTACAAATACGTTGTCTATACTCAGCGAAAGCTCAATTAAATAGCCGGTAATATATTTAAGCGTTGCTACATCCGGAGTTAAATTTGTTGGGTTTTCTACGAGCCCTTCTTTAAAAAGCCAATAAATTACTCCTGAAAATCCAAGGGCTAAGGTTACCCAAACAGTAGTCCAAATTGCGGCTTCCTTTGTTTTAATAACGTGGGGAGTACGGTTAAAAACCCCTAAATCTAACGCCAAGAATAAAATAATAAACCCAATAAAAATTCCCCAAACAACCATAAATTAAAATTTTGCACAAAATTAGGAGGAAAGTACCTTTAAATATGATATGGAAATGTTAATAATTAGCAACTGCGTTAAATCTTCATTAAATTTTTTTTCCGCTAAACGAAAGCCATTACATTTAAAACAAAAAATATGAAAAATAGTACTACCGTAAACAAACAAACCCCTACAGAGCATCCTATTTTAGATAGCATTAAAAATAGATGGAGCCCGCGAACCTTTGCAGATACGCCAATTAGTGAATCGGATGTTCAGGTGTTGTTAGAAGCGGGGAGATGGGCGCCAAGTTCTTCCAATATTCAGCCTTGGCGTATAATCTGGGGTATAAAAGGTACCGAAACGTACGATAGAATTTTTGATTGCTTAGACGAATTTAATCAGAGCTGGGCAGGAAATTCACAGGTTTTATGGATAAACGCCTTTAAAAAAACAATGAAAGACGGTACTAAAGAAAACTTTCACGCGCTTCACGATTTGGGACTCTTTATGGGGAATGTAATTCACCAAGCAAACAGTATGGGGATTGCCTCACACCAAATGGCCGGATTGCAATTTAAAAAGGCGCAAAGTGAATTTAACTTTACCGAGGATTACCACGTGGCAACTGCCGTGGCTTTTGGCTATTACGGCGGTAGCTTAGATAATTTACCCGAAGATCTACAACGGCAAGAAGAGCAAAAAATGCGTAAAAGAAAAAATATTACTGAATTTGCGTTTAACGGAAATTTTAAAAATAACAGCTAATTATGGAAAAGAAGAAAAAGCACGCCGATTTTCAAGACGAATATAGAAAATCTTCAAATTTTGGGAAACTTCAACAGGAGGAAGATTTAAAAATTAAGGGCGATGGCAAATTAAAAGTTGAAAAAGACGATGCAATGAAATCACGCTCAGACCAAAAAACAATTTCAGAAACACTTAAAAAAATAAATTCTGAAGAAGAATAAGTAAATAAAAAAGACGATTTTTATGGTTGCACAACCTACCGTATATGCCTAAACCCAACCCCAGTAAAGCGGAACAACAAAGCAATATTGATGAAGAACTGGAAAACTCTAAGTCATCAGAGATAACCAGTACCAAATCGCACGGCGAAATCTTAAAACAGCAAATAATTGATGGGCAGGAAACTTATAATAAAAATGCTATAAGTATACTTCTAAGTTCGCTAACGGCCGGTCTGGAAATAGGTTTCAGCTACTTATTAATATGTAGCCTTTTTTTCTTTTTACAAGGAAAAGTTGAAGAAGACACTATTATAAAACTCTTGTCTGTGGTTTATCCGGTAGGCTTTATAATGATTATTTTGGGGCAATCCATATTATTTACCGAACAAACTTCACTATTAACGCTTCCGGTTCTAAATAAAAAAAGAAGTTTCCGAAGTTTATTAAAACTTTGGGGGCTGGTTATTTCAGGAAATTTAATTGGGGGCTACCTAATAGCATTTTTATTGGTTTGGATTGGACCACATTTAGGCATATTCAATTTATTAACTGTCGAAAAAATAGCGGTTCACGTAACCCATTACGATAATTCGGTAATTTTTGTCAGTGCCATTCTTGCCGGTTGGTTAATGGGGTTGCTCTCGTGGTTAATAGCAGCTTCAAAAAGTACGCTAAGCCGAATCGTTTTAATATTTATGATTACCGCAGTGCTTTCATTCACCGGGCTTCACCACAGTATTGTGGGCAATGTAGAGGTTTTTGCTGGCTGGATAAGTTCGTCTGCAATAACATTTGTAGATTATCTGTCCTTTATCCTTTTAGCGTTATTAGGAAATGCCTTGGGCGGAGCCATTTTTGTTGCTTTGCTGAAATATCGTGCCTTTGTTTACGATGTAAAAGGGTAGGTAGAGGAAGCAATTTTTAATTATAAACAACAATAAAAAAACCCTTTTTCAAGGGTTTTATTTTTAAATCTTTTAGCGAGTGGGAATATGTTAACCTGGATTAATATTTGCTCCAGGCTTAGGTTTCGCCTTTGGTTTTGCCGAAGCTTTAGCAGCAATTGGTTTTGCCGGCTTCTTTTTTTCTGTTTTGTTTTCTAGTTTTTTCCCCATGGCTATATTTTTTAGTTAACATATACTGTTTAAAGGTACTAAATTAACGAACACCCTGCCGTATTTAATCTAAATATTTCGCGCTTAGGCAAATGATTTTAAGTAACTTAGCGAAACTAACCGAAGAATATGAAGCTTAGTTCCTTTTTTAAGCAGTGCCACGAAAAGGAAGTCTTTAAAATGTTGTCTATTTATGTGGTTTCTGCGTGGATTATCTTACAAGTTCTCGCAGTAACTTGGCAACCATTGGGGCTTCCCGAAAAATCCGTTACTTTTTTAATTATAATTTTATTGCTTTGTTTTCCTATTTATATTTTTCTTCTTTGGAAATTCAGATTAGCCAAAATTCATCAAGCTGAAATCGCGCAAAGCGAAAAGAAACCCAAGAAAGAACTAGCCTTTCGGAAAACATATTTCTCGGCTCTCGGAATTATCGCTTCATTATGTGTAATTGCCGTATTCTTAATAGTAAACAAGAATTTTTTACCCGCTAACAATTCCCTGCCAAAAATTATTAGTAGCGATAAGATTGCTGTGCTAAAATTTGGTAATAATACGGGAGACCATAAATACGACATTGTAAGTAAAATGGCCTCAGACTGGATAATCCACGGCATTACCGAAAACCAAGTAGCGCAGGTAATAACACAAGATTTAGTAGATGAATATAGAACAATTTTAAAAGGAAAAAAAATTGAGGAAGACGAATCAACCATTGTACGTGAATATCTAAAACCCAGTAAAATAATTTCAGGAAATTTCTATCTCAAAAACGAAAAACTTCTCTTTCAAGGGATGTTGATAGATGGAAAAACCAATAAAACCATTATATCGTTTAAACCTACACAATGTCTTGCAACCAACCCCCTAGAATGTATTGAAGATTTAAACGAATCTATAACTGGCTATTTTATTACAAAAGATAAGCAAAAGTTAATGCTGCAAGAAACACCGCCAAAATATGAAGCGTACAAATTGCTACTTGAAGCTAAAAACAGCAACGAAAACGAAACTTATATTAACCTTTTAAACAGAGCAATAGCTTCAGATTCTACTTATTTTGAACCAAAAGTGCTCCGTGTGGCCCATTACTACAACCAACAAGATTTTAAAACGGCAGATTCTCTCTTAAACTTAATTAAACCAGATTCGTACACCAATAAACGACAGTTAAATCTGCTAAATATGTACGAAGCGCTTTTAAAAGGCGACAATCGTACCGTGTATAAAACGCTTTTAAACGAGTACAAAATTGCGCCATTCGATTTAACCACCAATAAAACCGCTATGGTGGTAGCGCTGCAGTTTGTTAATAAGCCGGAAGATGTTGAAGCTATTTACAAAGTGATCCCGATGGATAGTATAAACCTTCAAAACTGTTCAGATTGCGTGGCGCGGATTTATGTAAACGCCTATGCCAATATAGAATTGGGCAATTATACAGCGGCGCTACAAACCATTGAAGATGCACAAAATAAGTTTGACGCCAAAATTTTAAACAAACCGCTTGCTATTGCCTACGTTCGTGCCAATAAAATTGAGGAGCTCGACCAATTTCTTAGAAAAATAGAAATTACGAATTCCCCCGCCGAAGTAAACGACTTGTATTTACAGGTAGGGAAGGAGTTTTTATTGAAAAATAACAAAACCAAGGCCATGGAATATTTTAAATATATTCTAAATTCAGACTCCGCAATTGTGGCGCCGGTAATGCTTGCAGAAGCACTGTTTTATGCTGAAGCGTATGAAAAGGCCGAAAAGATTTTAAACACCCACTACGCCAATAATCCTACAGACGTTGAGGCATTGACAAAATTGGCAATTTGTAATTTTAAAATGGGCAACCAAATAAAAGCCGAAACGTACCTCGAAAATTTAGAAACGTTGCCTTTAAAATATCAATTTGGAAGTATAAACTACGCACTAGCACAGTATTATGCTGCCACAGAGAATCAACCTCAATTTCAAAACCATCTGCTGAAAGCGGTAGCTAACGGACATAAATACCATTGGAAGTTTTTCAAAAACGATCCTCAATTTTTGAAATACAGCAACACGGCAGTGTTTGAAGAAGCAATGAACTTTTGGAAATAGTATTTTGTTTTTTTGCACTTCCGTAATTTTAAAAATATGGCAAAATTAAGAAACGCGCACGCACTGTTAATTGGAGTGGGGAAGGACCTGCCCGAGTCTGCTACAGATGCCAAGGCAATTTACAATATCTTGGCAAGTAAGGAGTACGGAGGTTATTTCAAAAAAAATATAAACTTACTCACTAATAAAAAAGCTACACGAAAAAATATTCTCGACGCTTTCGAGAAGCTTTCACAAATTACAGATGAAAATTCTTCGGTATTAATCTATTATTCCGGTCACGGCGGCACATATAGCGATAATACTTTTATAAAAGACGAAGCGCTTAAAAAGCCAGAAACACAAAACCAAAAGTATTTTCATTTATGTCCAAATGATTACGACCCCAACAATTATAAAACCACCTGGGTAAAAGCAGAAGAAATTAAAGACAAAATTCAACAATTAAAATCCCGTCGCTTAATTTTTTTTCTAGACTGTTGTCACGCAGCGGGAATAACGGCGGGCGTTTCCAGCTTTGGAGCACGGCCCCAACTTACAAATGCAGATGGTCTGGCCCAAAATCTGGACGATGGCCGTGGTATGACGATTGTTTCTGCATGCCGCGCCAACCAACTATCGTATATTATGGAAGGGGATGAAAATAGCCTTTTTACAAAATGTATGCTCGAAGTTTTAAAAGGTGAAAACAAACAAGAAGACGATGAGCCATTGGTACGTATTTTTGAAGTAGTACAATATTTATTTAAAAAGGTACCTCAAGTACATCCAGAGCAAAACCCGTATGCTAACTTGCAGATATTTGAAGATTTTGTGGTGAGCTTTGCTTCAAATTCAATAAAAAATAAAACTGAAATAACTAAAACTAAAGCTTTAGAAAATTCACCTAAAATCACTACAAAAGAGCCTGTTACAAAATTTAGGGAAACTAAAAACGGCAATAGCGCCATTCTGTTTATTCACGGTTTTTCAGGAGATGCCGAAAATACCTTTTCCGAAGCCCCAATGTTGCTAATGAACAATAAGGCTTTTGATGGGTGGGATATGTTTCCGTTAGGTTACAGCAGCAATATTGTTCCCGAAATGGGCAAGAATATTTGGGCCTGTGCGAGCGATATTAAGCATAATTCAGATTATTTGTGTTCTTCGATTAAAAATAAGTTTTCAAAATACAAACGCATTGCCATAATTGCGCACGATTTGGGTGGCATTGTAGCCCAACAAGCACTAATTGCTTTAGATCCCGCAGATCTTGAAAGAATAAGCCACGTTTTATTTTTTGCTACCCCCAGTAACGGCCTCCCGGAACTTGCGCTCAAAGACTTTTTTACCTACGCCAATGACGAAAAGGAGTTAAGGGAGGGAAGTGTCTATATAAAAAATTTGCGGGAGCGATGGAATAAAGCTTTTAAACACGGCTATCCCTTCACCTTTAAAACAATTGCGGGCAGCAAGGATGAATATGTACCATTAAGCTCAAGTTTGGCGCCCTTTAACAAAAAATATCACGAGTTAATTGAAGGCAGTCATTTTTCGATAGTACAAGTTGAAAATGAAGCCGATGACGGGTATCAGGCTATTTTAAAAACCTTAACCGATAAAAGTTTTCTGAACAAATTCTCCAATAAAGAAGAAATTAACATTGCTTTGGGCGAATATAAAGCAGTAATAAATTCACTGCTTCCGAAGATAAAAACGCTGGATGGTAAAGGAGTAGAGCGATTAATATACGCACTGGAAGGCGCGGGTAGGGAGGAAGAGGCCGTAAAAATTTTGGAAGCACACCCGTTGGCAAAAAACAACTCAAATTTATTGGGAATACTGGGCGGCAGGTACAAACGGCAATATTTAAAAACGTTTACCGCCCACGATTTATCGATGACATATAAATATTACAACGATGCTTTAAAAATAGCCGAAGCTAAAAACGATTATTCACAAATTTATTATCACGCTATAAATTTGGCTTTTGTAAGTTTAATGAAAGGCGAGAGGCCCGAAATGACGGTATTTGCCAATAAAGCCTATGAGGCAACCATACTGGATCCGTTCCCCAGTCTCTGGAAGTTTGCCACCGTGGGCGAAGCGTATCTGTATAAAGGAGAATTTGAAAATTCGAAGAACAACTATGCAAAAGCCGCAGCAATGGCTGGATTACGCGAAAAACTGTCAATTTATACCAATGCGTATAACGCGTACACTAGCTTAATGCAAACCGATAATCCCAAAGATGTGTTTGTCAAATTCCTAAGAATGAATTTTTTATCGTAATTTAATGGCAAAATTAAACTTAATGTTGAAGTTTACCCAAAACAAGACCCCAAAGCTGAATTTCAAAAAAGCACTTAAAAAGCCTATACCCGTAAAATGTGTTCAGATAGACGAGCCATTTGAGGTAGAAACTATGGAAGGTGTAATGAAAGGCAAAGCTGGAGATTGGCTAATGATAGGCGTTAACGACGAAAAATACGTCTGCGATGCTTCCATATTTAAAAAAACCTACGAGCTAATGAAATAAAATCAGTTTAATGTAAATCCCGTAAGCCATGAGTGGAAAAAGAATTTTTATCAGTTATTCCAGGCGAGATATAGATTATGTAAAATCGTTAGTAGAAGCGTTGCGCTCGCAAGGCTTTGAAGTTTGGTTTGACAAAAATATTATGACGGGCAACGATTGGGACGATACCATAGAAGAAGAAATAAAAAAGGCAGATGCGCTGGTGCTAATTCTGTCTAAAACTTCGGTATCTTCAGATCCTGTAAAAGATGAAATGTCCTACGCATTAAGCTTAGGAAAGAGTTTAAACCCTATAAAAATAGAGGAGTGCGACGTTCCCATGCGCTTGGCACGAAAACAATTTATAGACTTTGAAGCACTTGGTCACGAATTGGGTTTTGAGAGATTGGTAAAAGATTTAACCCTTCAACTAACCGATAAGCCAAAAGAGAAAGTAACCGTACAAAAAGGTACATTTAAACCCCCGGTGAAACAGCAACAACGCCCCCAAAATTATACGGCAAGACGGCCAAAATCTAACAATAATTCATTGATTATTGGTGGGATAATAATTGGTGGAGGCGCAGTGGTTATTTTGATAGTTTTTCTTATAGTAGTTTCGTTACAGTCAGATTATTCAGAAGATTACGACACATACGACAACACAGACTCTTTTGTAGATTACAATGTTCCCCAACAAACGGGAACAATAGAAGATCAAGATTGGAATACTACTTTAAACAGCAATAATTTAGACGGGTATATAGCCTTTTTATATACCTATGGAAGGACTAGTAAATATTACGATCAAGCTTATGAAATAATTAACCAAATGTTGCCAAAATCGGCTACGGTCTGGTACGGCGTACAAGGAGGTAATTACAACTTTACGAAATATTTATTCTATGATGGCGACAATTCTACACCGCCACAATACGACGATATAATTACCCCAATCTATAAAAGCGAACTCTATGAGGGCGAAAACTTTGTACGCAATGGAAATTATGTGCAACCGGGCCAGCGATTATTGGTTTACGACACGTGGGTAGATGCCAATTACAATATTTGGGCAAGGATTCGGTATAATTAGTGATTTTGCTTCTTAAAATACTTTTTATAGTACAAAGGGAGGAGGCATAAAGTAATAGCATAATATAGGAGTATATTATGGCTTATCGGTTATTCTATTTTACATAATATAAATTATAGGACAAATTATGACTTTAATTTGCCTAATTAAAAACTACAACAAGTTATCGCTACATTCTCCCAAAATCCACATTTAATAGTCCGAGTTATTCTAATTGCAGATTTTGCTCATAATCCATTTGCTGACTCAATACCCTAATTATAAAAATTTCGTCTAACGACTTGAAATAAAAAATGGTATGTGATTTAAAACTGAATCTTTTTAAATTATCTATAAATTCAGAAGCATCTCGACCTAAATTTACATTTCGGCCTAGAAGTTTAAAAGTTTCTTGCATCTCGAAAAAATACTTCTGAGCTTGAATAAGTCCAAATTTACTTATCCCAAATTCATACATAACTTCTAAATCAAACTCAGCTTTTCTCGAAAGTCTATAAACGCCCATCCTTTTTCATACGAGTTTCAACATCCTTCATTATTTCTGGAAGCGTTTTGTTACCCACACCACTATCCAAACCTTCAATAAGTTTAGACTTTAACGCAAGGAAGTCAACACTTTTAGCTTGATCTTGCCTTACTAGATTGCGTATGTATTCGCTATCATTAGTAAATTCTCCCGCTTGGATTTGAGCTTTAATCCATTCATCCTGTTGTTGAGTAAGTGTAATTGTTTTCCGAATTGTTGCCATTGAATAGATTTTTAAAACGTCATACTATTGGTGTAATATAGTGAATAAAATTGAATTTTGAAATTATATTCCACCACACACAGTTTTCTACCAGGTCCCTGTCCTTGCAAAAAAGAGTGTTTACTTTAATAATTTAAATAGGTACTCGTGAATCTCTCCCGAAGCCTCGGGATCAATTTCATTACATCCTAAAAGAAATTTTGGAAATGACAACTTTTTGAAAAAGCAGTCTATTTTACTATTGCTATTTTATAACAATTAGTGAGTCCCATTTAATTTAATAATTAGGCGTTTACTCTTTGCATTAGTAACATTTTCATTTAAATGGTTTAATTCCGTTAGTTTTTCTTTTAGAATTAAATTTTTTAAAATAGTGTAATTAGACTGTATTTTAAGCTGGTTGTCTTTACTCTGCACTAACTCAAAAAAATATTCACCTAAATCATTTTTAAAATCTATTTTTCCATTTTCCAGTCCTAACACCTCAATTTTACAGGGAAAGTTTAGATAGAATGTAAAATAATCGGAGTAATTATAATCCAGATAGTAATTTAATTCAGAAGTACCCACCGTTTTCTCCAACTGAAAATGCTGAATAAGTTTATCAATAGAAACACTAACCAAACTATCATTAACAAAGGTAATAGCATTATTTAATGTGCCCTCCCCGCTCATAATATTAACAAATGGTTTATAGCCTTTTTGCAACCTATTAGTAACAGTATCTATCTGAATGGTGTTGTTTTCGCCTTCAAATTCAGATAGTGTACTATAGAAATTGCTTATCTCCTCATCCATACTCAACATACTGTAAAAACTCCGCATTTCGGTTGACATACCACCCGAAATCTCGAGCCTATACCTAAAGGTGGTTTTCTTTTTTTCAATATCTACATTGCCAGAAAATGACTGATTTATATAATTGTAATTTGAATCCATCCCAGGTAGATTAATTGTTGCAACAGACACGGAGTCAACCCTAGCCAATTGTAAATCACGATCAATAAATACAGCTTTTTTCTTTTTATTATCTGCCGCATTCGGTTTAACCAAAACTGCCTTCGTACTGTATAATGACGTAGGAATTTCATCAATTAAATACATGTATAACTCGTTATGTGGATAAAGTAATTGCATATCACCTTCGGCATTTTTAAAAGCAAAAAATATATGATCAAATTCTCCTTTCCTAATATAGTCAGTATCAATAGAGCCTAGGCGTTTGCTTCTCCCAAATACAGCCCAATAATCAATTTCCAAATCTTCTAATAATTGTCTATAAAACCTTCGGATACTTATAGGATCAAATCTTTCTTCCTTTAAAAAATAGCCGGTAGATTTTATAAACTCAGATTCATCAATTGGCAACATCTTGAAATTTGCTAATATTTCATTGTAAAGTAACTGGAATTGATAATATTTGGAACTGTCTTTGGCGCTTCCAATAACTCTACGCATCCATCTATTATAATAGGACGAATTTTCTTTGTCTAACGCCATTGGTTGGGTAAGAAAGTTAAATTCTTCATTATAAACATCGCGCCAAGATCTTAACTCACTGTCCTTTTTTTCTAAGGAATAGTACAAATACGGCTTTTCGCACGGTAAACAACTGTGCTCATTCTCTTCGAGAGCTATTACATTATCCATTGAAAATTGTAAGTACACAATCGTGTCATTGGCAATAACTGCGGGGGATGGAAAATCATTATAGGTTTTGTATCGCACCGTAAGTTGCGGTCCTGTTTTTATAGTATATTGTGAATTTACACTTGGCAAGTTGGCGTATAAATTTATATAGCTCTTCATATTAGCGGTTTCTATACGCTCCGAATACACATAATGGGTTTCAATGGTGTCTCCCGGTTCTACTGCAGGAATGGGATAATGTATGGCGCCAAATTTTTCACGAGGTGAATTTTTTCGAAATACTAAACTAGAATCCAATTCAACAATGGTACCGTTGGCTTTTAGTGTTCTAATTTTAATGCTTTCTATATTGTTGCTCTCAAATTCATTTAACGTTAAAAAGGCATACTTTTCAACTCCTAAAGGCGTATTAACCACCAATTTATTATCTATTGAAATATGCTTTTTATAACTGCTCCAAAATTTTTCGTAGGTAACATCTTTATAGGAATGGGTAAAATAGGCGTCAGAATTTTTACAGATTGTTAAAAATGGATCTACCGTTGTATTAGTAACAGTAGCGTTAAAACTATAGAAAAGTCCAGCGAGGATGCAAATGGCGAAGCTAGCTCTTTTGGGTTTCGAGAACAATGGGTGCATTGATAATATTTTTAAAAGATTCTAGAATTTCATTTGTGGTATTACTGTTTTCCCTATCAATAAAGAGATGGTCAATAATAAAATTGTAATGGCATTCTATTTCAGTGTTAGATATTGCCCTAACATTTAAATGTAACGATACCCCCTCGCCTATTTTGCTGTGCTCAATGGGATTAAAAGCTTCTATGGGCTCGTCTAATTTTATGCGTACCACTACCTTTTTTTGATATGGGTTGTTTAAATATGTGCCTTCTATTAATGCCTCCCTACTTTCAGTTTCAATAAGCCTCGGTAAAAAGTCAATAAATAAATACCTGTGAGAGGCATCATTAAAAGTTTTACCGTTGATTACAATATTTCCCGTTAGTTGAAATGTATCTGCAGTATTTATAAGTGATAAATCTGAAATGGTCTGGTTTCCAAAAATTTCCTTATAATAAGTCTCTGCATTCAAAGCAAATTTTTCTTCGCCATCATATTTTTGCATTCGGCGTAAATAATTACTTGAAAGCCCAGCATAATCAATCTCAAACGTTCCTTTTATAACATTTTCATTGGCATCTAAATTCAAATTTAAGTTGTAGGAAATTTCATTTTGTTGTGCACTAAATGCATTTATTTTATAAAATGAACCACCTGTCTTATTCACAATTAAAATAGTACGGTCCTGTAAACTTTGTACAGGAGTTCTCATTAAATGAACTGGATCCGTAGGGTCCAATAGTATTGTTTCGTTATTTATATAAGCAATACAAATAACATGATTGGCCGAGCTTAAAGAAGGAAAATCACAGTCGCTAATATGTTGAAATGTGGCGGCCAAAGCAATATCACTTTCAATACCCTTGTATTTTAAAGCTTCCGACAAAAAGTTTGAAAGATCCTTACAATCGCCTTCTTTATTTAAATAAACGTCGTTGGCGTGAGACGGAATAAACGCGCCCATCCCAATCTCAATAGCAACATATTTAAAGTTATTTTTAACGTAATTATATAGAATTTCTACAATTTCTGAAGGTTCGGTAACAGTAGCAGTCAAGGCATCAATCTTTTTTTTAACCGAAGAGTTTAATCCTTTTTTAGAAGAAATTTTATTTAAATACCAATCGTTCATATAATTGATGGGGCGGTCGGAATATGAACTGGGCATAACCAAGGTTCGCATAAAGGGTACATTCATGTTTTTATAAATACCAAACATCTGCAGCGGATCGGGCGCTACCTTTTTTGGAGCCACTTTTATTTTCCACTTAGAACCCGCATTAGTACTGATAGAATCCATAGCAAAAAATGATATGGAATCTTGATAGATGGTATTGTGAACAAATTTAAATTCATTCGGAACATCTATAATATAGTTTAGCGTGTCTATTTGGTTATATGAAAAGAAATCTAAATTTGAAAAATACATCAATTCCTCACAGATTACAGTGTAGGTTAACTGAACCTCTTTGTCTGCGGGAATTGTAACGATTTTTATTTTCTTACTATTTATATAATCCAATTTTACGGCTTCCTCCTCAATATTTTTTATGGGTAGGCTTTTTAGTCGCCTTCCTTTTTGTTCAAAAAGTTGAATGTTTGAAATCTGCTCCAACTCTGTATCGTAGATAATTGGATAAAAACGAGTCTGCTTATTTGATTTAAACTGAATTGAAATTTCATTTACAAAAGAAGAGTCAGCTTGAATTTGAATATTTTCCAATTTCGATTTTAATTGAAAATCTTGCGCAGCGCCCCATTGGCAGTAAAAAATAGAGACTAGTAAAATCGAGGCATTTATAAAACTCTTCATAAAAAGATTTGAGCAGTTGGGGCAGGATAAAACCTACTGCAATATAATCTTTCAATTATATTTTAAAAATTTATTTCAAAAAAATATATTATTAATATCTTTTTATTGATTAGTTCGCTAATGTATATCTATGTATAGTTCAGAGTACATTAATGTATGGTTCAATGAATATATATGTATTGTTTAGGGTGACTTAATGTATGGTTAGGCCACCCTTCGTGCTACCTTAAAGCTACCTTACTCCTACCTAACCCCTAGTATGGTGCTACTTTCTTAATTTTTAAACTACTTTTAAATGTAAATGAACTTATGTATTGTAGAGCACAATAATTATATACGTTCCGAACAAAAATTAATTACTAGGATTCTGCACATAACAATCCCGTGTTGTAAATGACCAGGTATTGCTATTAATGGCCTTTATGGTGTACGAATTAAATAATAAAATATGCTGTGCCCTTCCTGAATTATTTTCTATTTCAGAAATTTTATAATCATTATTATTATTATCAGGGAAAGATTTAATGAAAAATTTACGAGTTGAAGAAACTGTGCTCAGTTCATATACATATGATGGATCATCCGTTGTTTTAACCAGTATTTCAATAGATTTATTATTATTTAAAATATTATTAGTACTATTAGGGCCATCAAAGGCAATGGCAAACGGTTTGTTTAAGACATTAACAGCCTTCGGCAGTTCTATCGTCAATCGGGTAGTAGCGTCTGTATAGGTTGTAATATTATTAGTCCTTAACACCACAATACCTCCATCGGGTAAGCTGTTTAAAGCATTCGTCATTTGAGACGATGTCACGTTTACCTGATTCCCATTACTTCCACTTGGAAGATCAATATTTACATAAATCACTTTATTCGGAACCGCACAATCAGAGAAGTATCCATCAAATTTACCTATAGTTACCCATTCAGCTGTAGAGCCAGTACTCATTAATACCTGCCCAACTTTTCCTTTTGATCCCTGAACTGATTCTGTTCCTCCCAAACGTATTCCTCCATCAATTTGTATGCTACCACCATCGTTATCAGCGGTTTTCACAATATGCAAATCGCTTTTAGGATCAACGGTTCCTATACCAACCTGCGAATAGCCAATAACAACAATCAATAGCGCAATAATTGTTAAACATCTTTTCATAAATAACGGTTTTAGATTCTAATCAATTTTAAAAACAACAAATGTAAGTAATATATAATCCTACAATTATTGAAATATACTAAATATTGAACCAATTGAAAAAGTTTCAACACCAATTAAATAGTAAAAAAACCACCCTATTTTCACTTAACAGAACATTAAACACATCTTATAAATCCTTCCCAATTGCCTGTTAAATAAAATTTAAACCAATCTACACCCCCACCCCTTTTTTATATATTCCCAAAACCATACATGTAAATAATACAAAACCTAAAAAACAAGTAGCTCATGAAGGCTGAGGCCGATACGGAAAAAGATGAATTAATTGGTGAACTCGCAGACGGAAAACGCACTGTAAAAAGTTTGCCTCATGGCGGTTTTCTGTTTTTGGAGCACGATGTACCTTTTCTCCTAATTTATCGGAAACGCCCTGATGATAAAGCTACATTGCGACTTGCCCGAACGGGCGCAAGTTACTTGATTATCGGGGAGGATAATTTTGACTATTTCAGTGAATTTATCCGGCAACTTACCGCAAAAATGAGTGCTAGATTCGGTAGCTTTTTTTTAATGGAAATCTATAGTGGCCCTACAAACAGTACTGAATTTGTAATTCGCGGCCCTTCCCATAAATTACCGGTGTCGTTAGAAGTACTGCGTAAGGCCTTAGAAAATATTGAAGGTACAACCTACGGTGTAAAACTTAACGCCACCATAGAACAAACCAAACAACGGCAACAAAAATCCGAAGATGCTTTAATGAGCATTTCCGAAATAAAAGATTGTGGCGGTACGCTAATTGGTTTAGAAATCCCACCGGTGTATCGCGCTGAAA
Source organism: Aequorivita flava (assembly GCF_038742595.1). Lineage (NCBI taxonomy): Bacteria > Pseudomonadati > Bacteroidota > Flavobacteriia > Flavobacteriales > Flavobacteriaceae > Aequorivita > Aequorivita flava. The sequence continues at coordinate 107,426 of NZ_JBANCF010000004.1, read as the reverse complement.
ATGGAGAGGTTTTTCCGTTGTACTTTAGGCAATTTCAAGAAAGTGTAGCTGTAGCGATCCATCAATCGGTTTTTGAGTTTTTGCGGGTGCAAACTTCCAGCAATCTGGCCAGCTATTACGCCCTGGGAAAAAGAGAAATTCACAAGGAGGTCTTTAAAATGGACCGGGAACTTACTGCCATAGAAAACAGTTATCAGTTTCTGTTGTTGGTAGCTCCCGTTAATATACAAAGCATCCGATCTAAATTTTTTGAAAGCAATTTTAAAGATGTGGAAGAATATCATTATCGACTTCTGCCAATTGATCCGGATATTCTAAAAAGACGACTGTATAACTTAGCGATAGACCAAATTGACGACCCCGCCTTGTCCTACCTTTTTCAGGAAAAAAGAGAGGAACTGGACCAACAGCTAACTATGCTGAAGGAACGCGGCTCTAAAAACTTTTTTTACAGTAGCGTACGTCTTTACAAAGGATTGGAAAAAACGCTTTCTGCTGAAGCCGAACTAATTCTTCAACATATTCCTGAAGATATTTCAGAAGAAAATAAAGAGATTTTAGATGCAACCGCCTTCGCTAAAATGGCTAAAACAGAATTCGAATTCTTTAAACAACAAGACCCCAATTACCAATGTAAAGTGCATATTCGAAAAGATGTAAACGTAATGATGGTGAGCAACGGCGAGCTTTACTTACCGGCAGATTACACTTTAACAAAAAAAGAGGCACAGGCATTAATTCAGCACGAAATAGGTACGCACGCCCTAACCCATTACAACGGATTGCAACAATCACTGAGCCAGTTAAGTGTAGGTTTTGCAGATTACGATCCTTTACAGGAAGGAATTGCGGTGCTTTCAGAATATTTAATTGGCGGCCTTTCTGCCAACCGTCTGCGCATGTTGGCTGGCCGGGTGGTAGCCGGTGCAGCGTTAATGGATAATGCCGAATTTAAAGAAGTATTTCATCTGCTTTATACCACCCATAATTTTTCAAAAGAACGGGCTTTCAATATTACGTCCAGAATGTTTCAAGGTGGGGGTTTCTTAAAAGATATTATTTACTTAAAAGGCTTGGTTCAACTGCGCGAATATCTTATAAATGGTGGGGATTTGGAATTTCTGCTAGCGGGAAAATTTGCACTAAAACACGTGCCAATGATTACAGATCTAACAGCCCGTGGCCTTTTAAAACCACCCAAATTAAAACCGAGATACCTACAGAAAAAAGATTTTATAGAACGAATAAACAAACTTAAACAAGGGGTTTCCCTTTCTAAATTACTCTAAAAATGAAAATATGTTTTGTTATAAGCGACATTAAAACCGAAGCCTGCGGGACGACGGTAGTTATATTGAAAAAAGCGCACGAGCGTGGGCATAAAGTGTATGTAATGAGTGTGGGCGATTTTATCTTTCATCGCGATGAAAATATAAGTCTGCGTTGTAAAAAAATACCCGCATCTGTAAAAGGCGAAAGCGTTGAAGAATTTTGGGAACAGGTGCAAGACGATAAATTAAAAGCAAAAGCGGTGCCCAGCACAGATATGGATGTAGTGTTTTTGCGCAATAATCCTACCGAAGAAACATCAGACAGGCATTGGGCAGAACACAGCGGCATTGCCTTTGCGCGAATGATTCAGCAAAGTGGGGTTTTGGTGTTAAACGACGCATTTGCCATGAGCCACGCATTTATTGATAAATTATATTTTGAAGAATTACCTGCCGAAATTAAACCCGACAGTTTAATTACTCGTAATAAAGAAGACTTGCTGGAATTCTGGGAACGAATGGGTAAAAAAATGGTGCTAAAACCTTTGGAAGGCTCAGGCGGTCAAGATGTGTATTTAATTGATAAGGCCAAAAAAAATCTCAATCAAATAGTAGATACTATTAGTGCTAAAGGCTATATAATTGCTCAAGAATTTTTACCAGAAGTAAGCAAAGGCGATGTACGGGTAATTTTAATGAATGGGAAAATTCTCGAAGAAAACGGCGAAAAAGCAATTATTAGAAGGGTAAATAGCGACAATTCCGAATTTAGAAGCAATCTCTCCTTGGGTGCAAAAGCTAAAAAAGCAAAGCTCACTCCCGAAATAGAAAAAATTGTTTCATTAACGGCTCCAAAATTAATTAGAGACGGACTCTTCTTCGTGGGATTAGATATTGTAAACGATAAATTAATAGAAATTAATGTTTTAAGTCCAGGTGGATTGGATTATTGCGAAAACATAAAACTGCCCGCATTTACAGACACCGTAGTTGAAGCTATTGAACGAAAAATTGAATATAAAAAATATTATAAAAATAGCCTGACCAACAAAGAATTAGCCACCATGGATTAATTTGAATTTATACTGTAAGCTGTGTGAAGAAAAATTAAAAATGAAATGAAAAAGTTAGAAAATAAAATACCTAGAATTATAGGAACCTATACTTCTAAAATTGAAGGTCCGTTGCTGTTTATATCTGCTGGAATCCACGGCAATGAGCCCAGTGGTGTTTTGGCCCTTCAAAATGTATTTAAAATATTAGAAGCCGAAAAACCTGAAATAAAGGGTAAAATTGTCGGTGTATCGGGAAATAGAGCGGCGCTCGAAAGAGACGTTCGTTTTATAGATGAAGATTTAAACCGAACGTGGACGGTAGAAAATATTCAAAATAAAATAACAGACAGCCAGGAAAAGAAAGAAATGTTTGAAATTATTGACGTTTTAAATCAATTTTCTAAAGAAGAATTTACCGAACGATATTTTTTAGACTGTCATACCACTTCTGCAGCTAGCCTACCCTATATTTCAGTTCAGGAAGTGAATGACAATGACGCATGGGCACATAAATTTCCCACCCATATTATCCGCGGATTTTCCGATATAGTGCTTGGGTGTATAGACCATTACGAAAGTAGAATTGGAATAACCGGTTTTGTTTTTGAAGGTGGACAACACGAAAGCAAAGTGGCAAAAATGAATCACGAAGGTATTATCTGGCTAGCAATTCAAAATGCCAACGATTTAGATTTAAACAAACTAAACCAATACCCCGAAGCCGCTAAAATGCTTCAAAAAAATAAAGAAGAACAAAAAACTTTTGAAATCTGTTATCGTCACGGTTTAAATAACAACGATACATTTAAAATGCAACCCGGTTATAAAAATTTCCAACCGATTAAAAAAGGTGAGCTATTGGCACAGCAAAACGGAAAACCCATTTATAGCGAATGGGATGCCTATATTTTTATGCCATTGTACCAAAAGCAAGGAAATGACGGCTTTTTTGTAGTAACGGAAGCACAGTAAACAAACCGCACTTTTCGCTACCCTCCTATTATTTCTCCACCGTTTACGTGTATAAACTGTCCAGTTACATAACTGCTATCCTCACAAGCCAAATAAACATAAGCGGGCGCCACCTCGCTGGGTTGGCCCGGCCTACCCAAAGGTGTATCTCTACCAAAGTCCGAAACATTGTCTAGGGTTGCAGGAATTAAAGGTGTCCAAATTGGTCCGGGCGCCACGCCATTAACGCGGATTTTCTTTGCTGCAAGATTTTTAGACAAGGAACGTGTAAAACTTACATTTGCTCCTTTGGTACTTGCGTAATCTATTAAATGATCACTCCCCCGATATGCCGTAACCGAACTCGTATTTATTATACAATCGCCTTCGTTTAAATATTTCAAGGCAGCTCGCGTTATGCGGAAATACGAATAAATATTGGTTTCAAAAGTTTGGTGCAATTGTGGATCGTTAATCTGCAATAGACTGTCTTGGGCAAATTGCATTGCGGCATTATTTACTACGACATTCAGCTTTCCGAATTTGGATATACATTGCTCCACCACCTTTTCACAAAAAACAGCATCTCTAAGATCTCCTGCAATAATAATACAGTCGCTCCCTTCTGCTTTAACCATTTCGCTGGTTTTTTTGGCATCTTTGTCTTCTTCCAAATACACAATAGCAATATTGGCGCCTTCTCTTGCAAAATGCACAGCTACGCTCCTACCAATTCCGCTGTCGCCACCGGTTATTAGAGCCACTTTATTTTTTAATTTTTCACTTCCTTTATACCCCTTACGAATAATTTCGGGCTGCGGTTTCATCTTTGTTTCCTTACCGGGTTGCCTTTGTGTTTGATCGGGGATTTTTTTCTCCTTTTTCATAGAAACTTCATTTAAACCATTAAAATAATAAAAAAGAAAAATGAGTATATTATTTTTAATAGGAAATTAACAGCGCTAGTATTTGCTAATCTGCATAGGTGTTAAATTCCACTTAAAGGGGATTTAAAGTTTTATAAATGTGAAGGTTGTGCTTTAAAGTATTATTTAATTTTAAAGTACAAAACACTAAAAATTAATCATCAAATAAATTATATTATGGGAGATACAACGAATGGTTTTGGTAAAAAACGAGATTACAACCAATATGGCGAAGTGGAAAAAGATCCGGAGGACACAAAGAAAGAACGCGATTTACCCAAACCTGCCAATAAGGGTGTTAAAAAGAAAAAATAGGTCTAGACTTTTATTAGAGTGGGTTATAAACTTACTTTTCTGAATTCAAATTATCAATTGCGGCCTCCATTGAAATACCTGTTTGTAATACAGGGGAAAAAATATCGCCCATTTTTTTAATTCGTTCGGGCATGGTCTTTATTGTAAAGTCCAAAATAGATAATCCAGAAGTTAGTTCGCTCCAAAGCAGCGGTGCAGAAACCGGAGCTCCTTCTTTCGGCCGTACACAATAGGGCGCTGCCAAGGTTTGTCCGCGTCGGTTTTGCAAATAATCCAAGTATATTTTCCCTTTGCGTTTTGTTAATGCGCGTTCCATAGTTGTAAACTTTGGGAGTTTTTCTTGAACAAAATAACACAGCAGTTTTGTAAAATCCCGCGCTTCTTCAAAGCTGTATTTGTTATCTAAGGGGATATAGATATGCAACCCCGAGGAACCCGAAGTTTTTGGATAGCCTTCTAAATTTGCAATATCCAAAACTTCTTTTACGGCAAGAGCTACTTCAATTACATCTTTAAAAGTGTTTTTAGCCGAAGGATCTATGTCTATAACCGTGTATGTGGGGCGCTCCAAATTTTGAATGGTTGCGTTCCATGGATTTATTTCAATACACCCTAAATTCGCCATATAAAGCAACGTTGCCACATTTTGGCACAACAAATACGCAATGTTTTTCTTTGACGATTTAGAATATATTTCTTCCGTTTTTACCCATTCCGGCAAAGTTTCATTGTCCTTTTGATAAAAAGAGGCATTGCGAATACCATTGGGATGCCTGTGTAAATTTTGAGGTCTATCTATAAGGTAGGGCAATATGATGTCTGAAATATTTAAATAGTAATCTATTAAATCGTATTTGGTATATCCGGCATCGGGCCAATACACCTTCTCCAAATTAGTAAGAGGCACCTGAAAACCATCTACTTCTAAGGTTGAAGAATTTTTTTTCGAATTAGAAACTGATCCTTCTTTTACAGTTTGTGGAGTTATTTCTGCGGGTTCCTTATCATTTCGCAGGCCTTTATAAACGGGATGCCGCATTAGACCGTTTTTGGTCCACTCAGAAAATTTTACTTCGCAGATTAATTTTGGAGCTACAAAATGTGGAATTCTTCCTTTTAACGGCAATTTTTTGGCAAATGGGTTTATATCGGTTTCTATAGCTTTCAACTTTTTTAATAATTCCCTTTGCTCTTTATTTGAAAAACCTGAACCACAATTACCAACATACACCAACTTTTCGCCTTTATACATCCCTAAAATCAAGGAGCCGAAAATACTTCCTCCGCTCTCAGACTCGGTATAACCACAAATTATGGCTTCTTCAGTAGTACTATCTTTTATTTTTAACCACTTTTCACTTCTATAACCAGGTGTATAAGTAGAATCGGCCTTTTTGGCAATTACCCCTTCCATACCTGCAGCAATAGCCCGGTTGTAAAGCGTTGGCCCCATACCTTCAATATGGTCACAATAATAAACGTGCTTTAAACCTTCTAAAATATCGGGAAGCAGACTTTTTCTTTCAAGTAACGATAAGGCAATAGTATCGTGACCGTTTAAGTGAAGCAAATCAAAAACGTAATAGCGCAATTCCCCAACGGTTTTATTAGGATCGTACTTTTGAAGTTTCTGAAAATTGGGCTTTCCTTGTTTATTTACAATAACTACTTCGCCATCGAGAATACAATTATGTGGAATGTTTTGCAATTCGTTTTGCAAGAGTGCAAACTTAGTATTGTACATTACCCCATTCCGCGAATAAAGCGACACTTCGCCATTTTTTATATGAGATAACATTCTGTATCCATCCCATTTTAACTCGAAAACCCATTGTGGATCCTTAAAAATGTTTTTTGCCGGACTGGCAAGCATGGGCTTTACAAATTGGTCTATGTTTAATGAAATTTCACTTGCAACGGCTTTAGATTGTGGTGTGGCTTCAAAAATTTCGGCGTCGTAATGCAGTTGGGTTGCGTATTTATCTGTTTTTTTAATCAGTAGCCATTGGTTTTTCTCTTCGCCTCGCGCAGTGCGTACAAGTGCAAAACTCCCTTTAATTTTTTCCCCAAAGAATTCAATTTTTAAATCGCCGTTTTTTAATTGTTTTACGGGGTCGCTTCCCACTTCACTTTTTAATACGCTATATGTTCCCTGGTCCCAAATGCTCATAACCCCGGCGCCATAGTTGCCTTTTGGGATAGTGCCCTGAAAGCTTAAATATTTTACCGGATGATCCTCGGTCATAATCGCCAAACGTTTGTCCGTAGGATTTAAGGATGGCCCTTTAGGTACTGCCCAACTTTTAAGAACGCCTTCCATTTCCAAACGCAGGTCATAATGCAAGTGGCGCGCTTGGTGCCTTTGTATTACAAAACGCAACCCGTTAGATTTATCTAAATCGCCCGGCGGCTCAGGGGTTTTGTTGAATTCGCGTTTCTTTATGTATTCGTTCAATCCCACAATTATGAGGCTTTGGCTTTTTTCTTTTTCTTCTCTAAACTGGCTTTTAACTTAGCCATTAAATCTTTGGCGGGGGTTGGAGTATTGTCAATTTTTGTGGTTTTGGTCTTTTTTCCTGAGCTTTTATTGTCAATTATTTTCATCAACTGTTTGTTGTAAACATCTTTGTATTTATCCAGTTTAAAAGTTTCGGTATAATTTTCAATTAGTGATAGGGCCATTTCAACTTCCTTTTTTGAAACTTTTGTGTCTGATAATTTTAAATCTGCAGGATCGCGAATTTCCTCCGCAAAACGGATAACGTGTAGCACCAGCACATTTTTGTAAACCCCGATTAAACTCAGGTTTTCCTTTTGCCGCATTACAAATGTTGCAACTCCCAATTTCCCGGTTTTTTTTAGTGCGTCTCGCAAAAGGTTGTAACTTTTGCCTCCTTCCTTTTGGGGTTCCAAAAAATAAGGGCTCTTAAAAAGTAGGTCGCTTACCTCCTCCTCGTCCACAAATTCTTCAATGTCTATGGTTTTGCTTTTTTTCATATTGGCTTTTTCAAAATCATCTTTCTCCAAAACCACATAGGCATCGTCTTTTTTAAATCCCTTTACTATATCCTTCCAAGCTACTTCCTTCCCAGTTTCCTCATTAACACGTTTATACCGGATACGCGCATTATCGTGTTTATCCAACATATCCAAGTCCAGCCTTCTATCTTCCGTTGCGCTGTACATTTTTATGGGAATAGACACAAGGCCAAAACTGATGGAGCCGTTCCAAATTGATCTCATAATTATATTTTTATTTAAAATTAAAACTATTGTGGGTAATTGCTGTTTCCTTTCACGATTCTTTAGCTTTTTATCCTTTAAGTTGAAGTAGATAGGTTGTGGTTTAAAAGGAATAATAATATGGAAACAATACCACCCTGAGTTGCAAATACAATCTGGTATAAAAGTAAAACGCTTTTTTTTTGAAGAACAGCCATAGTTCCTTTAATACCCCCTTAACAACCGATGTTAAACAACATATAAATTATTTTATTTTCTAAAGACGATGCGTAGCTTTAGCTTAATTAAAAACCAAAAAAAACTAAAACTATGAGAATTGAAGCCTATTTAGCCTTTAGCGGAAACTGTCGGGAAGCGTTTAATTTCTACCAAGAAATCTTCGGAGGCGAAATTAAAAATACTGAAACCTATGAAAACAAGGAAATTGATATTCCAGACAATTATAGAAACAAATGGCAGCACGCCGAACTAAAGGGAAAAAATTTCACATTACTCGGTTATGATGCCTCTCCGGATACTCCGTTAACCGACGGCACAAATATACATCTAGGTGTAGATATGGATACCGAAAACGAAGCCAAAGAAGCCTTCGAAAAGCTTGCCAGCTCGGGTAAAATACACACCTCTTTTCAAAAAACTTCTTGGGGCGCTCAATATGGCAGATGTACCGATAAATTCGGTATTGGGTGGATGATTAATTATAAAAAATAAATGCTGCTCTATAAAATATAGTCTATTGGCGTTAGTAACCTATACGCCACTAGAAACTGCTATTTATTGTTTCCAGCAAATTAAAACAAATTACAGGCTACGCTTGTAATTTGTTTTTTTATATCTGTATTCCTAATAACCTTTAGCGAACTTTATAATTAAAGGCCCGCTGCGCTTTATCTTAATTGTATCTTTGCCTAATTCACTTTCTTGTTATAACCCTTTATAAATAATATGCCTTTTAAAAAACTACACGCCGATATCAAGGAAAAGTTGGAACAACTTGAAATTACAACACCTACCCCCTTTCAGAGTGCGAGTATTCCCGTTATTAAAAGCGGTGCCAATGTATATTGCATGGCGCCAGAAAGTAGTGGCAAAACCACTACACTCATTATTACTACACTTCAAAAATTAAAATGTAGGGCTATAGGAAATGCACCGCGGGCCGTAATTTTAGTTGAAAATAAAGATTTGGCTATGCAGCTTTACGATCAATTTTTAATGTACACAAAACACAGTTCGCTGCGCGTATATGTTGGTTATGAAGAGTTGCACGTAGATGTTCAAAAATCGGAGATTGCCATGGGGATAGATATTCTTATTTCGACCCCAAAATCTATGAACAAGTTATTTTTAATGAATGGCGTAAGTATAGCCGACCTAAAACTTTTTAGCATAGACGACGCCGAATTTTTAACACAAAAATCGGCGTATGCTGCAATTATGTCTATTACCCAAAGTATTCAAAAATGCCAATATGTGCTTTATGCCGAAAAAATGCACCCCATGCTTAAACGGTTCGAAAATTATTTTATGGAGTATTCAAAAAAGGTTTCAATATCTTAAAGTTTTTTTCGAAATCTAAAGTTTCAAATTAAAAATAAAGTCCTAAAATAATAGCCCATCCATCGTTTGCCTTTTTACTTGTAAACCAATGTAAGTTGCAAATTCTGTGCGATTTAAAAATTATCATTCTTTCCCAAACCATTAATAAATGGAGTTTTAATTGTGCATATTGGTCTAAATTGAAATATATATTTCGGCCTCATCAGAAATTTTAATTTAAAAAATCATTTTTTTTTCCGACATTGACCATTCAAATTTTAAAATTTTACAAACTTTAAAAATAGCTACAATGGCAGACGATTTCGATTTATTAGAAACAGATAAAAACACCACGCAGGGAAAGGTTGATGTAAACTGGGGCAAGGCCGTAGACCAAATGAAAAGCAAGTTGGCCCAGGAAGATGATCCCGAAGTTAGACAGCGCATTTTAAACGCAACCTTAGACGACGTTGTTGAAATGGCTGAAAAAGACCGAGGTAACTTGTTAGATGCCATTAAAGACCTCACCGACTATCAAGATGAGGTAGGAATCGTTTTTGAAAAATTCAGCACCTTAAATCCTGCCGAACAAAAAGTAATAGACCAAGCTGTAAAAGCATTGGAACGTGCCAAAATGGAACTGGAAGATGCCGAAAAAGTTACCGATAACTGGTGGAACAATCTCTGGGGCCGAAAGGCGAGAATTAGAAAAAAAGAACAAGAACTTGTCGCCGCACAAAAAACACGCGACGGTGCAGATTTAAAGGCGAAACAAATGTTTCAGGAACGAATTGAAAGCGCCGATGTACAAACCTTACTGAGCGAACTTTCTTTTAAAAGTCAAGCTGCCGTAGATCGTCTTAAAAATAGAGAAGTTGAAATTAAGGAAGTTGAGGAAAAACTGCAAGTAGCAATCGTTGAAGCCAGTAAAAACCACACAAAAGCATTAGAGAAAAAAGAAGAAACCGAAGCTAAATTAGAAGAGCAATACGCACTTTTAAAACAGTCTCGCCAAGCCTTGGAAGAAATTAGCGATAAACAATCGCCAGAATACAGCGAAGCCATAGGAAAAGTTACAACTATTGAACAAAAAGTTGAAGAATTGGAAGGGCTCAAAAACGCCTACACTACCTTGGCTGCAAGTAAAGATAGTTTTGTGCAAAAACACAATTTAACCATAAAAGTATTAACCTCTTTACGTAGCAACTTGCAAACCCATCGCGCCAAATTAAAGAGCGATACAGACGAGCGACTTAAATATTACGACGGTTATGTGGTTGCGTTAAAAGCCAGGACAGATCAAGAGTTTGCCGCCATTTTAGAACATTTGGGTGTAAAAACAGACGAACACATTGGTGCAACCTTAGCTTCAATGCACAGCGCAAGCGCCAAGGCCAGACAGGAAATGATGGACAACATTCCGGTTCACGAAAAAGTAATGCAAGGTGTGTATTCCAGCTATGCCGAATCGTTACAGGAAATTAGAAAGAAAGACGGTGAAATCCAGAAAAATTTCGCAGACCGCTATGGCATTGATATGAAAGAAATCTTCGAAGAATATTACGCAAAAGATGCCAATGCCCCATCCGAAAAAGACGACAATCCTGCGCCAAAAAAGCCAAAAACAGATGTCCCGGACGATTTGCTTAGTTAATTGATAGTCTTTTGGTAATGGGAAGATGACGTTTAATATATGAACCTAGGACTGAATGACGTCGCACATACAACTAAAAATGTACAAGATTGAATTAGTTTAGTCTTAAATCTTTCAACCAAGCAGTCTTAAGTCCTATAGCGTCCACGTGTTCCAAAGCTTTAGCGAAGACACAAATGGTCTTACGTCTCAAATCCAAAATCTGAAATCTGAACAAAAAAAATGTCACTAAACTCCATAGTTACTCCTTTAGACAGTGCTATTCTTGAAACCAAGGATCAATACAAAGTGTATTTTAAAATTGTAAATCACGCTTTTAAGAACCTTCAGGATGCTTTGGCAAAAAACGACATTTGTAATCCAATTGAGGTAACCTTTATAAAGCAATACTGCGAACTACTCACCTACTCGCTGGAAGCTTTCAGAATAAAATACCTTTTTGACGATGAGGAAAAAATGCGGGTAGATCTCACCGAATCTGGCTTTCCCAATTATTTAGAATTTAGATATCTTATCAACGACCTTAGTTTACGGTACGAACATCTAAATAAGCTTCCACAAGTAGAAACTTTAAAAAAGGAGTTTTTGGAAACCCTTTTAAAGGATCGCGAACATATTTCAGAAAGAAAGTTACGGCAAGCTGCTTCAATAATTTATTACACTTCGGTAGATAAAAACTATATTTTCAGACGATTTATTCAAGGTAAGATTATTACGAATATTAATAAATCTGATGGTGAATTTATGGTGAGTTGGAGCTTTTACGATATTACACTAAACCGTGCGTTTATCTGCTTTTTAAATTTCGATTTGTACAAAGAATCGGTTAGTGAATATACACCTAAAATATACGAAGTACTTGAGGACGTAGCAAACAGAAGCATGAGTTTAGATATGATGGCCTATGCCATAGATAAAAAATTGCCAAAACTACTGCCCAAAAAATTAAAAGTTATGGATTTTGGCCCCCTTCACAACATTTTTGCAAAAGACGAACTAGATATAACCCACGTTTTATTGCAAGGAATTGTAGATAAAACAGTAGCTATTTCGGCTTATGCTATTTCAATTTCAATAGACGAAATATACAGTTCGGGCAATTTTAGTGAGGGCAATATTTTTAACAGACAGGAATTACAACTTTGGGAGCATAAAAAGCGACAGAAATATTTGTTTACTTCGCATCGGGTCATGCAACTACTGTACGATAAAATTCCCGAAACACTCCATTCACTAACTATAGACCCAATTGAAATCCCCGAATTAAAATTAAATTGATGGAACATAACAGTACATTTCCTATAAAACTTTCAGAATTAGAGGCGCTTCGCGATGAGGCTACTTCCTATTTAAAAGGAATTCAGTGGGAACAAGGCAGCAAAGCAAAACGTCGCGACAAAAACGTGGCCGATACTTCAATTATGATGTATTTGGCCAAGGCAAATGGCACGGCAAACAATGAGGTTATTTCAATTTCAAAGACCATTTTGGCGCTAAAAAAAAGACTATTGCCAGATTCAATAGCCATTCCCTTGCGTTTAAACCAAGGACTTTTAGCCTTACAAGAGGGATTGACAATGGCCATATGGCTTCGCGATAATTACTCCGATGCCTCGGGCTTATCGGCCTTAAGTGAAAAACTCACTACGTTAGACGCTGCCCAAAGACACGAATTTGACAGTAAACAACAAACCGCTACGGCATTTATGCTTTACGGTTGCGCCTACAGAATTTTACACGAGTTAAAACCAAGCGTTTCGGACGATCTGGCGGTAATGAAAAACAAATTTGCCGGTATCCCCGAATTATCCCTTATGTCGCCACTCAAGGGTATTTCGTGTATGTTGTTTTACTTTGACAAATACTTAAATCACCCTGAAATTATTACGAGCGACGAAGATGTTGCAATTTTTAGTGTTGTATTTTTTGAAGCGATTATCGTTGAAATTCAAATGCGAATTGCTTCCTTAGATTTTACCGAAACCATTGAAGACCGCACCTATAAACTTGAAAAAAGCGACTTTGCCATTTCAGGATGGGAAAACACCTTGGAAGGTACCGCCAAAAGTGTTGAATTCAATAAAATACAATTCGAGGAAATCGTAGGAAATCGCGATGCAAAACACTTCGCTCGCCGTTTAACCGAACGTATGCTGAGCTATGATTTTGAAGCGAAAAAAAATCCTTTTCAAGAATTAGGTGGGTTTATGCCCGTATTTATGGGATATGGAATTCCCGGTACTGGAAAAAGTATGCTAATAGCAGCAATCGCAACAAGATTAAAAATGCATTGCGATAATCTGGATATTCCTTTTCTTTTCCATCCCATGCCAGATACCTTAATTTCTACTTTTCAGGGCGGTAGCGCCGAAAAAATGGTACAGTGGATGAAGCCGTTGAGCGATCCCACAAAACTAATTTTTGCACCAATTGATGATGCAGAAAACAATTTACAGGAACGAACCGCACAAGGCGTTTCGGCAGGTGTAAAAGAAGTTATAGGCGTATTTCTGAGATATACAGAGGGCGCCTACGCCATAAATTACGGCAATAGCAGCATTGGTTTATTTACCAATCTTCCAGAAATGTTAGATAAGGCAGTTATTAGCCGTGTACAAGGTAGGTTTAAGATAGACGGAGCACGAACTATTCCAGATTTTATTGACCAAGATTACCTTTGGTGGCGCAAGTTTGAAAAAACCATGCCCGATTTCGTAAATATGTCAAATCCTGAAAAATATACATTTTTAAGCGAGCAAGGTCTGGTTCAAAATTTAGGCGAAATATTAAACCAAAACGAAAAGCCAACAGAAGCAAAGGTTTTGGAAATATACGAGCGTACGGAAAATAAATACAACCCCAATCAGCATTTGTTTTTCGCAGAATTATATAAAAATATACAAAAGGAATTTGCTTTTTTCTCTTCACGCGATATCCGGAATATTCAGAGTGCTATTTCGCTTAGATTATCAGATTTCGATTTACCTAAGGAATGGTTTGAAGACCCGACGCTTTACTTCAAAAAAGATTACAACACAAAGTTTAAAATGTTGCAAGACTTGATGAAGCAAAATATGAAAGGCCTCAATTTTAGCGATATTAGAAGGCAGGAAACCGTACGATACCTGGATAATGTTGCAACCATAGCCGACACTGATTTTAAACGACAGGTAGAAGGGCGCATTGCCGATATGAAAGTTCAATTGGCCGCTCGCAGTTTTTTTGACAATTAACCCAAAGATTTCCTGCCGTGGAAAATTACCCACTATAAGCCAAAAAAACTACCGGGAAATAGCCATTGGCATTGAATAAAAACATTTGAATAAACAACTATTTTGGATAAATTAAAACAAGCGGGATTATTTGGCAACGGCCTTGTAAAGGTTACCGGCAGTTTGGTAAAACGCTACAACGGATGTTTGGCATTGCTCGGCGTTTCGGCTAGCAAATTAACCACATTTTCGGTCGATGCCGCTGGATGGAGCCCAGAAATTGCCGATGAAAAAAACAATAATTTTTATCTTAACATTGGAGAAGCAAACGCCAATGCTATCATTGTTTCGCCACAACAAGAAGGTAAGCCCGTCTTTATGCCCTACCACAGTTTTGACCGAAATTTAATGGAGGCGGTCTTTGCGGCCTATCGCAATCAGATTAAGGATATTACCAAAGATTCCGCGCTGGTTGTACAGCTAGATCAGAATATTGATGCCTATTACGAACCTTTCGATTTGTTGAATTACAACAAAATTGCCATTAGTTTTCTTGTACTCGATGACCTTCAAACAAAGCAAAAGGAACAAAATGAACTTATAAAATTATTCGAAACAGGAAATAACTTTATCAATCGTGAAATTCATCAAAAACTAATTGATTCTGCTACAAAATATGGCGATTTGCGCAATCGGAAACTTCAATTAGCAGACCTGAGTTTAGATATTACTTCGTTTTACACCAAAGCTTTTGGCGGTGTATTTGTATTACAGGATTTTATTAAGCCAATTCTCGTTTTTGAATCTAAGGAAACCTTCAATCAAGCCATTAAAAATACAACCTACGACGTTTTATTATTTCACATTCAACACGACGAATTGTTGTCCACGCTTAAACGCGATATAATAACGGAGATTAATTTTGTGAAAGCTGTTAAAAAAGAGCGCTACGAACGTGTAAAAAAACATCTTTTTTCAACTTATTTAAGTAATACAGATCACCCAATTTCCGAGATATTAAATAGTAAATTGTTATTTAAAAAATACTTAAATGAATTGCCCATCGCAGCACAAAAACAAATTATGTGTGTAGAGATCTTTAATCAGAAAAAAAGCATCGAACCCAATTTGGTGGCCGAAAATTCGATAGAACCTTACTTTATAAAAGCCTTACAAGAACCGCACTCGTCATTGCAACCTGAAAATCAGGAGCTAATCTGGCAGCTTTTAACTAAGGTTATGCCTGTAGATCCTGTATATTTATATTGGTATGATAAAGAAAATTTTTACAGGCAATTTGCTTTGTGGACCGATAGTTACAAAGATTGGGCAATAGATTGTATCTTAGAAGCACTTAAAAACGAAACACCATGACCTTTGAAATCATAGTTTTTATCGCCGCTGTTTTATTTGGAATTCTCTTGTATTGGACCGAATCTAAAAGCAACCGACTTTACCGATTTTTCAACAAACTTACGCATAGCAAAGAGTTGCAGATGAAACCGGCAAGCCGAAAGGGATTCGTGCATCAACAAAATTTCCTGATGCGCTTTGTTTGGATTACCCTGATGTATTTATTGGCAGCCATTGTAATTGCAGTGGTTCTGCCTTTTGTGGTTAACTATATTCAATACTTTATTTCGGCAATCGTAGCTACAATTCTCGGAACTTATATTGCTTCGCTTTTTCTTTTTGCACGAGATAAAACGAAAAAAGAAAATCTTGAAAAGGCATTTGCCAAAGGAAAAGAAACCATTGGAGAGTTTACACAGGACATTCGTGATAATTTTGACTCTGAGGAAGAAATTGACCCAGAGCCGAAGACTAGTACAAAACCTGATGAGCCCAAATTAAGTGCGCGCGAAAGATTAAAAAACAAAGGCATGATTAAATAATTACGGCTAGACCATTGACGGAAAAGATATTCTGAGAGCGTACTTTAACTTAAAACTGACGATTTATTTGAAAACAATGTACATTTAATTTTGAATTGATGGGGATAAGAAATTATTGGCAAAAAGGACCAAAGCAAAAAAGAATACTTGTAATCAGCGGGATAATTCTGCTGTTATTGCTATTCTTTCTACGCGACGATTATCAACCTGTGCTACTTTTTCTGCGCAAATTTATTTTTTTAATACTCATTAGCTTGCTGTTTTTATGGTTTACGCTTTCAAAATTTAGAAGTGCAACCAGCGGCGGAAAACGGGTGCTTATATTGTTGGGAATTGCGGCATTTTTTGTAACCAGTTGGTTTTTTGGTTGGCAAATTGGCCTTTATAAATACATGCAATCTTACAATGTGTTTAACAATCTGAAATTAATTGAACTACACGAACTCCCCTTAACCCAAAACGAACGAATTCAGCCATTTAACAATATTGTTACCATGGCTTATGAAAGCATTGGCGAAACTCAAGAGGTATCGCATCCACATTTGGTTCGGGTAGATAGCTCCAACAGATGGACTATGGCCGTACAGCCAGCTAAAGAATATACTTGGCAACGAATTAACGACAATACCAAAGAACTCTTTTCCGTGGAAAGCACCTCCCCTTTTCCGCGATTTTCAGATACCAACAGAATACCAGTAACCTTTTCTATCGGCGAATCGCTCGCTTTTAGCCGAAACACCTACAATGCAGTGGTGCAGCGCTTTAATATTCTTCAGCTATTTAATCTTGAACCTGAACAGGTTTATTATATGAAAAACGACAGCGGCAATTGGGTGCAAGTAGTAAGTTTAATTAGATGGAAAGGTTTCTTTTTTCCTTATCCAGCCTACGGTGGCGTAATGGTTATCGACGCCGGAGCGCATGGTTTTTCAGATTATTTAGAGCGAATTACAATTGGGAAAGGTACGTATATTCCACCCGACGAAATAAAGAACCATCCGTATTTAACCCGTCAAAATACATTGTCGGAAAGGGTATCGAGACTCGAAGCACAGTCCTTGCAATTTTTAGCCGGTTTTACAGATCCTTTACCGTGGAATATGGAAACTGCTGTAAAAATTCCCGATTTGGCAGACGATGAAAATCAGCAACCTTTTGTAACCGATTTCAATTTTAACGGGATGGATGTAGATGCCTTTAGTGGGTTATATCATTGGTTTGGCCTAGAGCCAATTGGCGAGGAGCGTACCAGCTTATCATTTAGCGTCCTCGTACCGGCAGACGGTACAGATAAATTATACTATTATAATCACGCAGCAAAAAAAGAAGGCTTGGCAGGTGTAAGTGCCATGCCCCTAAAGGTGATTGAATCGAGAAAGGAATACGATTGGTCTGTAAATAAACCTGTAGAGTTTAGGCCATTTATAAAAGAAATTGCCGGAAGAAAACGATTGTTCGTTCTTTCAACGGTAACTTCAAAACGCGACAACAGCAAAAAATTTGACGGAGCTGCTACCCCAGATTTAGCTTTAATTGACGTAGAATATCGCGATGTTGTCTGGGTAGATGCGAAACACCCGAGCGAGTGGAATTCAAAAATACTTGAGCAATTGGGCGAAACTTGGAAGGCTTCGGAAGGACTCACGGATAAAGATTTATATCCAGAAAAAGTTGAAATTGATGTACAACCCGTTATTGAGAGAGATTCAGTTTTAATTCAAGTGAATGGAATGTAAAAAAATTTGCCTTGCTACAAAACAAAATCACAAAATCTATTAAAAATAGATACCTACTCTTTCTATTTACTATAATTCTTATTATAGTAACAGTTTTATTTATTGTATATCGCAGCATCACAATTCAAACTTCCAATCTTCAACTTGTAAAAATTACATATAACCAAAGTTTTCTTGTGCAGAAAATCTTTGCGGCCACCCACCTTTTTGATACGCACGAATCTTATAAAATCGATCCGTTGCATGTAAAGGAATTCAGTGAACTAACTGCTAAATTTGAAATTTTTCAAAAAAAATTAATAAATCAATCCACTACCCCTAATGTAAATGCAAAGGGCGATTCGTTAATTAAAGCTAGCTTACCCATTGCAAATATGCTACTTACTTCCGCAAAAACCTTTACTGCGGCCAATGATCCAATTACGACAAAAAATGCGTTGACAGCGATTCAAAATGCGGCAACGGAGTACAATATTATTATCAATAAAATTTCTGACATACACGTAGAACTTGAAGAGGATCGTCTGTTAAATTTAAGACGTTCAATGTACTTTTTTGGCACTATTTCAATTTTACTATTATTGGGAGAATATATTTTTATCATTGTTCCTACATTGAATCAATTATTTCGAAAAAACGAACAACTTACCCAATCTAATAAAGAATTAGCAAGTTCAGAAAGCACCATATTGGCTTACGTGAAAGAACTCGAAAAACTAAAACTAGATTTAGAAAGACAGGAAGAATACAACAAAATATTTATAGAACAAGCGCCTACTGCCATTGCAATGCTAGATAAGGATATGAAGTATATAGCGGTATCGCAACGTTGGATAGAAGATTATAAGATGCAAGACCAAGAAATTATTGGCCGGTCTCACTACGATCTCTTTCCAGAAATTGGTGATGAATGGAAGAAAAACCATCAAAAATGTTTGCAAGGAGCCATAGACACTTGCGATGAAGCAATATTTAAACGTGCTGATGGTAGCGTACAATGGATTTATTGGGATGTACGCCCTTGGTATATCTCTGAAGGTGAAATTGGCGGGTTATTGATGCATACTGGTGATATTACTTCCATTAAAGAAAGAGAATTTGAAAAAACCCGTATTCAAGAAATTTTAGATAAAACCAATGAAGTTGCAAGAATAGGAACTTGGGAAGCAAACCTACAAACCCAGAAAGTACTCTGGAGCAAAGTGGTTTACGATTTACATAAAGTGCCCTACGACACAGAAATAGATATTGAATCTGCAATTAATTATTATAAAGCAGGTAAAAATAGAGACCTTATAAAACAAGTTGTTCACGAAGTTATTACTCAAGGAAAGCCCTACGATGTTGAAGTTAAGGTAGTAACAGCCGATGGATCTGAAATTTGGGCCCGTGTAATAGGACAACCGGAATATAGCAATAATGAGTGCGTTGGAATTTTAGGTGTGTTTCAAGATATTACTAATTTTAAAAAGGCCCAATTAGCTTTAGATAAAGCACATAATGAATTAATGGCAATTCTAAATTCGGGTCCCATATCAATTATTTCTTCAGATACAAATGGAGTAATAACCCATTTTAATCACGGTGCAGAAAAAATGTTAGGTTATTCTGCCGATGAAGTTATAGGAAAGCTGAGCCCCGAGATATTTCATCTTGAGGAAGAAATGGAGCAATTTAGATTAGATATGGCAAATAAAATGCACGTTAATCCAACCAAATTTGATCCCTATGAGGCCCTATTTAAGTTAAATTATGACGACACGCGCGAATGGACATATAAAAGAAAGGATGGCTCATCTTTTCCAGTACTATTAACAGTTACAGCCATTAAAAACCAGCGCGGTAAAAGCTTAGGACTGCTAGGAATGGCCCTTGACATTACTGCCCGTAAAAAAACTGAAAACGAATTAGTAAAGACCAACTACTTACTTAATACAGTGGTTGAGATAACAAAAATAGGCCATTGGCAATGGAATCTTGCAGCCGATAAGGTTGAATGGTCTAGCCATTTACACAAAATATTCGATCTTGAGGAAGTGGAAACCAATTTAAAGTATGATAGTTATTTTAATTTCGTTCATCCGGACGATAAAGATCTAGTAACTACCTCCGTAGAAAATGCCATAGCTACTAAAGTATTTGAAAAATACACACATCGTATAATAACAGCAAAAGGCAAATTAAAAACACTGCAACTCTTAGGAGAGGTATTTACAAATGACAGCGGAGAAGTAGTTGAAATGATTGGTACAGTACAAGACATTACCGAGCAAAAACTGGTAGAAAACAAATTTAGAGGGCTTTTGGAATCTGCACCCGATGCCATGGTAATTGTAAATGAACGTGGAGAAATTCAACTTATTAATAAACAAGCAGAAAAACTTTTTGGATATCACATTGACGAATTGTTAAACCAACCCGTAGAAGTCCTAATTCCAAAAAAATTTAAAGGTCAAAACAATCACAAAAACCAACGAGACAAATTCTTTACAAACCCAAAAGTTAGGTCCATGGGAGCGGGTAAATCTGAAGTTTTATACGGTATAAATAAAAAAGGAAAGGAAATTCCAGTTCAGATAAGTCTGAGCCCTTTGCAAACAGAAGAAGGTCTTTTGGTATCTGCCGCGATTCGGGATATTACTACACAGTTAAAAACAGAACGTAAAATTATTCAAGCCAAAGACAATTTAGAAGTATTAACACAGCATTTATCTGCACAAAACAAACAATTAGCAGAATTCGCTCAAATAACATCGCACAATTTACGAGCTCCCGTAAGTAATTTAAATGCCTTGTTACACCTCTACGATATTTCAGAAAGCCAGGAAGAAAAGGAAGTATTGTTTACCAAATTTGAAACTGTAATTGAACATTTAACTTCAACCTTAAACACGTTAATAGAAGCTCTTAAAATGAGAACTCGCGAAAAAGCCGAGTTAAAAATTGTTTCCTTTCAAGATACATTCAACAAAACAAAAGAAATACTTTCAGGACAAATTATTAATACCAGTGCAAAAATCACAACAGATTTCACAAAAGTTTCTAAAATTAAATACCATCAAACGTATTTAGAAAGTATTTTTCTTAACTTAGTTTCAAATGCTATAAAATATCGATCTCCTGAAAGAATTCCTGAAATTTTAATCAAAGCGGAAATTGTAGATGGAAAAATTAACTTAACAGTTCAAGACAATGGTCTTGGAATAGATTTAGAAAAACACGGTCATAAATTGTTTGGCTTAAACAAAACCTTCCACAGACATCCAGATGCCAAAGGAGTGGGACTTTATTTAACCAAAATTCAAGTAGAAACTTTAAGAGGTTCTATATTTGCCACAAGTGAAGTGGGTAAAGGCTCAGTTTTTACAATCGTATTTAATAATAAACCGTATGAATAATCTTCAAAACATCTGCATAATTGATGATGATAGCATTTACCAATATGCCATTACTGCTACTATCAAAGCTTATAAGTTAGCAGAAAACGTTTTGGTGTTTTCAGATGGCGAAGAAGCGTTAGACTTTATAAGGGAAAATGCTGAGAACAATGATAATCTACCTGATATAATTTTATTAGATATTAATATGCCGGTGATGGATGGTTTTCAATTTATAGATGAATATAAATTGATAAAACCAAGAATGGAGAAAAAAATAGTAGTATATATGGTTTCTTCCTCCGTAGATCCGCAAGATATTGAAAAAGCAAAAGCGATAAGTGAAATTGCAGACTATATTATTAAACCAATCAGACCGAAAGAATTGGCTTCTATTGTAAGTTCATTTTTTTAATTCTGAATATTTTTTAAAGCAATATAGTTGCAAAAATTAGTTACTTCGTTATACTTTAAAAATCATAAAATTATTTTGAAATTTCTAAACTAGTTAAGCACGGTTTACAGACTTATACTATTTGTGAATTTAAATTTTGCTAGTTTTAGGTACCAGCATGCTGTTTGCTGGAAAAGGACCAAAATCTAAAATGTTGAAGTTGATGATAAAAATTCTGGTTCTGCATTAAGAGCTTTGCGGAAACTTTCTATTGACTACGAAATTGTTGAATGAACGGCACCCATTAATTAATTCTAAATAAGCATTCAAAAATTGGATATATTATGAAATCAATTCGCTTCTATTACTTTTTCCTTTTTACCCTATTATTTATAGGTTGTAAAACAGCATCAATAGCTGTAATACCTACAACAGAAGTTTCAACCTTTGAGAAATTAGCTTCGATTAAAAATATAGTAAGTATTGAAAAAAGAGCCGTTACGAGTCATTTTGACGAAAACTATGAGCTGTGGTTTGAACAGCCTATCGATTATAACGACGTATCAAAAGGTACCTTTAAGCAACGCGTTTTTTTAGGGTTTGAAAATCCTTCGCAACCTGTTATCGTTGAGCTTAGTGGCTATGGAATAGGTTCAGAAAACGCGGGCGAATTAGCCGGTCATTACAACGCCAATCAACTTTCAATTGAGCATCGTTATTTTAATAATTCCCGACCGGAAGAAATTGATTGGAATACATTAACGGTAGAAAATGCCGCTAAAGATCAGGCTACTATAATTAATGCAATTAGAAATGCCTTATATCCAAATGCAAAATTTATTTCTACAGGAATATCGAAAGGTTGCCAAACAGTTATGGCACATCGCCTCTATTTTCCAGAAAATGTAGATGCCTGTGTTTGCTACGTTGGTCCATTAAATTTTAAAAGGGAAGACGACCGGATTTTTAAGTTTTTAAAAAACGTAGGGACGGCTGAGGAAAGGCTAAAAATTAAAAATTTTCAAGAATTATGTTTCAAAAATAGAGAAGCATTATTAGAAATACTAAAAACAAAGGCCGCAGAAAATGATATGTCTTGGGAATTCGGTATAGAAAAAGCTCTCGATTATTCAATATTGGAATATGCCTTTGCGTATTGGCAATGGGGTGTAGATGGAAATACAATTCCGTTGTCAACAGCTTCCGCAGAAGCTATTTACAAACATTTATTTGATGTTGTAGGTTATGGTTTTTTTGAAGAAAAATCTGTAGAAAAATTACAGCCGTATTTTTGGGCAGCCCTAACGGAACAAGGCATTTATGGCTATGAAACAATGCCGTTTGAAAAATATCTACATACAGATAAAATGTACACTTTTGATTGGGCTTTTCCTGAAGGAATTACAAAAGCTTTTGATTTAAAACCTATGCAACGTATAAAATCATTTTTAGATACTAAGGCAGAAAAAATGCTCTTTATTTATGGCGAATACGACGCTTGGAGTGCTACAGCTGTTGCCTTAACCGAAAACGCAGACAAACGCGAACTATATAAATTCATAAAGCCTGAAGGTGACCATAGAACACGAATTAAAAGCTTTAGCGCGGAAGAGCAGAACCAAATTTATGGTATTATAGACCGCTGGCTGGAGGACTAGATATAAGACCGCTGCGCTCTAAAACGAGTGATGTTAACTATTCTTCGGTTTTAATAATCACGAATAAGTTGTTATAATTTTTCACACATAGCCTTTAACCATTCCACTTCATCATTATTTAATAATGGCGATAATTCCTGCAAAACCATTTGATGATAAGAATTAAACCATGCTATTTCGGAATCTGTGAGTAGCGATTTGTCAATGAGTTGTCTATCAATCGGGAATAATGTGAGGGGTGTAAAGCCTAAAAACTCACCAAATTCAGTAGTTTCTTTGGCAATTGAGAGCACTATATTTTCAATCCGAATACCATAAACATCCTTTTTGTAACACCCCGGTTCTATAGTGGTTAATTGATTTGGCAAATGTGCTGTGCTCCCACTACTCGTTGCTGGATTGGTTGTAAAACCTTGTGCGGGTTCGTGTACCATTCCAAAACTACCGATACCGTGACCCGTACCGTGAGGATAGTTTAAACCTTGATTCCACAGGTGAAATCGAGCAAATGCATCCATTTGCATGCCAACGGTACCTTTAGGGAATTGCAATTGTTCAAGTGCTATATATCCTTTTAAAACCGAAGTATAGGCTATTTTTAATTCAGAGGTTGGCGTTCCCCCCAACCAAACAGTGCGCGTAATATCTGTAGTGCCATCTTTGTATTGCGCGCCGCTATCAACCAGCAAAATGTCTTCATTTTTAACCATTACAGCGCCATTTTCTGTAGCGGTATAATGAATTATTGCGCCATTGCCTTTGTAGCCCACAATTGCCGCAAAGGATTCGCCCACGTACAAATCCTGTTGTTTCCGAAAGCCTTCCAATTTTTTACCAATTTCATATTCTGAAATTGATCGTGCCGTAAGCTCCTTTTCCAACCACATAAAAAACTTAGTTAGCGCCACCCCGTCTTTTAACATGCAATTTTTTGAGCCGGCTATTTCAGTTTCATTTTTAATAGCTTTCAATTCTTTTGCCAGTGAATTTTGAAATAAAAATTTACTCTGCACTGCACTGTAAACCGCATAATTTAAAGAAGAAACATCTGTAATAATCTTCTTATTGGCGTCTAATTTTTCAAACGCATCAATTGCTAAATGATAATCTATAATTTCAATATTCAAATTTGAAAACGAAGCAATTGCAGAGGCAGAAAATCTATTTCTATCACAAAATAAGTGGGTGTTTTCAAGTCCTACTAAAGCATAAGCGGTGACTAGTGGAGTGAAATCCACATCTTGCGAACGAATATTAAAAAGCCAAGCAATTTCATCTAAACTCGAAAACAGGTAGTAGTCGGCTTTCGCATTTGTAATTTTATTTTGAATCTTTTTTATTTTTGAAGCTGTTGATTCGCCGCTGTATTCTAACGGATGAATATTGACTGGAAAATTGGGTAAAGCAGGTCTGTTTTTCCAGATTTCATCAATTAAATTCGGTGTGTTTTTAAGCGCAATATTTTTCGATTTCGAAATTTCCTTTATATAGTCTATTTGGGCTTTGGAAAACTGTAAAAAATCTAGGCCAATATCAGCGTTTTCCTCCAAACTATCAACAAGCCATTGCACGTGTTCGGGCGCGTGTGGAATAGATTGTTTGTGCAAGTTTATGTTATAGGTTTGGCATTCGTCTTCAAACTGTAAAAAATAACGCGAATCTGTCCAAAGGGCAGCTTCATTCTTCAATACTACCAACACACCCGCCGAGCCAGAAAACCCTGAAAAGTGTTCCCGTATTTTCCAGTGCTCCGCAACGTATTCGGATTGGTGGGGATCGGTAGAAGGAATAATCACTGCGTCTAAATTATATTTAGTTAGCTGTTGCTGCAGATTTTCTAGTCTGTTATTGATCATCTTATTATTGAAGTTTTATCGCCGCGAATTCAGAAATGATGGGTTTGGGCATTGTATTTTTTAGTATCAAATTTTAAAAAATAAAAATAACAATAACTATTCAATTAACTGGGAAGTTTGGGGAAGAAACCAAACGGCATGGATTTGGCTGTCAACCTTTTTTGAAAGCATAGCAATTAGGAAAATTAACTGTATTTTAGTGGAAGAAAATCTATTGAAACTAAAAAAACGGTTATGAAAAAAATTGTCTTTTGCTTACTCTGTAGCTTTATATCTATTGGAACAAATGCGCAAAGTTTAATAGGTGCATGGGAGCGTGTTTATACGTCGGAAGATGGTGAGAATTTGAGAAATGTGCTGGTTTTTTCAGAAAAACATCAGGTATTCACCACCTACAATGCAGACTCAGGTGAATTTATTTCTACCGTTGGGGGAAGTTGGAAACTGGATGGCAATACAATTACGGAAGAAGTTGAATTCAACTCAGCGAATCCCGAAAAAGTAGGTTCTAAATCAAGTTTTCAGGTGGTTATAAACGATTCAATTATTGAATTTGAAGGTAGCAATGTAAAAATGAAAAGGATAGATAACGGTACTCCCGGCCAATTACAGGGTGCTTGGTTGATGTCTGGCAGAATTAAAGACAGAAAAAAGGAAATGCGAGATACCGAAACCCCAAGAAAAACAATGAAAATTTTATCTGGCACCCGTTTTCAGTGGATAGCATATAATACTGAAACGAAAAAATTTATGGCGACGGGGGGCGGAACTTACACAACTAAAGATGGAGTTTACACTGAAAATATAGAATTTTTTTCTAGAGATAATTCCAAGGTTGGACTACAACTTAAATTTGATTACAATTTAAAGGATGGCAATTGGTACCATTTGGGTTTTTCAACCAAAGGAGACCCTATTAACGAAGTATGGAGCAAAAGAAAATAATATTTCTAATTGTTTTAAAAGTTGAAATAACAGTTTCCGAATTTTGAGAATAGCCATAATTACCGATAACTTTAAAGCGCTTAACGAATTAAAAATGCGCAAAAATTTTACAACCACTTTTTGCGTTTAAAATACCACAATAATCCAAAAAACACCAAAATCATAGCGCCCCAAAGGTAGTAGTAGCCATACCTAAAATGAAGTTCGGGCATGTGGTCAAAATTCATCCCGTAAATACCCGCCATAAACGTTAGCGGAATAAATATGGAAGCCATAATGGTAAGTACTTTCATCACCTCGTTCATCTTATTGCTGATGGTGGTCATGTACATATCCATCAAGCCCCAAATCATATCGCGGTAAATTTCAACACTTTCATTCACTTGGATTATATGATCGTATAGATCGCGAATGTATTTATTGGTGCGTTCCTCGATTAACGAAGTTTCAATTTTTTCCAATCTATTTATAACTTCCCGAAGGGGTAGTACAGCGCGACGAATTTTTAAAATTTCCTTTTTAAGTTCTTGAATTTCCTCAGTAATGTTTGGATCTTCCTTATCGTCAAAAAGTTTATCTTCCAGCAATTCAACCTTATTGCTTAAAAATTCAATTACCGAAAAATAATTATCAACCACCGCATCCAAAATTGCAAACATTAAATAATCTGCTCCGGCATTTCTAATTCTACCTTTACCATTCTCCAGACGATCGCGTAAATCATTAAAAACATCACCTTCGGCTTCTTGAAGGGTCACCACATAATCTTTCCCCACCACCATACTAATATGCTCAATAGTAAGTTGCTCATTATCGTAATGCAGCATTTTAAAAACTATAAATAGGTATTCTTCGTATTCGTCAATTTTTGGCCGTTGATATGTACTTACAATATCTTCTTGGATTAATGGGTGCAGTTCAAAATGATTACCAAGTGCGATAATATCCTGCGTGTTGCTCAGACCGTTAACGTTTATCCACGTAATATTTGTTGAATCCTCATAATTAAATGCTTCCTCAATATTATTTGTTTCAAAACGATGGAAATGTTCCTTGGAATAATCTATAATATCCAGTTCAGTAACCGTAGTGGTTTTTTTACCCGTATAGGCAACCGTTCCTGGTGAAAGATTCTTTGCTCTTTTGGGTTGAATTTTAGTGGGTTGCGTTTTTCTTCTTCTTTTGGCCGCCATATAGAAGTAAATTGTTTTTCTAAAGGTAGGAAAAAAGTATAAATCTATTTTGAAATATGCCGCTTCCGAAGTATTCTTTCAACATCGTTTAACGTAAAACCCTTTGCGCGAAGCAAAATTAAATAATGAAATAGTAGGTCGGCGCTTTCGTTTAAAAATAAGTCGTCATTGCAATCTTTTGCTTCAATAACCACTTCTATTGCCTCCTCGCCTACTTTTTGGGCAATTTTATTGATGCCCTTTCTGAAAAGGGATGCGATGTAAGAATCTTCATTTTCCGAATTGTCTTTTCTATTTTGAATTATGCTTTCCAATTCTGAAAAAAAACCAAAACTTGAAACATTCTCTGCTTTCCAGCAAGTGTCGGTGCCTTTGTGGCAAACGGGTCCCGTGGGATTTACCTTTATTAACAACGCATCGTTATCGCAATCTACCGCGATGGAAACCAGATTTAAAAAATTGCCGCTTTCCTCCCCTTTTGTCCAAAGCCTTTGCTTGCTTCGGCTAAAGAAAGTTACCTGTTTTGATTGATTGGTTTTTAAAAATGCTTCCTCATTCATATAGCCAAGCATCAACACTTTGCTTGTTAAAGTATCCTGAATTATAGCTGGTACAAGGCCATCGTTGTATTTTTTAAAATCTATTTCCATATTGTTAGAGTCTAACAGGGAGGCCCTGGATTTGTAATTCTTTTTTTAAATTAATCACCGCTATTTCCTTAAAGTGAAATACACTGGCAGCCAAGGCTGCATCGGCTTTTCCATAGATAAAAGTATCTGTAAAATGCTGAATCCTTCCCGCTCCACCCGAAGCAATAATTGGAATATTCAGCTCTGTGGAAAGTTTTGCCAAAGCATCGTTCGCAAAACCGTTTTTTGTTCCGTCGTGATCCATGGATGTAAAAAGTATTTCGCCTGCCCCGCGTTGTTCCACTTCCTTTGCCCATGCAAACAAATCGAGTTCGGTAGGCACCTTTCCTCCTACCAAATACACTTTCCAATGGCCGTCAATCTGTTTGGCATCAATTGCCACAACAATACACTGCGAGCCAAACTTTGAAGCCAAATCATTTATCAATTGCGAATTTTTTACTGCGGAAGAATTTATTGAAACCTTATCGGCGCCATTGTTTAAAAGAATTTCCATATCTTCCACGGAAGAAATTCCACCGCCCACAGTAAAAGGAATATTGATGGTTTCTGCGACTCTTAAAACTAAGTCGGCCAATGTTTTTCTGCGTTCTTCAGTTGCTGAAATATCCAGAAAAACCAATTCATCGGCTCCGTTTTCTGAATAGAATTTTGCCAATTCCACAGGGTCCCCAGCATCGCGCAAATCAAGGAAGTTGACTCCCTTTACGGTCCGTCCGTTTTTAATATCGAGACACGGTATTATTCGTTTTGTTAACATAAGAAGTACGAGTTACGACCGACGAGCGACGAACGGAAAGATGAGCCGGGAGTTACGAAGTTTTGAACTATTTTTCATAGTCTTTTTCTTGCAGTTTTTATGGAAGCTACTGTTATTGCCACTAACTCATCACTTTCATTGATTAATGTTTTGATATTTTCGATATTATTCAAATTAATTTCTAATAATATCTCCAACCAAAACATACTTTCATCTGCTTCCTCCTCTACAATTTTTAACTTGTTTATAAAATCACGATCAGATTTTGCTCTGTTGGCGGCCCGATAATTTGCACCAACAGAGCTTGATGATCTAATAAGTTGACGTACAATCGAGTCGAATTCTCTTGACTTTGGAATTTTAGTACACAATGCCAAACAATCCAAAGTAAAATTTTTAGTTCTAGCCTTTAAATCCTGCGTAATGCTATGTTTTAATGTTAGACAAATTCAATTTAAAATTAATTTTAATTATTTATAACCTTTTATTTTATTCATAACAAATAACTCAACCCTCGTTGCCCAGCATTCATCGCTCGTAATTCGCCGCTCGTAATTCGTCGTTCGTCGCTCGTAATTCGTCCCTCGTCGTTCGTCCCTCGTCGTTCGTCCCTCGTCGTTCGTCGTTCGTCATTCGTCGCTCAAACCTAGTTGTCCAAAATATAATTTTCCAATTGTTTTAAATTAATTCTGTTTTCATAAATGGCTTTTCCAATAATAACTCCTTCACAGCCAATTTCGGCGAGTTTTGGAAGTTCTTCAAATGTTGAGATTCCACCAGAGGCAAATAGCTTCAAGGTAGGTCTCGACTGCGCTCGATCGGACACTGTAATTTCTTTTAAAATTTTACGATACAAATCAAACGAAGGACCTTCCAACATCCCATCTTTACTGATGTCTGTGCAGATAACATATTCAATTCCATGTTCAACATAATTTTGAATAAATGGTATCAATTCCAAAGCTGAATCTTCCATCCATCCACTGATTGCCACTTTTTCATCTTTGGCATCGGCGCCTAAAATAATTTTATCACTTCCGAATTTTTGCAGCCAATTTTTAAAAATGTCAGGTTTTTTTACGGCAATACTCCCGCCTGTTATTTGTTTCGCACCACATTCAAAGGCAATCCGCAAATCTTCATCGGTTTTTAGTCCGCCGCCAAAATCAATTTTTAAATTTGTTTTCGAAGCGATTTCTTCCAAAATATTGTGGTTTACAATGTGCTTGCTCTTTGCACCGTCTAAATCCACCAAATGCAAATATTTTATTCCGTGAGCCTCAAATTGTTTTGCAACCTCCAAAGGGTTTTGGTTGTAGACCTTTTTTGTACTGTAGTCTCCTTTTGAAAGACGGACACATTTGCCGTCTATTATGTCTATTGCTGGTATTATTCGCATTTTTAGAATTGAGATATTAGTATTGAGATTTGAGATTTAAAAAGTTTTTTAAAATTTGTTCCCCAGCGGTGCTACTTTTTTCGGGGTGAAATTGAACGCCGTAAAAATTATCCTTCCGCAAAGCTGATGAATACTGAATTCCGTATTCGCTTGTTGCAATTGCTTCTTTACAAAGCGGCGCGTAAAAACTGTGCACCAAATACATAAACTCATTTTCTGAAATATTTTTAAACAGTCCTGATTTCAGGTTTTGAATTTGGTTCCACCCTATTTGTGGCACTTTCACACTGTTTGGAAACTTTATTACCTCTACATCAAATATTCCCAAACCCTTCGTATTTCCTTCTTCCGAAGAATTGCACAGCAACTGCATTCCCAAACATATCCCTAAAACCGGTTGTTTCAAGGTAGGTATAACTTCGTCCAAACCCGCCTCCTTCAATTTAAGCATCGCGCTACTAGCCTCACCCACACCGGGAAAAATCATCTTGTCTGCTTGGCGGATTTCAGTTTCATCATTACTTAAAATTGCCTCAATCCCTAATCTTTTCAAGGCAAATTTGATACTTTGAATGTTGCCTGCTCCGTAATTAATTATTACGATTTTCATAATTCCTGTTTTAATTTCTCGTCGCTCGTAATTCGTCGCTCGAACCTATAATTTTCCTTTTGTTGATGGCAAAATCATTTTCTCGGCGTCGCGTTTTACCGCCATTTTAATAGCCTTTGCAAATGCTTTAAATATTGCTTCAATCTTGTGGTGCTCGTTGGTTCCTTCGGCTTTAATATTCAGATTCGCCTTGGCGCCATCAGTAAAACTTTTAAAAAAATGGTAAAACATTTCCGTGGGCATTTTGCCAATCATTTCTCGTTTGAAGTCTGCGTCCCAAACCAGCCAATTTCTTCCCCCGAAATCTATCGCAACCTGCGCTAAACAATCGTCCATCGGCAAGCAGAAACCGTAGCGCTCCATTCCTAATTTTTCGCCTAATGCTTTGTTGAAAACTTCGCCCAATGCAATTGCGGTATCTTCAATGGTGTGGTGCTCATCCACTTCCAAATCACCATTTACAGTAATTTCTAAGTCCAATTGGCCGTGTCTCGCCAATTGGTCAAGCATATGGTCAAAGAAAGCAATTCCAGTGTTAATATTACTTTTTCCACTGCCGTCCAAATTCAATTTTATTGAAATATCAGTTTCGTTCGTTTTTCTCTGTAATTCTGAAACACGTTGCTCAAGTTTTAAAAATTCATAAATTTCTTTCCAATCGTTAGTTTCCTTAGTGATGTATTCTTGAATTTCTTCAGCTTTTATTGATATTTCCGTAGCGCCCAAATTTGTATTATCATTAATAAAAATTCCTTTCGTGCCTAAGTTTTTGGCAAGCTCGATATCCGTTAATCTGTCGCCAATTACAAATGAATTTTGAAGATCGTATTCTTCTGAAAAATACTTTTTAAGCAGTCCTATCCCCGGTTTGCGCGTGTCAGCATTTTCGTGCGGAAACGTACGATCAATTAAAACATCACTAAAATTAACGCCTTCATTTTCAAAAGCTTTCAGTATAAAATTATGCACGGGCCAAAAGGTTTCTTCGGGAAAAGAGTCAGTTCCCAAACCATCTTGATTGGTAATCATTACCAATTCAAAATCGAGCTCCTTTGCAATTTTTCCCAAGTAAGTAAACACTTTTGGGTAAAAATTCATTTTTTCAAACCCGTCAATTTGCTCATCTACGGTTTCTTTTATGATGGTGCCGTCACGGTCTATAAACAATACGCGTTTTTTCATTTATTTAATGTTTTTAATATATTGATTAGTTCTGTGTTTTCGGTTTTTGTACCAATGGTTATACGCAGTGTGTTTTCACAACGTGGCTGTGAACTTCTTTCGCGCACTACAATGCCGTTTTTTAACAATTGTGCGTAGCGTTTTTCGGCATCATCTACTTTTATTAAGATGAAATTTGCTTCGGTTGAAAAGATTTTTTCAATGAAATTAACTTGAACTATAGCTTTAAGTAGCCTTTTCTTTTCTGCTATTATTGAGCGTATATTCTTTTTTATTCTTTCTGTATGTTGAAATTGCCCAATAGCGCTTTGCTGCGTAAGTATATTAATATTGTACGGAGGTTTTATTTTGTTTAAAACCGAAATTATTTCCGCGGAAGCATAACAGATTCCCAAACGGATTCCCGCCAATCCGTATGCTTTTGAAAGGGTTTGAGTGACAATTAAATTAGGGAATTCGTCCAATCTCGAAATCCAACTTTCCGCATTTGCAAAATCTATATAAGCCTCATCGATAACCACCAATCCATTGAAGGTTTTTAAAAGTTTCAAAATACAATCGGAAGCAATTAAATTACCCGTGGGATTGTTGGGTGAACAGATAAATAGAATTTTGGTACGTGCATCTGCTGTTCTTGAAATTTCATCCAAAACAGGCTGAAAATCTGCATCGAGCAGTACTTCCCTATTTTCAACATCGTTCAAATTTGCCAAAACGCCGTACATTCCGTAGGTTGGCGGTAACGTTATTACGTTATCTTTAGTGGGCTCGCAGAATGCCCTAAAAATTAGGTCGAGCACTTCATCGCTTCCATTTCCCAATAAAATTTGGTTGACAGGAATGTTTTTTTGTTTTGAAAGAATTTCCTTTAGCTTTCGCTGCTGCGGATCGGGATACCGGTTTACGTTAGTTTCAAACGGATTTTCATTGGCGTCGAGGAAAATCATTTCACTGTCAAAATCCTTAAACTCATCGCGGGCGGAGCTGTATGGTATCATTTTGGCTACGTTTGGGCGGATGAGGGATTGAATATCAATTTTGTTCTTCATATTTTTTCAATTTAAGGTCTCGACTGCGCTCGATCGGAAAATTTTTTTAAACTTTTTAACCTAAGCGTAACAGCATTTTTGTGCGCCTGCAATCCTTCGGCTTCTGCCATTAATTCTATTGTTTTACCAATATTCTGAATTCCCTTTTCTGAAATTTTCTGAAACGTCATACTTTTCATAAAACTGTCTAGATTTACACCGCTGTACTGTTTTGCGTAGCCGTTGGTTGGTAAAGTGTGATTGGTTCCCGAAGCGTAATCGCCAGCGCTCTCTGGCGTGTAGTTTCCAATAAAAACTGAGCCGGCATTTTGTATGTTTTCAATAAAAAAATCTTCTTCTTTTGAAATAACAATAAAGTGTTCGGGCGCGTAGGCGTTGATAAGCTTCATTGCTTCCGTGTTATTTTTAACCAAAATCAATTTTGAATTTACGATAGCTTTTTCAGCAATAGCTTTACGTGGCAGTTTTTTCAGTTGTTTCTCAACCTCCTTTTCCACTGAATTCAAAAGCTTTTTCGAAGTGGTAACTAAAACAACTTGACTATCCGCGCCGTGTTCGGCCTGCGACAACAAATCGGAAGCAACGAAAGAAATGTTGGCCGTATAGTCAGCAAATACTAGCAATTCCGAAGGCCCGGCGGGCATATCGATCGCTACGCCGTGTTTGGTGGCAATTTGTTTGGCAACGGTTACAAATTGGTTTCCGGGACCGAAAATTTTGTAAACCGGAGGAACGCTTTCTGTCCCAAAAGTCATTGCACCAATGGCTTGAATACCGCCAATTTTAAAAATTTTGGTTACTCCGCACAGATTTGCGGTATATAAAATTGCCGGATTAATTTTGCTTTTTTTATCGGGCGGCGTGCATAAAACAATCTCTTTGCAACCCGCAATATTTGCAGGAATAGCCAACATTAACACCGTGGAAAACAAAGGGGCTGAACCTCCGGGAATATACAGTCCAACTTTTTGGATGGGTCTCTTTTCTTGCCAACAATTAACTCCCTCCGTAGTTTCAACCATAACACGTTCCGTTTTTTGGGCACTGTGGAATTTTTCGATGTTTGCTTTAGCAAGATTAATGGCAGTTTTTAATTCTTCGGAAACGGCCTTTTCCGAAGCCGCGATTTCTTCCTTTGAAACCAATATTTCCACTAAGGAAATTCCGTCAAAAAGTTGGGTGTATTTTTTCACCGCTGCATCCCCTTTCGATTTTACTTCAGAAAAAATATCGTTTACCGTTGCTTCTACATCGGCGATGGTTTGGGTGGGGCGTTTTAAAAGTTCGCTCCAGGTTTCAGGTGTGGGATTATATGTTTTTTTCATCTTTTTAAATTCCAGATTCAAGGTTCAATTTTTTGTAAGTTTCAATTTATTGCTTACCTCCCGCAATTCGTCGCTCGTCGATCGTCATTCGTCGCTCGTCGCTCGTCGCTCGTCGCTCGTATTTTAAAGTATCATTTTTTCAATCGGGCAGACTAAAATTCCTTCGGCGCCGGCTTGTTTCAATTCTTCAATTACTTCCCAAAAAGTATCTCGGTTTACTACGGAATGAATGCTGCTCCAGCCCTCCTCTGCCAGTGGCAGCAAAGTGGGACTTTTCATTCCGGGTAAAATTTTAATAATTTCATCAATCTTATCATTGGGCACATTCAACAGCACATAACGTGAATCCCGGCCCTGCAAAACAGATTGAATCCTGAAGCGAATTTTGTCGAGAGTTTTGTTGGCATCTTCGGAAATAGTAGGAGACACGGCGAGAACGGCTTCACTTTTTAAAATTACTTCCACCTCCTTTAAATTATTTTTGAAAAGGGTGCTACCGCTGCTCACAATGTCGCAAATTGCATCAGCTAAGCCAATATTGGGCGCAATTTCTACACTGCCGTTGATAATATGAAGTTCGGCTTCAATTCCCTTTTCTTCTAAATATTTTCGGGTGGTTTCGGGGTAACTAGTGGCAATTCGTTTTCCGTGGAAATCTTCAATGGAATTATATTTAAAAGTCTTCGGAACCGCGAGGGAAACCCTGCATTTTGAAAACCCCAATCTATCGATAATTCCAATTTCCTCTCCTTTTTCAATTAAAAGATTCTCGCCTATAATGGCACAATCTACCACCCCATCCTTTAAATACTGCGGAATATCGCCGTTGCGCAGGTAATAGATTTCCAAAGGAAAATTAGTGGCCGAAGCCTTTAACTGGTCGCGACCATTGTCTATGTAAATGCCGCAATCCTTGAGCAGTGCAAGGGATTCATCGTGAAGTCGCCCTGATTTTTGAACTGCAATTTTAAGTTTTCTCATATAATTCTGTTCAGTTTAAGGAATAAAAAAACCCGTTTGATTGCTCAAACGGGTTTTGAATATTGTTGGGTTTACACAATAGCCATATCACCTCGCGAGCGCGTGGAGAGAAATATGGTGATGATGTAAAAATGAATTGTTCATAATTGTGATGGCAAATCTAAACAAAAAGATTGTTTATTAAACTGTGAATATAAAATTTTAACGCTTTATTTTATTCGGTACAATTTATTTACTTTCACCCAAGCATTTATAAACAGCTGAAAAATCACTTCTTTTTATGCATTTAGAAACACTTGACTGGATAATTATAGTTTCATTTTTTATTGTTTTTATCGCAATAGGGCTACTCGTGGCCAAAAAATCTGGAAAGGACTCGAAGTCTTTTTTCCTTTCCGATAGAAATATGCCCTGGTGGCTGCTCGGCGTAAGTATGGTTGCAACTACGTTTGCAGCAGATACGCCCAATTTTGTTGCGGGTGTTATTCGGGAAGACGGGGTTTTTGGAAATTGGATCTGGTGGAGTTTTCTGTTAACGGGAATGTTGACTGTTTTTTTCTACGCAAAACTGTGGCGACGTAGCGGTATTACAACCGATCTGGAATTTTATGAATTGCGCTACAGCGGAAAAAGCGCCGCATTTTTAAGAGGTTTTAGAGCAATTTATCTGGGGGTATTCTTTAACATTGTTATTATGGCGAATGTGTGTCTGGCCGCAATTAAAATTGGACACGTAATGTTCGGGCTTTCTTCGTACGAAGTTTTGCTGATCGCCTCGCCAGTAGTAGTAATTTACTCGGCTTTTGGAGGATTGAAAGGTGTTTTACTAACAGATTTTGTGCAATTTATAATTGCCATGGTGGGCAGTATTTGGGCAACTATTTTTATAGTGAATATGCCAGAAATTGGTGGAATTGAAAACCTGCTCTCCACTCCTACCGTTGCTGCAAAAACTGCAATGCTGCCCGATTTTTCAAAACCTGAATTGTTAATTCCATTGCTTATCGTTCCCCTCGCTGTGCAATGGTGGAGCGTTTGGTATCCTGGAGCAGAACCCGGCGGTGGCGGTTATATTGCACAGCGAATGCTTGCAGCCAAAAACGAAAAACACGCTACTTGGGCTACTTTGTTTTTCAACTTTGCGCATTATGCGCTTCGTCCGTGGCCGTGGATTATTATCGGGCTGGCGTCAATTATAATTTATCCAAATCTTGAAAGTTTACAGGCTGCTTTTCCTAATTTAAATCCTTCATTTGTGAAAAATGATCTTTCCTATCCAGCTATGCTTACATTTTTGCCTGCTGGGCTTTTGGGAATTGTAATTACATCGCTTATCGCAGCTTTTATGAGTACTATTTCAACGCACTTAAACTGGGGAAGCTCTTACGTGGTAAACGACTTTTATGTGCGTTTTCTTCGAAAAAACGCTACCGGCAAGGAACAAGTTGCCGTAGGTAGAACTTCAACAGTTGTAATGATGATTTTAGCCGGCTTACTGGCACTTGTTTTAGAAGAAGCCCGGGATGGTTTTAACCTATTGCTATCAATTGGTGCAGGAACTGGATTGCTCTTTATTCTGCGGTGGTTCTGGAGCAGAATTAATCCGTACAGTGAAATTGCAGCAATGCTAATTTCGTTTATAATCGCAGCTTTTTTCTTTGTAAACGGAAAAATGGACACCCCAATTATAGAAATGGCAGGACATTGGCAATTGGTATTTAGCGTTGCAATAACTACAATTGGATGGGTGCTTGTAACTTTAATGACGCAACCTTCAAATGCCGAGACTTTAAACAGCTTTAACAAACTTATTTTTGGAAATGAATCTAAGTTTAAAGGTTTTGGAATGAAAATCCTTGGGTTCTTTGCAGGTGTGGTTGGGGTTTATTGCTCCCTGTTTGCAATTGGGAATTTTATTTATAGCAATACCGTTTTGGCCCTTGGTTTAACCGCTGTAGCTGTGATTTGTGGGTTGGTGATTATTAGATCGTTTCAAAAGACAGATTAAAAGTTTTTAGGAACATTTTATTTTGTACCGTCAATCAGTTTCAGGATTTTATCCAAATCTTGCATTAAGGGACGATAATGAACCTCTTCAGTTGCGTAACTGGTGATGATAAACATGAGCACGTTATTTTCAAATTCCTTTGAATCCAATAAACTTAGGTTACTTTCTGTGACGTCGGTGCTGGGCAAGCCAATGGATTCAGACACTCCGGCCTTTTCAAAGATGGTGCGAAGGCTGTAATCATTTGTGCGGAACATATCCAGGACTTTTATGCGCTGAATGCCAAGTTCTTCCTCCTGTCTTCGAATATCTTCAATAGTTGAGATCCAATTGGTCAACTGTATTCTCAATTCAGTGTCGGAAAGATTTTTTAAATTTCCGGAATTGATAATTTCCTGCAAAAGTGAGTTGTTGGGGTTAAAAGCTATATCGGTTGAAAAAGTGGAATACAAAACTTTTGAAAATTCTTCTTCCGAAGGTGTTGCAGAAGGATCGCCGGTATATTCCAGTATTTGCTTGGCACCGCTGTAATTGTCTTGGTTAACCGCAATCAATTCCTTTAATTTCAATTTACTGGTCTGAAATTCTTCCTTTAAGCCCATTAAATAAGTTACTTCGTTTTTTTCAGTCAATCGTTTTTGGTTTGCGTTGTTGATGGCAAGGGCAATCAAGATGCCGATTACTACCAAGATAATTTCTCCCAAGGCGTAAAAAAGATATTTTGTAAATTTCTTTTCAGCGAGTAAATTCTGTCTTATTCTTCTAAAAAATCTAAGCATTTTTCATTCTTTTAGCGCACTTTTACCTCCTTTTACCAAAAGCCACACTGCCAGCGACATCTCGCCTATTACACTTGGAATAGCCACGAGGGCCAAAAAGATGGAATTGTATTCATCATAATTGACCAATAAAAAATGTGCTGCAGTGTCGAGCAGGTACATCGTTCCTGCAAGAATGAGGAAAAACACGATGAAGGATGGTTTTTGAAGAATTTTCCCAAGCAGGATTAAATGAATCCCGAAGAAAAATAATCCAATTAACCACATAATATTGAAGATTTCCACTTGTTTAAGAATTTCCGCAGCAGTGGTCAGCGACACTGTTAACATCAAAGCAAAAACCGCAATCCCCATAATGGCCGCGTGCATAATCCTGAAATAGGTACTTAGATTTGTCAAGGGATGTTTTTTGAACAAAAGATAGAGTGCCCAAGCTACGACAACATCAAAAACCGCCGCCACGAGAAAGGCCATCGCCCCAAAGCGCACCATTAAATTGTTTTGCTGAACTGTTTCGAGGGGCGCGGCAAGCAAGGATTCCAAAACAAAAAAGTTGGCGAATATTGCGGCAAAGAAAATTACCAAATAACTAAGTCCGGCGATAATGGATAGTTGTCTCGGGTTCATATTAAAATTTCAGTTTAAATAAAATGCATAGGAAGGTCGTTTGCCCTCTTTCAGATTCTTTTTTATACGTTTCAAATTTAATAAAAGTAAATAATATGTTCACAATCAATGGCCTATCAAAAGTTTCTCAGAAACACTGAAAGGTTATTTATACTATAATCTTGGATTTATGGGAATAATATTTGTTCTATAAAAGGAATTATAGACTCATAAAAAAACCTTCCGCGCGGGAAGGTTTTTTAAATAAATTGTAGTTCTTACTATAAGTAGATTAAAAGAGGTCTCGACCTATCAGCAGATTTAGTTATTCCCCAAAATCAAAGGCAGTCCACTATCGCCCGAACCAACCACCACTACTTTGGCATTTGGCGATTTTGCAAGTTCTAAAGTAGCGTCAATTCCTTTGTCCTGAAGGATTTTATCTGTTAATGAAGCACTTAAAATAGCATTCGCATCTGCTTTTCCTTGGGCTTCAATTCTAACTTTTTGAGCT
Organism: Aequorivita flava; assembly: GCF_038742595.1. NCBI lineage: Bacteria > Pseudomonadati > Bacteroidota > Flavobacteriia > Flavobacteriales > Flavobacteriaceae > Aequorivita > Aequorivita flava. The sequence goes on along the minus strand of NZ_JBANCF010000004.1, from coordinate 68,343 downwards.
TCTTTATCTGCTGTTACGAGTCTAAATTCATATTCCAAAGATTCTTGTTCCTGCTTCAGTTTTCTTTCGATCGCATCTTTAATTGTTGGCGGTAGGGTTACATCGCGCACCAAAATTTCATTTAATTGTACGTATTGTTTGTCAAGAATTTTTTTGGTTTCCTCAAAAATTTCTTCTTGAATTGCATCTCGCTTGGTAGAGTACAATTGTTCGGGCGTATAACGACCTACAACACTTCTTGCCGCACTTCTGATGGCTGGCTGAATAACACGTTGCAAATAATCTTCTCCTTTTTCTTGGTGTAACTTGGCAACATCACTGTAAATGGGTTGATACCAAGCAGAGGCATCCAATTTAATTTCAAGTCCGTTGCTGGATAGTACCTGCATTTTTTCACTAAGTTCTTGTTGGCGTACTTCATAAACGAAAACCCTATTCCAAGGCGCAATAATATGAAAACCTTCGCCAAGCGGCGGTTCATCGGTAACCACACCGTTTCCAAAAGTTTGATATAGCACACCTGCGTGACCGGAGTCAATAGTAACCGAAGATTTTGATACTAAAATTATCAGCAAAATAATTCCTACGATGACGGGTATTGTGAGTTTGGGTAATTTTTCCATTGTATATTTTTATATGGGTTAATATTTAGATGAGTCCGTTATATTTTCTTATAAACCATTCTGCTGCGAGTGCAAGAACGATAAGGGCGAGAAGATACTTCCAATCCACCAAAGGTACTACTTTTTGCTCGCTTTTCTCGATGTTTTGGAAGTTAGTATTTTCAATTAAAGCATTGATAAGCAAATCGCCCTCTGAGGCAAAGAAGGCTTTTCCGTTTGTATTTTGGACCATGCGCCGAAGTTTTGAAACGTCGGCATTGAGGAATTGCTGCTCCACATTAAAATCCAAAATAGTGAAACTGCCACTGCTTGAAACCGCTTCGTTTGCCACCGAAACCGTGTAATTGTACTCTCCAGCCGAAAGACTGTTTAAATCTACTTCGTAATAATTGTTACGCAGCAGCATCGGGAAAACGGTCTGTTTTTCCGTCTCCGTATTTTTTACTGAAATATTCAACGAGGCACGATTGTCAAAAACATAATTTTTATCAAAATACTGGGCAGAAATTTTTATTGGATTATTGTTATAGTAAAATGTTTCCGAAGAGACTTCCAACCTGTTTCGGCGTTTGTTTGATGCTAAATATTGAACGAGATTTCCGATAAAATCATCAAAACTTTGAAAGCTTTCAGTTTGTAAAAAGCTACGCGCACGCCAACGCCAAAATCCTTCCCCATCCCAGATGGCATCGCGTTTGCCGTTTATTTCCATTGTGGCGAGCAATGGATTTCCGTTAGTAATTCCGTTAACGGTTTGTTCCAGCATTACTTCATTGGGCACGCTGATGGTTAATGCGCCAAATTCTGTATGCAAAGGCGGAAAATCGTTAAAGCCAATATCCTCAACCGCGAAAGTGCCATAGTTGCTGTTCAATTTGGCTTGAATGTCTTCATTGGCGTTGGAAGCCTCTTTGTTATAATGGTCCTGCGCGCCGTTTAAAAAATACCAATCTGTGGATAATCCAGAAATAATTAGCGTGTTTTTACCCGTTTTTTCGATTTCATTAAAAATTGAAGCAAACCCCCTGTCCGGTTGATAGAGAATAACTAATTGATAATCGTTCAAAGAGTTTACGGCTTCCGCAGGTTTTTTAAACGCCACAGTGCGACGCTCATTAGATGTAACAGCCTTTTTTAACGCACCTAAATCTGGATGCGTAATTTTACTCACCACCAAAACGTTGGTAGCTTGGTCTATCACCTCTACCGCAAACTGCTTTTTATTGTTGGTTTTGTTCTTTTCTTCGGCTAGCGGAAGCAGCTGCGCCGTATATTTTTGAAGGCCCACAGCATTGGCCGCCAGTGTAAAATTTAATGTTTTTGAAGATTCATTTTCAGAAAAAGAAACATTTGCTCTATAAACCGTTGCCGCGCCTTGTGTAACAATAAACTCAGAATTTACAGGTTTAAGGCCACTGTAATTTAAAATCACCTCTACCGGAAATTGATTTTTAAGAAATGCATACCGATTGGTATTTAGTTGTTCAATTTTTAAGTCGGTGTGTTTTACAGAATCCCCCAAAATTACTGGGTACATAGCATTTTTATATGATGCTGACGAAAATTCATAATCGTTTCCAAGGGTCTGATTGCCATCGGTTACAATAATGGTTGGTGCTGTTTTATTTTTAAACAGCCTGTTTGTTAAGGAAAGTGCTTTGGCAATGTTGGTGTTTTTTTCATCAAAAGATAGGGAATCGCTTTCGCGGAAATCATTTCCAAAGGAATAATACGAAACATCAAACTTGTTATTTAAATCTACGTTTTCCTTAAATTTTTGAAGTAATTCCGAAACATTCTCAGTTTGACCCAACTCACGTACCGACGCCGAATTATCAATAAGCACAGGGAGTTTTGGCTTTTCAATGGTATAGGTTTCACTTTTAAATTTTGGATTTATGATTAAAAGCAAGATAGAAAATAAGGTTATAAAACGAAGTATGCCAAAAATCCATCGTAGCGATCCAGTTTGTTTAGACTTATAACCATACATAAAAACCGCCAGAGCAATAGATACTACTCCGGCGAGAATTATATAAAGTATGGTTTCTGTGGTCACTGAAAAAGTTTAAATATTTAGGAGTTTAAAAGTTGAAAAGCCAATAGTATGAGAAATTTATTATTTTCTGAATAAGTTCCGCAATCTACAACCAACCACCTAATATAACTTAGGTTAGCATTCCGCCATCAACGTTCAACACTTGGCCTGTAACGTATGCCGAAAGATCGCTAGCAAGGAAAACACACGCATTGGCAATATCTTCGGGAGAACCGCCGCGTTTTAATGGAATGGCATCCCGCCAACCTTGCACGGTGGCTTCGTCTAGTTTTCCGGTCATTTCAGTTTCAATAAAACCTGGAGCGATGGCGTTACAGCGAATATCGCGAGAACCTAATTCTAAAGCCACAGATTTAGAAAAACCAATGATGCCGGCCTTGGAAGCTGCATAATTTGTCTGTCCTGCATTTCCCTTCACTCCTACCACGGAGCTCATATTTATAATAGAGCCTTTTCGCTGCTTTAACATGGTTCGTTGCACAGCTTTGGTCATATTGAAAACCGATTTTAGGTTCACTTCAATCACTTTGTCGAAATCTTCTTCAGAAATACGCATTAACAGGTTATCTTTTGTAATTCCGGCATTGTTTACGAGTATATCAATGCTCCCAAAATCTTTTATAACCTCCTCGGCTAATTTTTGAGCTTCGTTAAAAGAAGCTGCATCACTTTTATAGGCTTTTGCCTGAACACCTGTTTTTGAAATCTCGTCTGCCAGGGCATTTGCGGCTTCGGCAGATGAACTATATGTAAAAGCTACATTGGCACCGTGTTGGGCAAATGTTTCAACTATACCTTTTCCTATTCCTCGGCTACCACCGGTGATTATTGCTGTTTTTCCTTCTAATAATTTCATATAATGAACATTTTTGATTTTAAACTAAATAGGTCTCGGCTGCGCTTTAGCTTCGCTCTGTGTTACCCGCTCGACCCAACATGTGTAAATTAAAAAACCGCAAAAGGCGGGGTTTCAAATATAACAAAAGGTTGCGGGTTCTCCATAAAAAAAGCCCTGCGAATTTCACAGAGCTAATTAAAGATTGAGACCTACAAGGTTCTTAAAACCTCGCAGGTTTAAAATTGCTAGTTATCCTAAAACTTCTTTTACTTTTTTACCAATTTCTGCTGGAGAATCTACAACGTGAATCCCACATTCGCGCATTACTTTTTTCTTAGCTTGCGCTGTATCGTCACTACCCCCTACAATTGCTCCGGCGTGGCCCATGGTACGCCCAGCAGGTGCCGTTTCACCAGCAATAAAACCAATTACAGGTTTTTTAATACCGCTATTTTTGTACCAATTTGCTGCATCTATTTCTAATTGCCCGCCTATTTCGCCAATCATTACTACGGCTTCGCTTTCAGAATCGTTTATTAGCATTTCCAGCGCTTCTTTAGTTGAAGTACCAATTATAGGGTCTCCTCCAATACCAATTGCAGTTGTAATGCCCAATCCTTGTTTTACTACTTGATCAGCCGCTTCATAAGTAAGTGTTCCCGATTTTGAAACAATTCCTACTGTTCCTTTTTTAAATACAAAACCTGGCATAATACCTACTTTTGCTTCGCCTGGGGTAATAACGCCCGGACAGTTAGGACCAATCAGGCGGCAGTCTCTATCTTTTAAATAGTCTGAAGCTGTAATCATATCTTTTACAGGAATTCCTTCGGTAATAGTAATAATTACTTTAATACCCGCATCGGCGGCCTCCATAATGGCGTCTGCAGCAAATGCAGGTGGTACGAAAATAATAGAAGTATCGGCGCCCGTTTTTTCAACTGCTTCTGAAACTGTGTTGAAAACAGGCCTATCTAAATGCATTTGCCCACCTTTTCCTGGAGTAACCCCTCCTACCACGTTGGTTCCGTACTCCAGCATTTGTTCGGCGTGAAATGTACCCTCACTACCCGTGAAGCCTTGAACAATTATTTTTGAATTTTTATTTACTAAAACGCTCATTTTTAACTATTTTCTATTGGTTATTTTTATTAATGATTGAAGTAGAACCAAAAGCAGATTCTCTTATAATCGCCGCAAAGATACAGTTTTTGGCAAGGCTTTTAAAAGATATTACACCTTAACTCTATGATAACTTTCGTTTGTATCATCCTTATCGGTTACAGGCTGGCTGACTTGATATCCCCGGTATATTAAATCGTCCTTTATTTCCCAAATGGCAATAAAATGGGCAATACCTAGTTCTTCATCAGAATTTTCCATCGTACGGATATAGTATTTATACCGAATGGTTACATGATTGCCATCAGCGAGCAAATGGCTTATTTCTACCCGTAAGTCGTTATAAGATCGCCGCACTTCGCCAAAGAAATTTACAATATCGTCATAATTCATGATCGTAAGTCCGTTGGCACTGTTCCAGATTAGGGTTAATTCTGGATGAAAAAATCGCTCCATCACAGTTTCATCCCTCAATATATCTGACCTGTAGAAGTTTCTGACTATTTCTTTTGCTTTATTCTTCATGATAATTTATTCAATTTTTCTATAATTTCTGGAATAAGCCTAATTGAAGCCAATTCCTTATACTTTTTTCTGAATTCATCTGCCGGTGTTCCAAAATAAGACTGGTTGCCTGGCAAGGATTTACTTACGCCACTTTTGGCCGAAATAACTGCTTTTTCGCCAATTGTAATACCACTGGTTATACCCACCTGCCCCCAAATTGTTACAAAATCTTCAATCACCACACAACCGGCAATACCTACTTGTGAAGCAATTAAACAACGTTTACCAATAACCGTATCGTGCCCAACCTGAACTTGATTGTCCAGCTTGGAACCTTCACCAATTGTGGTTGCGGCAGTAACTCCTTTATCTATGGTGCAAAGCGCGCCAAGATCTACATTGTCCTGAATTACAACATTGCCACCGCTTAAAAGTTTATCAAATTTTTCAGGCCGATTTTTATAATAAAATGCATCGCTACCCAATATTGTTCCGGCGTGTATGGTTACATTATTGCCAATTACGGTATTGTCGTAAATACAAACATTGGAATGAATTAAGCAATTATTTCCAATTTTTACATTATTCCCGATAAAAACATTGGGCTGAATAATGGTATCTACACCTATTTTGGCAGATTCTGAAATTGCACTCTTTGCACTTTCAAATGGTTTAAAATGTTGGGTTAATTTATTGAAATCACGAAAAGGATCATCAGAAATAAGCAAAGCCTTGCCAGCGGGACAATCAACTTTTTTATTGATTAGGATAACCGTTGCCTGCGATTGTAGGGCTTTATCATAATACTTCGGATGGTCCACAAATACTATATCTCCCGGTTGCACTACATGAATTTCATTCATCCCCAAAACAGGAAATGCAGGTTCCCCTACATAATCGGAACCGATTATAACAGCTATATTTTCAAGGGTTTGGGGAGCAGGAAATTTCAAAATAAATAGTAAATATTAAGTGATTTTTTAAGACTTATAAACCCGAATTGGCAGGGCTACGCTTTTGTTATTCTTTAATTCTTTCTTGATACTGACCTTTATCGGTATCTATTCTAATTTTATCGCCTTCGTTTATAAACAGCGGGACGTTAATTTCGGCTCCTGTTTCTACAATGGCGGGTTTTGTGGCATTTGTAGCAGTATTGCCCTTTACACCTGGTTCGGTTGAAGTTACCTCCAAGATTACGTGAGCTGGCATTTCAACAGAAAGAGGGGCATTGTCTTCGGTATTTATAAGTACGGTAACTATTTCGCCTTCTTTCATTAACTCTGGTGTGTCAAGAATATCCTTCATTAACTGAATCTGTGAATAATCCTCGGTATTCATAAAATGATACATTTGGCCCTCGCTGTACAAATATTGGAATTTATGGGTTTCAACACGTACATCGTCTATTTTATGACCTGCCGAAAAGGTATTATCAATGGTTTTCCCAGTAGTAACACTTTTCATTTTTGTACGGACAAATGCCGGCCCCTTACCTGGTTTTACGTGAAGGAATTCAATAATTTTATAAATATCGTTGTTATAGCGGATACAAAGTCCTTTTCTAATATCTGATGAAGTGGCCATTATTTATGTTTACGTTGAATTAATAATTAGTTTTTAATTTGAATTGAAATAGCCTTTCATAATTCCTCTTTTGGAATTTTTGATAAACTGAAGTATTTCATCGCGCTCAGGAGTGGCTTCCATTTCGGCCTCGATAATTTCAGTGGCTTGTGTAGTATTGTAATTTTTTTGATAGAGGAGTCTGTAAATATTCTGTATTTCGGTAATTTTTTGCGAACTGAAACCTCTTCTTCTTAACCCAATAGAATTTATCCCTACATAACTTAGGGGCTCGCGAGCGGCTTTTACAAATGGAGGAACATCTTTCCGCACTAAGGAGCCACCAGTAACGAAGGCGTGGTTACCAATCATACAAAACTGGTGAACCGCCGTCATACCGGCCAAGATAACAAAATCTCCAACAGTTACATGGCCTGCCAAGGTACTGTTATTGCTAAAAATACAGTTATCACCAACGATGCAATCGTGGGCTATATGACAATAAGCCATAATCCAACAGTTTTTACCAATAACCGTTTTGCCTCTATCTACCGTACCGCGGTTTATGGTTACATATTCTCGAATAGTTGTTCCATCACCTATTTCTGCTGTAGTTTCTTCATCCTTAAATTTTAAATCTTGTGGAATGGCCGAAATAACAGCACCGGGAAAAATGTTACAATTTTTACCAATGCGAGCTCCTTCCATAATTGTAACATTGCTCCCGATCCAAGTTCCTTCCCCAATAACAACATTATTGTGAATGGTTGTAAAAGGTTCAATAACAACGTTTTTGGCTATTTTTGCGCCCGGATGGACGTATGCAAGTGGTTGATTCATTTCTCTCGTTTAATGTTTTTTACAGTTAAAAAATTGCGGTATCGGTTTTTGAATTAAAAACGAATATTTCACGCTAACTTTTAACTATAAATTTTTTGTTTTTACCATTTGGGCCATTAATTCGGCCTCAGTCACCAATTTGCCATTCGCGTATGCATTTCCGTGCATGTGAACAATTCCACGACGAATAGGTGACATTAATTCAAGTTTAAAAATAAGGGTATCGCCCGGATTTACTTGTTGTTTAAATTTAACGTTGTTTATTTTCATAAAGTACGTTAAATAATTTTCGGGATCGGGAACGGTACTCAATGCGAGGATTCCTCCCGTTTGCGCCATTGCTTCAACAATTAAAACCCCAGGCATTACCGGTGCTCCTGGAAAGTGACCAACAAAAAATGGTTCGTTCATGGTAACGTTTTTAAGTCCCACGACACTTGTATCGGTCATTTCCATAATTTTATCTACCAGTAAGAAAGGCGGTCTATGCGGTAGCATTGCCATAATTTCGTTTACATCCTTTACTGGTGGAAGGTTAATATCGAATTTTGGAATATTGTTACGTGCCTCCATCTTAATAATACGCGAAAGTTTTTTCGCGAATTGCGTATTTACGTGATGGCCGGGTTTATTGGCAATTACTCTACCGCGAATCCGTGTTCCAACCAAAGCCAAATCGCCAATTACATCCAGTAACTTGTGTCTTGCCGCTTCGTTTGGATAATGAAGGGTTAAATTGTCTAGAATCCCATTGGGTTTTACCGAAATAGAATCTTTTCCGAAAGCAGTACGAAGTTTATCCATTGTGCTTTGCGAAAGTTCTTTATCTACATAAACTATTGCGTTGTTTAAATCGCCTCCCTTTATAAGGCCGTGCTCCAACAGCATTTCAATTTCGTGCAAAAAGCTAAAGGTACGCGCATTGGCTATTTCATCTTTAAAATTTGAAATACGATTTAAAGAGGCATTTTGCGTTCCTAAAACCTTGGTGCCAAAATCTACCATGGTAGTTACTTGGTATTCGTCAGCAGGCATAACAATAATTTCACTTCCAGAATCTTCATCTGTGTATGAAATAACTTCCTTTACTATGTATTCTGTTCTTTCAGCATCTTGTTCTACAATACCAGCTTTTTCGAGCGCTTCAACAAAAAATTTTGAGGAACCATCCATAATTGGAGGTTCTGAAGCATTTAATTCCATTAAGCAGTTGTCTATCTCTAGACCCACCAATGCGGCCAGCACGTGTTCGGAAGTTTGAATTTTAACTCCGTTTTTCTCCAGGTTAGTACCACGTTGGGTGTTTACCACATAGATTGCGTCTGCCTCTACTTCGGGACTCCCCTCCAAATCTATTCTCACGAATTTATATCCGTGATTTTCCGGTGCTGGTTTAAAGGTAATTGTAACTTCTTTGCCCGTGTGCAAACCTACTCCTGTAAGCGATATATCCTTACCAATAGTGCGCTGTTTTACCAAACTTTCATTCATTATCAAGCTTTTTTTCAACTACATTAAACCTCTCCATAATTTTGGGAAGGTTTTTAAAATAAACATAACTTTTATTAAAATCACTATAACTTAAAGCTGGAGACCCTTGTAGGGTTTCATTGTCTTTTACGTTTCTGCCAATACCACTTTGGGCCTGAATTTTTACGTTATCGCCAATTATAATATGTCCGGCAATGCCCACTTGCCCGCCGATCATACAATTTTTACCTATTTTGGTTGAACCCGCAACTCCTGTTTGAGCGGCAATAACGGTGTTTTCGCCAATTGTAACATTATGTGCAATCTGAATTTGATTGTCTAATTTCACTCCCTTTTTAATTAAGGTTGATCCCAAGGTTGCTCGATCTATAGTTGTGCCTGGCCCTACATCAACATTGTCTTCCAAAATTACATTTCCAGTTTGGGGCACTTTAATATACTCGCCATCTTTATTGGGAGTAAAACCAAAACCATCGGCGCCAATAACAGCCCCACTATTTATAACACAAGATTTCCCTATTACAGTTTCGGAATAAATTTTTGCTCCGGTGAATAAAATGGAATTATCATCAATCGTTACATTATCACCAATGTAAACATTGGGATAAATTTTTACATTATCGCCAATTTTTACGTTTTCACCTATATATGAAAAAGCGCCTAAATACATATTTTCACCGTATTGGGCACTTTTTGAAATAAAGACCGGCTCTTCAATTCCGGTCTTGTTCATTTTTACCTGATTGTAATATTCCAGCAATTGTGAAAATGCATTGTAAGCATTATCTACCCGAATCAACGTGGTATTAAAAGTATGTTCCGGAACAAAATCATTATTTACAATTGTAATAGACGCCTTTGTGGTATATATGTGCGGCGTATATTTTGGATTGGACAAAAAAGTAAGTGTACCACCATCTGCCTCTTCAATTTTTGCCAGTTGCGAAACCTCTGCGCCCTCATCACCCTCTACGGTGCCATTGAGTAATCCTGCTATTTGGGCTGCTGTAAATTTCATTATAGGTTTCGAATTTTAATAACTAACGACCATATTTGTACCGCCTGCAAAGTAGCACATTTTAATTGAATGGATTTTTGGACGTTCAATTTCATTCTTGCAAAAATAGAAAAAAAGGACTTAGTTGCTATAGCTATCTTTATTGTTTTTTGGATAGCACATATAGTATTTTACTACAGATTTGGAAAGCGCTTCTAAATTTAACTGGTCGCTCGCTTTTGCAACTTCTATTGTCCTACCGTTTTTCTTCAATAAATTAATGGTATCTTTTTCCATGCTGTACGCTTGATTTTCTAGCTTTCCTGTGAAAACAAAATACGCCGCTTCTTCTTCCGAAATACGGAAAGCATCCATTAAAAACTTTTGCTTTTGCTTTAATTTTTGAAGTGGAAAAACCTGCGATTTTACTTTAATTTTCAGTAAATCCCGATTTAAAAGCATTTTTGAAAGGTTCTTCAAAACAAAATCCTCGTTATTTACCCACATTTTCATAGCCGAAATAATATCGTAATCGTCCAATTTTGAAAACGTATTGAGCACTTCATCCGAAAAGTCGTTAGAATTTATAGTATGCGTTAAAAAAAACTTTAGCCCATCGCTCGCCGGAAGATCTTTACCGCTGGCCGCAAGCTGTTTGGCGCGTTTTAGAACACGAACCAGTAACTGCTCTGCAACGATTCCAGTTTTATGAAGATATACCTGCCAATACATTAACCGGCGGGCAACGAGAAAGTTTTCTACCGAATAAATACCTTTTTCTTCCACCACCAAGGAATCGTTTTTTACATTCAGCATTGCTATTAAACGTTGGGCGTTTACGGTTCCCTCTGGCACGCCGGTGTAAAAGCTGTCGCGTTTTAGGTAGTCCAACCTATCCATATCTAGCTGCCCCGAAACTAACTGGTGAAGGAACTTTCGCGGGTACTGGTCTTTAAAAATTTCAATGGCAAGCGTTAATTGCTTGTTAAACTTCCTATTTAAAGCTTCCATAAAAAATAGTGAAATTTGCTCATGGCTAACGTTTTCAACAATGCTATTTTCCATAGCATGCGAAAAAGGACCGTGGCCAATATCGTGCAAAAGTATGGCCATATAAAGGGCTTCTTCCTCCTTTGCAGAAATTTTAACTCCCTTATATTTAAGCACCTGCACAGCTTTTTGCATTAAAAACATAGCGCCTAAGGCATGGTGAAAACGGGTGTGGTGCGCACCAGGATAAACAATGTACGAAAAGCCCATTTGCGAAATTCTCCGAAGTCTTTGGAAATATTTATGCTCCATTAAATCGAAAACCAGCTGGCTGGGTATGGTAATAAAACCATAGATAGGATCGTTTATAGTTTTGTGCTTGGGAAGGGTTTTCAAACTTTAACTTTAAATTAGTAGCTTCAATAATTGTTTGCGAAAATTCAGCTTTATTTTTGAAGAAGATTCTTCTAAGCGATTAGAATTATTCACAAATTTAAAAATAACCAAACTCCAATACCAAAGGTAGGGAGTAGAAAGACAAATATACATATATGAGCAACATAAAAGTACTTTGGGTAGATGACGAAATAGATTTGCTTAAACCACACATCCTTTTTCTTGAAAATAAAAATTATAGTGTTACTACAGCACAAAGTGGATCGGAGGCTTTAGACGAAATAAAAAAAGAAAATTTCGATATTGTTTTTTTGGATGAGAACATGCCAGGCCTCACAGGGCTCGAAACGCTTGCCGAGATTAAGGAATTTCAAGCCTCTATTCCAGTAGTAATGATAACTAAGAGTGAAGAGGAATATATAATGGAAGAAGCCATAGGCTCTAAAATTGCCGATTATCTTATTAAACCGGTGAATCCAAATCAAATTCTATTGAGTTTAAAAAAGAATTTGGACCACAGCAGATTGATTTCGGAAAAAACAACGTCAAATTACCAGCAGGAATTCCGAAAAATAGCAATGGATCTATCTATGGTAAATAGCTTTGAGGAATGGAAAGATCTGTACACAAAATTGGTTTATTGGGAGCTGGAGTTGGAAGACATTGAAGATTCAGGAATGTTCGAGATTTTGGAATCTCAAAAAACCGAGGCAAATAGCCAGTTTTGTAAATTTATAGATAAAAATTATCCACACTGGTTTGAGGATGTTACCGAAGCGCCAATCATGTCGCACACCCTGTTTAAAGAAAAAATCCAGCCGCAGCTACAACAAGGCACTCCAACCCTATTGGTGGTAATAGATAATTTACGTTTTGATCAATGGAAGGCATTTGAGCCCACGGTGGCCAATATTTATAAAAAAACCAACGAAGAGCTTTTCTGCAGTATCCTACCTACGGCAACGCAATACGCTCGAAATGCAATTTTTTCGGGCCTAATGCCAAGCGATATGGAAAAATTACACCCCGATCTTTGGTTGAACGATACCGAAGAGGGCGGAAAAAACATGAAGGAACAAGAATTTATGGAAGCACAACTCAAGCGCCTGGGATTAAGGCTAAACTGGAGTTACCATAAAATTTCAAGCTTAAAACAAGGAAAAAAACTTGTTGAAAATTTTAAAAGCCACAAGGACGAAGATTTAACGGTGGTGGTTTACAATTTTGTAGATATGTTATCGCATTCAAAAACCGAAATGGAAGTTATAAAAGAATTAGCCTCTAACGATAAATCGTACCGATCGCTTACACAAAGTTGGTTTAAAAATTCGCCTTTGTTAGAGATTATTCAGCAGGCTGCTCGATTAGGATTTAAATTAATTATAACAACGGACCACGGAACAATTAATGTAAAAAATCCTTCAAAAGTAATTGGCGATAAAAACACAAGTTTAAACCTTCGTTATAAAACTGGAAAGAGTTTAACCTATGAAGATAAAGAGGTTTTAGCCGCAAAAGACCCAAAGTCTATCCACCTGCCAACCATTAATATGAGCAGCTCCTTTATTTTTGCAAAAGGCGATTACTTTTTTGCCTACCCAAACAATTACAATCACTACGTTAGTTATTACCGAAATACGTACCAGCACGGGGGCGTTTCGTTAGAAGAAATGATAATCCCTTTTTCAGTTTTTACACCCAAGTAAAATATTTTTTAACAAAGGTGTTATAATACTTTCTAGATTTTAGGGATAGTTTCTATAATTGGCTATAATTGGCTATATTCGCATTTCTTATTATATGGAATTGACATATACCGAAAATGAAATTAGTGAAGTTGCTACCAAGGTTTTAAAACATTCAGCATCAAAAATATTTCTTTTTTATGGTGAAATGGGAGTTGGTAAAACAACTTTAATTAATGAAATTGTAAAGCAACTTGGAGTTTTACAACCTGCAAGCAGCCCTTCCTTTGCTATCGTAAATGAATACGATCTGCGAGAAGGCACAGCATATCATTTTGATTTTTACAGAATAAACAACTTAACCGAAGCTTTCGATATTGGTTTTGAAGACTATTTATACAGCGACAATTATGTTTTTATAGAATGGCCAGATAAGATAGACCCGCTCTTGCCAAAAGACGCCACAAAAATTTATATTAAAACAAACCCTAACAGAAGTAGAAACATAAAAATTATGCCTATGAGATAAAATTGTAACGAGATATTAAATATTTTAAATTACTTTTTAGTTGTTTGCCCCAAATCGCAAAAATTATAGAGCCGGGATATTAATGAAGAAAAAATTTATAAATATAGGGGAAAAATAGTTGGATTTTTTAGCTTTTTTCGTGGTAGGTTTGAAGTATTAATAACCTCACAAAAACTATATATTATGAAAACTCTAAAGTATTTATTTATCGCAACAATTTTCTCTCTTGGAACCTTAGCTTCTTGTACCCCAGAAAGCATTCAAGATGAACAAACACCACAACAAATCAAAAAAAGCGACATCATCATACCTAGTAACGGGTAGTATAATTGCCCTAATCATAGCGGCAAGTCCTTATATCTTTTATTCATACACAAGTTTCCCACAAGTTAAAACGTGGGAAACTTTTTTGTTTACTTACGAGGCCAATTGGTATCAAAAAGTTCAAGTATCGGCATGGACAATGATGGGAAAATTTGTTCCACTTTTTTTGTTAGCGATTTGGTTTATAACTTGTAAACATTGGTGGTATCACGTAATTTTAATACCCATTGGCATGTTTGCTTTTCAATTATTTAGCGTTATAAATGATGATGTAGGTATAACCGATGAGGTAGAAATATGGTGGCTCTTTCCTATTATGCTCATAATAATTCCCTTTGTATATTTAATTAGAGCTCAGTTGGCTAACAACCTAGTTCATAAAGACCTGAAAACATTTGAAGAGGAACTAAGTCAAAAGAAATCTTTTTGGGATCAGATCAAAGATCTCTTTTAATAGGGAGGTTAATTATACCATCAAATTTTATATCTTAGCGTTCGTATTTACTATTCTATTTGGAGTATCTCTCACTAAATACTGATAAGTGATAGTTTTAAAACACAAGTTTAGGACAATTTTTCAATATTATTAAACCAAAATTTAGTTTTTCATTTTCAATAAATATCTATAAAAGCTACTGTTAGCCACAGAAATATTAAATTTATAGATTTTAACATTTATCGCTAAATATACCTTATTATGCACCTTTAAACGTATTTTGTTGAATTTAAGCGTGATAAAACTTGTAAATATACAATTAACATAGTTATTAAAAATAAGTTTTTTGGGTGTAGGTTTGTTACATATTAACCTCACAAAAACTTATTATTATGAAAAACTTAAAACTTATTTTTGTAGCCGCAATTTTTGCCGCAGGATTATTTGCCTCATGTACCCCAGAAGGAATTCAAGATGAACAAACCACACAACAAATTGACGCGAGAACGGTTAAGGTTCCGCCAGCCGGATAAAAAAAGCTTAATACAAGGCGGCATTATTGTATTTATAATAGGGTGTACTCCCTTACTATATTATGCCTATGAAAGTTTTCCAAGCGATACTCAAGTTTGGAAAACTTTCTTATTTACATTCACAACCGAATTTCCTTCAATATATCAATACGCTTGGTTTTTAACTGGAAAAATAATACCAGTTATTCTCTTACTCATTTGGTTCTTTACCTGCAAACATTGGTGGCACTGGATTATACTAGTACCGCTTTCTATGTATGTTTTTCAATTGTTCAATCTTATAAAACAAAATTTTGGAGTAGATGAAGTTGAAATTATCTATGTCATTCCCATTATGATGGTTGTAATCCCCTTTGTCTATTTAATAAGAGCCAAACTCTTTAGCCAAATGCGACAAGACGACCTAAAATCTTTTGAAAAGGAATTGCTGGAAAAACAATCCATCTGGCAGCAGATTAAAGAACTCTTTCGTTAAATCATTCATTAGGATTCTAAAAATTATTCCGTAAATTGAGACTGCCAAATTAGTGCCATGTCAAAACCAAAATCACCCTTCACCAGGGCTCAATTACTTCCGCAGGAGGAAACGCTCGAAATATCCAAACAAAAAGGAGAACTATTTATCGGTATTCCTAAAGAAGCGTATTTTCAAGAAAAACGAATTTGCTTAACCCCAGATGCTGTTAATGCCATAGTGAATAATGGCCATCGGGTGCTTATTGAAAATGGTGCAGGTATTGAAGCCGGTTTTGCCGATACCGAATATTCGGAAGCCGGCGCCGAAATGACCACCGATAAAAAGAAGGTATTTGGATGCCCTATGGTTTTAAAAGTAGAGCCCCCCACTCTCGACGAATTAGAATTAATTAATCCCAAAACGGTTCTTATTTCTGCCCTTCAATTAAAAACAAGGCAGAAATCATATTTTGAGGCACTGGCTAAAAAGAAAATTACGGCCTTAGCTTTTGAGTTTATTAAAGATGAAGACCACAGCTACCCCGCCGTAAAGGCATTAAGTGAAATTGCAGGAACGGCCTCTGTGCTTATCGCTGCCGAATTAATGGTAAACGCAAAAAAAGGAAACGGCTTGCTTTTTGGCAATATTAGTGGAGTTCCACCGGTAGAGGTAGTTGTAATTGGTGCTGGTACCGTGGGTGAGTTTGCCACACGATCTGCATTGGGCCTGGGAGCAAATGTAAAAGTTTTTGATAGTTCAATAACCAAACTAAGAACAATTCAGACGCACGTGGGTAGGATTTTATACACTTCTACAATCCAGCCTAAAAATCTTATGAAAGCATTACGACGCTGTGATGTTGCAATTGGTGCTGTTCGCGGTCATAACCGCGCTCCCATTATTGTAACTGAAGAAATGGTGCGCAATATGAAAAAAGGCGCTGTGGTTATTGATGTTTGTGTAGACATGGGCGGCTGTTTTGAAACCACCGAAATGACCAGTCATGACCAACCAACTTTTAAAAAACACGACGTTATCCATTACGGGGTACCAAATATTCCAGCGCGATATCCTAAAACGGCATCTATTTCTATCAGTAATATCTTCACTCCCTATATTTTAGAAATTGCCGAAGGTGGCGGACTCGAAAACGCCATTCGCTTTGACAATGGTTTAAAAAATGGTTTGTACTTTTACCGCGGAATTTTAACAAGCAAAGCAGTTGCAGATTGGTTCGATATGCCATATAGCGATATTAACTTGTTAATTTTTTAAAAATTAGTTCGAATTTGTTTCGAATTAATAACCAAATTTCCTAAAAATGAGATTAGCTTATAGATTGGTTTATTTTTCCGGTGGTTTTTTAATAGGAATAGCTCTGCTGTTTTTTATTCTCAGCGGAAAAAAAACATCCTGCGCTTACGGCCCCGAATCAAGAACCCTAAAAAATATTCGTTTAAAGGAACGCGCCTTTTCCGAAGAAACCCTCCGAGCATTACAGGAAAATAGTTTGGATACTTCGGCGATTTCAACACTTTTGGTAGAAGGCGATGTGCTTTTTTCAGAAAGTAACACCCAATTAGATTCTTGTAGAATTTATGTTATTGAAGGTGAAATTTCAGAAAAAAACCTAAAGTTAACTATTGAAAACTGTGAGGAACTGGCAACTGTATTAAAGGCAAATATTAGTACTCAATAATCTTTTTAATTACTCAACTTTCTTCGCTCCCGCTCTTTTTTCAGAAGTGTGAGCTCGCGGCTTGTTTGTCCCGCCACAGACGTGTTTTCCTCTGCCCGACGAATTAAATAGGGCATTACATCTTTAACCGGACCAAAAGGAATGTATTTAGACACATTATATCCTTCCGCACCAAGATTAAAGGTTATATGGTCGCTCATCCCGAAAAGTTGTCCGAACCAAATACGTTCATCACTTCGCGAAATTCCCTTCGCTTCCATCATATCCATAGCCAAATATGTGCTCAGTTCGTTATGGGTACCAATGTACAACTCAATATCGTCTAAGTTGTCCATTATGTATTTCATGATTTCGTTAAAATTATCGTCAGTGGCTTTTTTGCTTTCGCAGATTGGAGATTTATAATTACCGGCTACAGCGCGCTCATTTTCCTTTTCCAAATAGGCACCACGAACAATTTTAAACCCTAATTTATATCCTTTATCAAGCGCCTTTTTGTGTTGCTGTTTTAAATAATCTAAACGGTCCCATCTATAACATTGCAAGGTATTAAATATTATGGGGCGTTCTTTGTTATACTTTTCCATCATCCGTTCGCATAATTCGTCGGCGGCACCTTGCATCCAATATTCTTCGGCATCTATCAATAAACTAATGCCACAATCATAAGCCGTTTTTGAAACGCTCTCGTAACGGGCTTCAATATTGCGCCATTGCTGCATTTCAACATCGGTTAAAGTTTGTTTGTTTGTTACCTTTTTAAAAACAGAATATCTGCCAAACCCAGTTGGTTTAAATACTGAAAATGGCATCGCTTTTTTATTCTTTGCAAATTCCGTTAGCTCGTTTACTTTGGCTGCAGTGGCATCAAATTGTGCGTCTTCTTCCTTTCCTTCAACCGAAAAATCTAAAATGGAGCATACCCCAACATCAGACAGCCTATCAACCGTAGTCATACAGTCAGTTTCGCTTACACCTCCACAAAAATGGTCAAACACTGTTGATCGTATTAGTCCCTCCACCGGCAGATTTACGTTTAACGCAAATTTTGTTACAGCAGTTCCTATTTTCACCAATGGCTCCTTTGAAATCATTTTAAAAAGGAAATAAGCTCTTTCCAGTTCAGAATCGCTCTTTAGCCGAAAAGCTGTTTCAGTATTATCAAAAAGAGAATTTGAATTCATAAAGTTTAATATAAAGTGCACAAATATAGTTAGATTTGACTTCTGATTATATGATAAAATCAATATTTAATGGAAATTAATTTACCTGAAAAAGGACAAGTTTACCACGACCATCAATCGTGGAACGCTGCAACAAAATACATTGACAATCAAGTAGATGCAAAAATATTTGTATTAGTAGATAAAAATACAGCTACCCATTGCCTACCCTATTTTTTAAAAAAATACGAAGGCGAAAAAAAAATTCACACAATAACCATGGCGGTAGGCGAAATACATAAAAATATTACTACTTGTTTAAATGTTTGGAACACACTTTCCAATAGCGGTGCAGACCGTAATAGTATAATTATTAACCTTGGCGGTGGTGTAGTTACCGATCTGGGAGGCTTTGTGGCTTCTACCTTTAAACGGGGATTACGATTTATAAATATCCCAACAACTTTATTAGCAATGGTTGATGCCTCGGTTGGCGGAAAAAATGGAGTAGATTTAGGACATCTAAAAAATCAAATAGGCGTAATAACCCAGCCCGAAATGGTTATTCTAGACACTAACTTTTTACAAACCTTGCCCAAAGCGCATATAACATCCGGACTTGCCGAAATGTTAAAACACGGTTTAATTTATAGTGAAGATTATTGGGAAAGATTAAAGAAAATTACCATTGACAAAAAGCGCGAGTTTGATGAATTGCTTATAGAATCTGTTGAAATAAAAAATAACATAGTAACTGAAGATCCATTTGAAAAAAATCTTCGGAAAACATTAAATTACGGGCATACCCTCGGCCATGCAATTGAATCGTATTTCTTAAAAAACAATAACAAACAACCTCTACTTCACGGCGAAGCTGTAGCAATTGGTCTAATTTTGGCAACGTATATTTCTGCTGAAAGTATAGGATTCCCCAAAGAAAAGTTGGAAGATGTTGCCACTACTATTTTGGCATATTTTCCAAAAGTAGATTTTACCACAAACGATATTGATGAAGTTATAAAACTACTTGTCTTCGATAAAAAAAACAGCAATGGAGAGGTTCGCTTTGTACTTTTAGAGAATATTGGCCACCCACGAACAAATTGCACCGTAAGCAACAAATTGATTTTCAACGCATTTAACTATTATAAAAATTTCTAAAAATTATCTCGAAAAGATTTTTATCTCTTCTATTTTTGAATAGTTTTATAACCTCAAATTAAAGATTGAAAATTAAAATGAAGCGAATTATTGTAGATTATCGAAAGCTAACCCCAGAAATACTTTCACTATTGGTTGATAAATATCCTGACGGATACGATGACGATCATGTTATAACATTCAAAAACGCTAAAAATGAGACAGTTGAAGCTGTTGAGGTTAGAACAGAAGACACCATTTATTTGGTTAAAGTGAGTTCTCGTCTGGAAATTTCAATGGCTAATTTTGACGAAGATGACTATGAAGATGCAGATTTCAATGAGCCAATAAGCGAAATGCCAGAGCGAAAAAAAATGGACGAAGAGGAATAAACTTCCACACAATAAAAAAAGAGGCTTTTCAGCCTCTTTTTTTTTACATTCATTTTAGGCATTACGCATGTTGTAATTCGTGCTTACCTTCTTTTACCTCTTCAATTAGTTTGGAATTAAAAGCTGGCAGGTCGTCCGGATTTCTACTGGTTACAAACCCTTCATCTACTACTACTTCTTCATCTACCCAATTGGCGCCGGCATTAATTAAATCGTCTTTAATTGAACTAAACGAAGTCATTTTTCTACCTTTTACCACATTGGCCGAAATTAAAATTTGCGGTCCGTGGCATATAGCAGCCACAGGTTTTTTTTGTTCAAAAAAATGTTGAACAAATTTAAGCGCTTTATCATTTCGCCTTAATTTATCGGGATTTATAACGCCACCTGGTAAAACCAAAGCATTAAAATCTGTCGCAGATGCAGAATCCAACGTTTGATCAACATTGTACTCATTGCTCCAGTTACCATCTGCCCAGCCTTTTATTGTTCCTTCTTTTTCACTAATAATCTCCACGTTAAAACCTTCCTTTTCCATCGCCTCTTTCGGTGATTTCAATTCAGATTCTTCAAATCCGTCAGTTGCTAATATTGCAATTCTCTTTTTCATATTCTTCTCTTTTTTAAGTTAAACAATTAATTAAGACCAATATACTATGGAGTTGGCGGTATATCAATTTTACGATAATAATGTTTTATTAATCTTTGTTAAGAAATACTAAGGTTTGGTGTTACTCTTTAAGATTTCGGCTTTTTTTTTATCTTCTTCTACCTTCCTTTTATACGCGCGCAGCTCCTCCATTTCGCGTTCATATGAAAGTGTAGCATTACTGGAAGGTTCTATTTTAATATTTCTAAAAAGGGCCCAATTAACCGTAAGTTCAGCTCCAAAAAACAGAATAAGACAGGTGTAATAAACCCAAAGAAGGATAAGCACCAAACTACCCGCTGCACCATAGACCGAAGCCGGATCTGATGCCGAAAAATAAAAACCAATTAAATATTTACCCACCAAAAATAGAAGTGCTGTAATGGAAGCCCCAATAAGGTTAGTTTTCCATTTTATTTTTACATCGGGGAGCAAAGTGAAAATTGTGGCAAATAAGGCGGTTATTATTATTTGCGAAAAAACAAAATTTAAAATCTGGACTACTTGCGACGAAAGATCGGTATAGTAATTTCCAATTAAGTCGCTTAAAGCATTTATTGCACTGGTAATAACCAATGAAATTAACAACAATAACCCAATTGCCAGTACCATGCCAAAAGAGATTGCTCTACGCTTAAGCGTATCTATAAACGTGTTTTTTTTGGCACGGACGCTCCAAATATCATTAAGCGCCTTTTGCAACTGAAAAAACACTCCCGTAGCTCCAAATATTAGTACACCAATCCCAAAAATTATAAATAACAGCGAGCTTTCTGACAAAGTAGAATTAATTATCATGGTCTGTACCAGCTCTGCGCTTCCCTTACCTATAAGCCCACTAATTTCACCGGTAATTCTTCCTTCAACTGCTTCCCTACCAAAAAATACTCCTGCAAAATGTACTGATATTATTAATAATGAAGGCAATGAAAATAGAGCATAATAGGCAATAACCGCACTTTTGGCCCACGGATCATTTTTGTCCCAACTTAAGTAAGTGTTTTTTAAAAGTTTTAAAAATTTCATTTATAAATAGCGTTCATTAATAATATTTCTATGATGAATTTCATGACCGCAGATTATAAATCCGGCAGCAGCCACAGATAATACGCTGTTATTGGCTTTACCGCAACGCCTTAGTTGCATCGTGCTAAAACCGCTATATAAACTAATTGTAGCGTTACGAACAGCGCTATACTCCTTTAGGAGAGCATCGGCAGTTTTAAGATTTGCCAAAGCATTTTCAGCAAAAAGATTTTCATCAAAACCATCTAAATTTGCTTCATCCACGCGTGAAAAGTATAAAGCTCTATATACAAATACACGTTCTGTATCTATTATGTGCTGTAAGATATCTTTTGGTGTCCATTTATTTTCTTTGTATCGATACTCCCATAAGGAAGTTTCTAGATTTTCAAAATAGTTTTCCGTTTCTACCTGTCCCCTTTGCAGAGCTTCGAGTAGCGGTTTATCACCAACTAAGTTTAAGTATTTTTGATAATATGAATTATAAGTTGATTTATCAAGATCCGTTAGGGTCATAGTTTTATTTTAAAGATAAAAAAAACCTTTGCTGTTTGGCAAAGGTTTAATGAATATTAATTTTTGAAAAAAATTATATTTCTTTAAAAATTGAATGCAACAAACGTTTTTTGTCGTTTATACTTTCTTCCATAGAAATCATAGTTTCAGTACGGCTAACGCCTTCAATATCGTCAATTTGGTAAATCACATCTTTGGCGTGCGCTGTATCGCGTGCTCTAATCTTACAGAAAATATTAAATTTTCCAGTAGTTACGTGAGCTACGGTTACAAACGGAATTTCACTAATGCGTTCCAGAACAAATTGGGTTTGCGAAGTTTTAAAAATAAATACACCTACATATGCTATAAAGGCATATCCAAGTTTTTTATAATCAACTTGAAGTGAGGATCCGGTGATAATACCCGCCTCTTCCATTTTTTTTACTCTAACGTGAATTGTTCCTGCGGAAATCTCTAATTTTTTAGCAATATCGGTAAAGGGGATTCGCGTATTGTCAATTAATAGATCTAGAATTTTGTGGTCTGTTTCGTCTAATTTAAATTTTGGCATGTTTTCTAAATTTTTTTGCAAAACTATGAAGTTTTACTCTAAAATAGAATTGTTTTTATGAAAAAATGTTACCGATTTATTCGATTTATCAATAATTTTTGAAATATTCGTTCCAACTGTTAAATTTTCTTGCGAATCTGTTAAAATTTCCGCGCCGTTTGCATTTTTTTCAATATATCCGAAACATTTTTTTAGACTTCCTATCTCGTCAATAAAAGGTTCAAAGTTTACGATACCGTTCTGCAATATTTCTCGATATTGAATGGCAACGGATACCGTTTTGGAGTCGCCCTCCAATTTCACATTTCTCAAAATAAAATCTTTATGGTTTTTTAGATTTTCGGGAATATCAAAATATTCTTTATAATCTACCTTCTCTCCACTTTTACCAATTATCCCAAAAACCGTTAAAAGCGAATAAAATATATACTCTCTCGTTTTTTCCCTGGAGTAATCCTGTGCAATGTGGCCTGCTTCAAAGAGCAGTGTTGGCACGCCGTTTTTTTGAAAAGTATCGCCCACGCAAGCCTCGTTAAAACTATCATCATACCTGCCAACTTGCCCGGGAATATGGGCCATAAGCGTTTTATTTATTCTAACAATATGTTCCATAGCAACTATTCTGGCTTGGGTAATAGTTCTTTTTTTATCGGCTGCCGGCGACAGAAAAGAAACAACGGCAGGATTTCCATTCTTAAAACCATAAATTGAACGCTGGTCGTGCAGATTTAAGCACAGATTTGGCTTAATTGTATCAAAAATACCGCGTAGTACTTGACTCTCCCTTTGCGACAACGCTTGGGCATCGCGATTTAAATCAATACCATTTGCATTTTCGCGGGTGTAATTGCAAGCCCCGTCTGGATTGAGCATTGGGAAAACATAAAAGGTAAAATGCTCCAAAAATGTTTTAATCTCAGTCTGAAAATATTGTTTCTGATTTATAAATTTTAAAAAGTCGAAAATTGCCTTCGTGGTCGTAGATTCGTTACCGTGCATTTGAGACCATCCCAATACAATGTTTCTGCCATGACCAATTTTTATCAAAGGAATATCTTGGCCCATTTCTGATTTGCCTGGGACCGTAATTTCAAAATTCTTTTTATAGCTGTTTACAATTGGGTACACAGTGGTTAAACTAATGTACCTTCCTTGTAACGACGATTCAAAATGATCCTTATACCATTGCTCTATTTTCATACGTAAAATTATAGTTTACAAAGTTAAACAATGGCTTGTTTACAATTGTAACACTAAAAAACATTGGTTTTAGATTACATCAGTAAACAAAATTAACTTGATTTTACTATTGAATTGGATAAATATAATTACTTCCATAAAAATAGGGTTGAATAAACTTAATATCAATTAGTTAAACTATATTAAATAAAGTGTATATTTAACAATATCAAGTTCAAATAATAAATATTTTTGTAGTTGATTAAATATAATTTACATTTGTAACCGCTTAATCTCCGAAAAATATGTTACAATGGTAAACGGTTCTGATTTTACAAAACGACTTGAAAAAATACTGGAATATTACAGTTTAACGGCTGCAGCATTTGCGGAAGAAATAGATTTTAACCGCTCTACTATTTCACATTTATTGTCGGGAAGAAATAAACCAAGTTTGGAATTTGTAATGAAACTTTATAAAAAATTTCCAGAGGTTGATATGGATTGGTTACTTTTTGGGAAAGGCACTTTTCCCACTTCCGTACAAAAAGAACTGAAGGAAAAAATAGAAACCCAAACTCCTACTTCAGATAAAAAGGTAATGGATCTTTTTTCAGATGAAAATAGTATGAAGCAAACATTGAGAAGACCAACAACAAATTCTGAAAAACAGATTGAAAAAATAGTGATCTTTTATTCTGACGGAACTTTTAATCTCTATGAAAATTGAGCCTTTTACAGTTATTTTTCGGAAATTCGCATAAAAATTAAATATGCGTTTTCTTTTAGTTTTATTGGGTAGTTTTCTTTTCACGGGCTGTTACGAGGCAGAGCGAAATTGTGCCAATTTCAGAACAGGCACTTTCGAATTTGAAGCATTATCAGGCACCGAAGTATTTAAAACCACCATTACACGCAACGATTCTATCGAAGTAGATTACTATCAGGGTAAAACTGACTCATCCTCTATTAGATGGATCAATGATTGCGAATATGTGCTTAAAAAAATAAACCCTAAAAATCAGGCCGAAAAAAAAGCCATTCTTATAAAAATACTAACTACCAATAAAGACGAGTACACCTTTGAATTTAGTGAAGTGGGTAAAACAAAGAAAAGTAAAGCTACCGCAAAGAAGGTTAAGTAATACTGTGCGCTTATAAATCTTCGCAATTTACAAGACGCCGATTATAAGAAATATCTACCCAAAATTGTAAATAGCGTTTCCTGCTCAATAGGTTTGGTAAGGTAATCGTTCATACCCGATTTAATGCCGCGTTCTACCGCCTCTCTGGTGGCATCTGCAGAAAATCCTAAAATAATAGCCTTATTACCTATTTTTCTTAAGTACTGAACAATTTCAAAGCCATCGCGCCCCGGCATATGAACATCCATAAAGATAAGATCGTATTGCCGTGAAAGACATTCAAGCAATGCTGCGTCGCCATCCTTTGCAATATCTGGCTTTATATTCTTTTTAGATAGAATTTTTTCTAAAATCCTACAATTCAACATATTGTCATCTACGATTAAAACGTTTAAGTGACTCAGACTTCGATATTTTCTGTTATTTTCAATTCTATCTTCTTTCGCAACTATGGGAAATTGCAGAGAAACCTTAAAGGTTGTTCCTTTACCCAATTTACTTTCTACCTTAATATTCCCCTGCATAAAATCTATGAGCATTTTGGTTATTGCAAGCCCTAAACCACTTCCTTGGTGTTTTTTAGTGATTCCAAAATCTAACTGTTTGAATCTTTCAAAAATGGCTTCTTTTTGTGAAGGATCAATTCCGATGCCCGTATCGGTCACGTCAAAATTAATATATAGTTGGCCAGCTACTTCTTTTTCTTCATAAAAAACTTTAATAAACCCTGCGTTTGTAAATTTCACGGCATTGCTTATAAGGTTTGTAAAAATTTGCTCCGTTCGCGAAACATCGCCAGTAACCACTTTTGATTTTTTGATTTCATTAAAATTTGAATGCACTTCGAGCCCCTTCATTTTAGCAGCTTGAGAGTATATTTCTAAAATTTGCTTTAGGGTAATAAACGGGTTAAAAACTTCTTCGGAAAGTTCCATTTTTCCCGATTCAATTTTATCTATATGAAGAATATTATTTACCAAGTTTAACAAGGTTCGAGAGGAATTTTGCATTAATTTTAAAAATTCCTTTTCGCTCGCCAACAGCTTTTTGCCTTCTAAAATTTCTGAAATACTTAAAATAGCACTTAACGGAGTTCTAATTTCATGGCTCATATGCGAAAGAAACTGTGTTTTGGCCATGGATGCATCTTCTGCTCGCTGTCTTTCTAATTTGAGCTCCTCGTTGAGTGCATTAAGTTTATGGTTTATGAGTTTATCCTTTTTAATCTGACTTTTGCCCAATAAAAAGAAATACCCCAACAACCCTATTAATAAAGAGCCAAAAATACTCAGTGCAAGAATAATATTTTGTAGCGGTGTAGCATATAATTCACTTTTAGAATTATACATAAATTCAAACTTCCAGGCGCCATTCACTCTGTCTGCAAAGGGCTTTAATTTTCTTTCGAATATCTGTTTTTCGTTAAAGTCCGCTCTATTAGGTGTATTATAACTATAAAATGTCTTGCCTGTTTCGTCTTTAATCAAAACACTAAAAATGTTTTGTTTGGAGCTGATATTGTCAAATTGACTTTTAAAATCCATTCCTGCTGAAACAGTTCCCTGAAAAGTATTGTTGTAATACACAGGAACATCAACCAAAAAAGCTTTTCCGCTTTGGGTAAGATCTAGCCACGGTGTTATATTTGTTAAAGTATCTTTAGAATTTGCCAACCATCCCGGGTAGCGATAAATTAACTTAGAGATATCTAGATTGAGTGCTTTTCTGTTAGCCTCAAGAGGGGTTACAAAATTTATTATACCCGTACTATCAACGAAAAATACAAATTTAATAGACTGATTTTGTTTAATAATACGTTCCGAATCAGATTTAATATAATCTTGAAACCTGCCATCACTCTCCACGATCCGGTCTCTTAAACCTTCCAAAGAGTGAATATTGTGATAAATTATTTTTCGAAAATCTTGATAAGTTAAACTACCTACAATGTCTAATTGTTTCAGTTTGAAGTCTCTCTGTTCATTAATTATCGTATAATAACCAATTAAACTTATAGTGGTAAAAAATAAAAAGATGAGCAGTGAATATGTGACAATTTTGTAATTCCGAATGAATGAAAAAGGTTTGGTTGTCAGCATTTTTAAAGTTACTAAAAAAATATTTTTATATAATAACTTTCTGAGTTCTATTTTTTAGCTGGACTTTTATCTTTTAGCAACGTATTTTGCTCTTCCATAAGTTTTTCAATATTGGCTAAAAGCTGAATATTCTTAGGCGTTTCGACGGTTTTATTATGAGGATCTTCAGATTTTTTCTTGAAACGGTTAATGAATTTTATAACCATAAAAATGGTAAATGCTATAATAAAAAAGTCGATTAATACTTCCAGCAATTCGCCATATCCCACCGCCACCTCCTCGGCGGTGTCTGTTGCTTTGCGAAGTATATACTTTTTATTGGAAAGATTTACTCCATCTGTAAGCATAGAAAGCGGAGGCATGACCACCTTTTTTACAATAGTGCTAATAACATTATTGAAGGCCGTACCGATTACGATACCCACCGCCATATCTATCATATTGCCTTTAATGGCAAAGTTTTTAAATTCTTGAAAAAAAGTAGCCATCGTATTAATTCGGGTTTTTATGAATATACAAGTTTAGCAAACATTATATAATTAGAAAAGTAAAAATAATATGCAGTAGCTTAGATACGGCCTGCAATACGATCTTTCGCCAATTGAAGAACCGTATGAAATTGATCTTTTAGATTCATTTCAGAATTATCAATTTCTATGGCGTCTGCGGCTTTTCGAAGGGGGGAATCGGTACGGGTAGTATCTATATGGTCGCGTTCCTGAATATTGCTTAAAACCGCCTGAAAGTCAATATTATCACCACGAGCCACAAGTTCCTTATACCTGCGTTGTGCACGTTCATTGGCCGAGGCATTCATAAATATTTTAAGTTCAGCTTTTGGAAAAACAACTGTACCAATATCTCGTCCGTCCATTACTACACCTTTATCCAAGCCCATTTTTTGTTGCTGAGCAACTAATTTAGCCCGTACTTCGTGTACTGTTGCAATTGGACTTACGAACGCCGAAACTTCCAAATTACGGATTAGTTCTTCAACATCCTTTCCATTTAAAAAAATATGAGCTTTGGCCCAACTTGCGTCTTTTTCAAATTTTAAGTCGATTGAATTGAGGGATTCTTTAAGTTTTTCAACATTAAAATTATCTTTTGAAATTATACCTTCTTGCATGGCATACAACGTTACCGCACGGTACATGGCTCCGCTATCTACATATACATATCCCAAATAATCGGCCAGTTGTTTAGCCACCGTACTTTTTCCTGTGGAAGAATAACCGTCAATTGCAATGGTAATTTTTTTCATTATTGAAAATCGATATTTAATCCAAAAAAACTGGAGGTTGCCGCCGTGCTATATTTTGAATAGGAATAGCTCAATCTCATTTTATTGAGCTTAATGGCAAAACCGGCACTAAGACCGGCAAATGCACGTTTTTCTGCAATACGGAGTTCTTCTCCCCTTCTAAAATTATAACCTAACCTTATATTAAACCCGCTTTCGGGAAAAAGTTCAATGCCCACAATGGCGTGCCTAAAGGTATTGTCTATAAAATTAATATTTTCCTTTTTTACGTTGCCCTCCAAATCGGTTTCTTCTCTTGAGGGATTGGAAAAAGCAACATTCCAAATTTGCATATTTTCCATTGTAAAATGCCACCGAATTGGAACGTTTTGCAACGTCTGCGAAATTCCGAAAATAAGTTCAAACGGCAAGGGTTCATATGTTTCGTGATACGGAGTAAACTGGGTTCCCAAATTTCTTGCAACCCCTGTTATGTGTAAATCCCAATCTTCATAAACGTACATAATCCCTATATCTAAGGCGCCTCCAAGGGAAGAGTAATTTTCTAAAGTTGAAGAAATAAGTTTTAGGTTTACCCCGATGTGAAAGTTGGTAAACGCAATATTTCTGGCGTGCCCCATGGAAAGTGCTACTTCACCTCCACTAAAGCTGCTCGTGGGGTTTCCTGTTTCGTCATAACCATCAAATTTACCATAATTAACATACGTTACTCCAGCGTGTAAAACCTGGGTTCTTCTGTCCCACAAATAGGCATAGGCCGCGGTGCCGTAGTTTACGTCGCCTATATAATTTGTGTAGTTTAATGATAGTTGATTATCCATCGCCCAATTAATACTAGCCGGATTAAACAAGGCTTGAGTGGGGTCATAATCGTAGTTTGTTACCACTTTTCCTCCCAAGGCGGCCATTCGAGGGCTATTAACCAAGTTTAAAAATTGGTACGTTGCCCTGCCTCCTACCTGTGCCATTAATAGCTGAGAGGTAATGAGCGAAAAAATTAAGAAAATCCTTTGGGACATAAACGCGTGTTGACGTAACTAAAAGCTAAACGAATGTAAGTATAATTTATTTTCACAAAGGAAAGAAACATCCGTGAATAATCTTTAAAATTAAAAGGAAATCACAACGATTTTTAATATGAAAACTAAAGAAACAGCCTATATTCTACTAAAATGATTAAGGGCCGTGGCGTAGTTGCAGCGCAACTATACCTCAACCCTTAATTTTATATAATATATCTAAAGTTCTTTCGCGTCTTTAACCTTTTCTTTTGTGAGCGCTAAATTAATTACATCGCTCATCTCCTTAACATAATGGAAGGTTAAACCTTTTAAATACTCTGGTTTTATTTCGTCAATATCTCTTTTATTGTCTTCACAAAGTAAGATTTCTTTGATACGGGCGCGTTTAGCTGCTAGAATTTTTTCTTTTATTCCACCCACGGGCAGCACCTTTCCACGAAGTGTTATTTCACCTGTCATTGCGATAGATTTTTTTACTTTCCTTTGAGTGAAAAGCGACACTAGCGAAGTTAGCATAGTAATCCCTGCACTCGGACCATCTTTTGGGGTTGCTCCTTCCGGCACGTGAATATGTACATTGTATTTATCGAAAATATCGGGATTAATCCCAAGTTTTTCAGCATTAGATTTAATATATTCTAAAGCAATGGTGGCAGATTCCTTCATTACCTTACCAAGATTACCCGTCATATTTAAGGTGCCTTTTCCCTTAGATAATGTAGATTCTATAAAGAGTATATCGCCACCCACTTTTGTCCAGGCCAAACCGGTAACCACACCGGCAACATCGTTGTTTTCGTATTTATCGCGCTCCATTTTTGGCGCTCCAAGAACTTCGACAATTACATCGTTGGATATTTTTACCTCGTACTCCTCCTCCATCGCAATTTTCATTGCGGCGTAGCGAACCATTTTTGCAATTTGTTTTTCCAAACCACGTACACCACTTTCGCGGGTATAACCTTCCACGATTTTTTCGAGTTGTGGTTTGGCTATCTTTAACGAGTCGCTATTTAATCCGTGTTCTTTTAATTGTTTAGGGAGCAAATGGCGTTTTGCTATTTCTACCTTTTCTTCAATTGTATAACCGGTAACGTTTATAATTTCCATTCTATCGCGCAAAGCGGGTTGAATGGTACTTAAACTGTTTGAAGTAGCAATAAACATAACTTTAGAAAGATCGTAACCCAATTCTAAAAAGTTATCGTAAAAAGCGTGATTTTGCTCCGGATCCAACACCTCTAGCATAGCCGAGGAAGGATCGCCCTGATTGCTCACCGAAATTTTATCTATTTCGTCTAAAACAAAAACCGGATTACTGGTTTCAGCTTTTTTAATACTTTGTACAATACGTCCGGGCATTGCGCCAATGTAAGTTTTTCTGTGCCCGCGAATTTCCGCCTCGTCACGTAATCCACCCAAACTCATTCTAACGTATTTTCTACCTAAGGCCTCTGCAATAGATTTTCCCAAAGAGGTTTTCCCTACTCCTGGAGGTCCGTAAAGACAGAGAATTGGCGATTTCATATCGTTCCGAAGTTTTAAAACAGCCAAGTATTCAATAATTCGCTGCTTAACATCGTCTAGCCCATAATGGTCGCGGTCTAAAATTTTTCGTGCGCGTTTTAAATCAAATTTATCCTTACTGTATTTGTTCCACGGAAGATCTAAAAGAAGATCTAAATAGTTCCGTTGAATACTAAATTCGGCAACCTGCGGATTCATGCGTTGCATTTTTGCCAATTCTTTCTGGAAATGCTTTTCAACTTCCTTGCTCCACTTTTTAGTTTTGGAACGTTCGCGCATTTCTTCTATTTCTTCTTCCATAGACGAACCTCCCAATTCTTGTTGGATGGTTTTCATTTGCTGTTGAAGAAAATACTCACGTTGTTGCTGGTTAATGTCGCTTTGTACCTTAGATTGAATGTCATTGCGAAGCGATAATTTCTGAATTTCCATATTCATATACCGAAGCGTTTCCAGCGCGCGATCTTTCAGGTTGTTTATTTCTAAAAGAGCCTGTTTTTGTTCTACTTCAATATTTAAATTTGAAGAAACAAAATTTATCAGAAAACTAGAGCTTTCAATATTTTTAATAGCAAAAGCAGCTTCCGAAGGAATATTCGGGCTCTCTTTTATAATTTTAAGCGCCATTTCCTTAATAGATTCAATAATGGCTAAAAACTCTTCGCTCTCCTTTTCCGGACGTGCCTCTGCAACTTCTTTAATGGTTGCGGTCATGTACGGTTCGGTAGTAATTACCTCCGAAACCTCAAAACGTTTTTTACCTTGAATAATTACGGTTGTATTGCCGTCAGGCATTTTTAGTACACGAAGAATTTGTGCCACCGTGCCAACGGTATTAATATCGCCAATACCCGGTTCTTCCTCATCTTCGTCTTTTTGCGAAACAACACCAATAACTTTATTTCCTTTATTGGTTTCATTAATTAACTTAATAGATTTGTCGCGCCCAGCGGTAATAGGAATAACCACTCCCGGAAACAATACAGTGTTCCGTAAGGGTAAAATTGGTAGAATTTCGGGAAGATCTTCTTTGCTCATCGCGTCCTCATCCTCTGCGGACATAAGCGGAATAAATTCAGCATCTTCTTTTAAATCTTGAAATGACAACTTGTCTAATGTTGTAAGTTTTGAATTGCCCATAAATATGATTAAGACATTGTGTCACAAATGTAGTATTCACAATGTACTGATTTTTAAATTTTAAGTTTTTATTAATAAAAAAACACTGGCTTTCAAGTGGTTTCTAGTGTCTTCTCTAATATAATTCAAGAGTTATGCCAGTTATACCTAACAATGCAACAAGTAGCGATTAACGGATAAATTGGGGTAAGAAAACAATATTAAACCGAAGCTAAATTTTGAATATTTGTAAGATTTAATTTGAAGTATAAAAAATAAAAAGCCATTTCTAGATTTTCTAAAAATGGCTTTTAAAATAATTAAGTTTCTGGTTATGGTAACACAGCTAAAAATTCACCAGCTGTAATTTGATATACCGTTGGGTCTTGACCCGTAGCATCTACAGCACTAAAGTTAAAGGTTCCTTCAATTATACCATTGTCTATATCGTAATTGGTAATATTAATAGTTCCAGGATTTGAAACATATGTAATTGATGTACCAACTATTGGTGTGTAATATCCAACAATTTCATCGCCTTCAATTACTTCGGTACTCATTTCAAAACTGCCTTCGGTAATAGTGGCTGGAAATGTAAGTTTCATACTTTGCCCATCTACAGTTGCCGTTAAGGTAATTGTAGGATATTGGTTGAAAACATCGGTAGTAATAGTAAATTCATCTGGATTAAATGCCGTGCCATCTACATTGGCTTTAAAGATATTATTGGCACCTGGAACACCTTCAAAAAACACTGTAAAATTACCTTCGGTCACTTCAACTACTTCTGGATCTTGGTTTAAGGGATCTGTGCCGGTAAAGGCAAAAGTTGCTTTTAAAACTCCAGCTTCTAGATCAAATTCTGAAATAGTAATTGTTCCAGGATTCGAAGTTAAATTTTCACCCCCAATTCCATCGTTATAAAGCGCAATTAGGTCTGTACCGTCTGATATACTTACCATATTAAAAGTACCCACTCCTAAGGAGCGTGGAATGTCTAATCGCAATAATTCACCCGTAGCGCTTTGCGCTTCGATTTTAATCATATGAACATCGCCAATAACTGGCTCAGAAACGGTGAGCGTTTCCGCTTCAAAATCTATATCGTTTACCTTGGCAAAAAATTCGTTATCTGGATCACCGCCACCTGTGCCCCCGCCTCCAGTGTCGTCTAACAGGTAAGGTATTTCGTTAAATGCACCTTCAGTGATTGATATCTGTTCCAAAACGGGTTCACCATTGCCATCGAGAATCGGGTTTCCGTCCCCATCTACTTTTGCACGCGTTCCCACGAAGCTAAAAGTTCCGGTAACCGTTTGCGCGGTAACATCTAGCGCCGTAATATTCATTAGACCATAGCCTCCAAGAGCTTCTGCCGAAATATACGGAAGAAGGTTTATAGAGCCATCAAAATACGATCCTGAATTTTGATTGGCGCCGCCATACGTTAAATTAAACGAACCCACGGCAGCATCTACAATGGCTAGGGTAATATTTTCTCCCCCTGTTTTAGAACCTGTAATAACTAGTTGGTTTTCTGTATTCAGCGTTGCAGTAACCGAGCTCGCAATATATTCTTCACCTTCAATTTTGGCAATAAATTGTCCTTCTTCAGCTTCGTTTTGTTCTTCTTGAACAAATTCACCAGTGAGGGGCTCGTTTTCACAGGAATAAAATTGAAAGGCCAGAAATGCCAGAAGCATTCCCTTTAAAAAATACATTTTTTTCATCTGTATAAAATATTTGATAAAGTGGAAGATGGAACGCCCAAAGTATTCATCTTCGCTTGGTTGTTAATTAGTAAAGGGCATTTCATATATAAGTAAGTTGGGTAGGTAATAAACGCAAACTTAAATAAAAATTGTTTAATGCTTTCTATTTCTTGGCACTCTTAGCAATAAAAATACACCAGTTATAAAAAAGATTACTAGAAACAATATTGAATTGCGCATACTTCCTGTTATTTGGTCAATAAATCCGTAAATAAGCATTCCGATAACAATGCCTATTTTTTCGGCCACATCATAAAAGCTGAAATATGAAGTAGTATCTTTAGTATCGGGTAAAAATTTTGAATACGTAGAACGCGAAAGCGATTGAATTCCGCCCATAACCAATCCAACTACTCCGGCAGTTAAATAAAACTGAATGGGTGCTTCAATAAAAAATGCAACAATACATATACCCACCCAAACAATATTTATTACTATAAGTACGGGAATATTGCCGAATTTCTCCGAAGAACGCGATGTAATGATAGCTCCTGCCACAGCTACCAATTGTATTATAAGTATGCTAACAATTAACCCGATTAATTTAGCGTCATCGCTTCCCCATCCAATTTCCTGCTCACCAAAATAAGTAGCTACGAGCATAACTGTTTGTACCGCCATACTATAAACAAAAAACGCAGCCAAGTATCGTTTTAATTGTATATTTTCTGAAAGTGAATTATAAACACCTTTTAATTCCCTAAAACCGTTTAACAATATTTTTGTACTAACTTTTTTTCCACTTTTGTTTCCTTTCGGAAGAAAATAGAATGAATATTGGCTAAAAACAATCCACCAAATTCCGACGGTCACAAAAGACCAGCGCATTGCCTTTACGCCCGCTTCTCCTCCTTGACCAAACCCAAAAGATTCTGGAAACATTACCATTGCCAAATTAAAAAGCAACAATACAACACTACCTATATATCCTAATGAATATCCCCGCGCACTAACTCTATCTTGCTGTTCGGGAAAAGCCACATCGGGCAAATACGAATTGTAAAAAACAAGACTTCCCCAAAATCCTATTAAACCGAAGAAATAAAAGAGAAGGCTACTATGAATATTTTCAATGCTGAAAAAATAAAGACCCATACACGAAATGGCCCCCAAGTAGCAGAAAAATTTCATGAAATATTTTTTATTCCCAACGTAATCTGCAATACCTGAAAGTAATGGCGAAATAAATGCAACAAGCAAGAATGCTGCTGCCGTAGTGTAACTTATAAGTGGAGTACTTCTAATTGTACCGCCAAATACCACGACGGTAGTAACACCAGCCGATTTAAATAGTGCTTGATAAAAAATAGGAAATATTGCCGAAGCAATTACAAGGCTGTAAACTGAATTTGCCCAATCATAAAAAGCCCAAGCATTTAGCAATTTTTTACTTCCTTTGGCAAGATTGGGCATGGTGCGTTTTGTATTTTTCGGATACTAAACTAATAAAAAATCCTGCATAAAGCAGGATTTTAAAAATTTTCATTTCGAAAAAATTGTAAGCTATTTTATCGTCTAAAATTGGTTACTCCAAATTTTCTAGCTTCCGCCTTTGCTTCGGTTACC
Source organism: Aequorivita flava (assembly GCF_038742595.1). NCBI lineage: Bacteria > Pseudomonadati > Bacteroidota > Flavobacteriia > Flavobacteriales > Flavobacteriaceae > Aequorivita > Aequorivita flava. Next base: position 33,119 of record NZ_JBANCF010000004.1, on the reverse strand, counting down.
CAAGACTGAATATTCTGGATTCTTGTGCTGCTCGCTGGGTGAGTACTTAAAAATTCTGGTGGTGCTCCACTTTCTTGAGCTTGCATACGTTGCCAAAGTTCTGCAGCTACAGCTGGTTCATAGCCTGCAATGGCCATTAGTGTTAACCCTATACGGTCTGCTTCCGTTTCGTGGCTTCTGCTAAATGGTAGCATTACTCCCAAATTTGAGCCCAAACCGTAAGCTGTATTAAAAATTTGCTGATTTTCCGCATCTCCCGCTAGAGCAATATTTCCAGCAACTGCTCCCAATTGTTGTAATTGTGCGGCGCTCATACGTTGTTGTCCGTGATTGGCCAATGCGTGGGCTACCTCGTGCCCCATAACTGCCGCCAAACCTGCTTCATTTTTTGTAATTGGCAAAATACCTGTATATACCACTATTTTTCCTCCAGGCATACACCAAGCATTTATATCAGGACTTTGTACCAAATTGTATTCCCATCGATAATCTTTAAGATATCCTGCATATCCGTTAGCATTTAAATAGCGTTCTGCCGCCGTGGCTATTCTTTGGCCAACACTTTTTACCATTTTGGCATCAGAGGTATTATTAACAACCTTGTGCTCAGATAAAAATTCATTGTATTGTTGAAAAGCCATAGGAAGAATTTGCGAATTTGGCACCAAAGCCAAAGTCTGTTTTCCCGTAAATGGATTGGTGCTACACGCAACCACAACCATTCCTATAATTAATATTGCAATAGATTTTTTAAATTTCATAATGATGGTTTCGTTTGAAAGTTAAAATTAGAGATATAAAAATTGTATTCTCCCAAAATTATTCTAAAATTTATTTTTCAATTATTATACCAGAGATACTAAATTTAATGTTTCTTTAATACTGAAATGCAAACCCACCCTTTAAATTTACATGTATTTAAAAGTTGGAACGACTTTTGAATTAATTAAACCGTAATCTTAAAAATACCTATATATATGAAAAATATACTCCTTTTTTTAGCCCTTGCATCAACCGTAATATTTACTTCTTGTGAAGGCGACCCAGGGCCTCCCGGACAAGATGGCGGTTTGGTTTATGCCCAAGTTTTTGAAGTTAATGTAAATAGCTATCAGTACGATGCAGCCAACAACACTTTATTTTCTTCATTTTACGGTTATCCATTTACCGTTTATGAAAGCGATGTAGTTTTGGCTTACCGTTATGAAGGTCAAGACGATATTGGCAACGGCGAAACGGCAGATATCTGGACGCAATTGCCGCAAAATATTTTTTACAATGACGGTACTGGCGATTTTTTTCAATACAATTTCAATAACACTTTCGTAGATGTTCAATTTACCATTGAAGGAAATTTCGATTTAACAAATATAGATCCCATTCACGATACAAATCAAATATTCAGAATCGCAGTAGTTCCTGCTGAATTTGCCAAGACCAACCCTTCTATGGAAGACGTTTTGGAGGTAATGCGAACAAATGATAATCTAATTGAAAAGATAGAAAAATAATATGAAGATATTTAGCGCATTAATTATAGTAAGTGCATTGTTTTTTAGCTGTAATTCACCTGCACAAAAAGGTATTAAAGCTGTACAACAACAATATCCAGTTCTTAAAACCGATGCCGAATGGAAAGCTCAACTTTCGTCAGAAGCCTATCAGGTATTGCGGCACGAAGGTACGGAACCTGCATTTTCTAGTCCTTTAAACAACAATCACAAAGAAGGAACCTACGTATGTGCAGGTTGTGGAAACCCAGTTTTTAAAAGTGAACACAAGTTTGATAGTGGCACCGGATGGCCTAGCTTTGATAGAGAAATTGACGGCAATGTAGCGTTTTCAACAGACAATAAACTTGGTTATACGCGCACAGAAGAACATTGCGCCAAATGTGGCGGACACTTAGGCCATGTTTTTAACGACGGTCCTAAAGAAACTACAGGAAAGCGTCATTGTGTAAACGGTGTTGCACTTAAATTTATTCCCGACAATGGAAAAACCAAATAAATATCCCATTACAAAATCTGAAGCCGAATGGCGCGAAGAATTGGGCGAAAAACGCTATCATATTTTGCGTGAAAAAGGAACTGAGTTCCCCAGAACCGGCGAATACAATCTTACCTTCGAGAAAGGTACATACGTTTGCGGGGCTTGCCACACACCTTTGTTTGAAAGCAACAATAAGTTTGAAAGCAATTGCGGCTGGCCCTCGTTTGACGATTCTATTGAAGGCGCCGTAGAATACGTGAAAGATACTACCCACGGCATGATTCGTACAGAAATACTTTGCTCCAATTGCGGTAGTCATTTGGGTCATATTTTTAATGACGGCCCTACTACAACTGGCCAGCGATATTGCGTAAATTCACTTTCATTAAATTTTCAAAAACAATAAAGCGCAGCCTTAAAATAAATTAATGATAAAGATCAAATTTTGAAGGACTACTTCTTCGAAATTTGGTCTTTTCATTTTTAAAAAATCTATTTTTTGGGGTTTATTTGTTATTTGGGATTTGTTATTTGAGTTTTTTCCTTTAGTATTCGTAAATTCGTGGCTTCAAAAGATATATACATAAAATTAAGAAATGAGCAAATACGACGTAATAGTTTTAGGAAGTGGTCCGGGCGGATATGTTGCTGCCATAAGGGCTTCACAATTAGGATTAAAGACTGCAATTATTGAAAAAGAAAGCCTCGGTGGGGTGTGTTTAAATTGGGGATGTATCCCAACAAAAGCTCTTTTAAAGAGCGCACAGGTGTTTGATTATCTTAAACACGCAGACAGTTATGGCCTTACTGTAAAGGAATTTGATAAAGACTTCGGAAAAGTTGTGGACAGAAGTCGCAATGTTGCCGAAGGCATGAGCAAAGGCGTTCAGTTTTTAATGAAAAAGAATAAAATTGAAGTGATAAACGGCTTCGGAAAACTAAAAGCTGGAAAAAAAGTAGATGTTGACGGGAAAGAATATACTGCAGATCATATAATTATTGCTACTGGCGCCCGTTCTCGCGAATTGCCAAACCTAAAACAGGACGGTAAAAAAGTAATTGGCTACCGCGAAGCAATGTCACTTAAAAAACAGCCGAAAAGTATGATTGTGGTTGGTAGTGGTGCTATAGGTGTTGAGTTTGCACATTTCTACAATTCTATGGGAACGGATGTAACAATTGTTGAATTTTTACCAAATCTTGTTCCTCTGGAAGACGAAGATGTTTCAAAACAATTTGAGCGTTCTTTCAAAAAAGCAGGGATTAAAGTAATGACTAATTCTTCAGTTGAAAAATTAGATACTTCCGGAAAACTGGTTAAAGCTACGGTAAAGACTAAAAAAGGCGAAGAAACACTCGAAGCCGAGGTTGTGCTTTCTGCCGTTGGAATTGCTTCAAATTTAGAAGGAATTGGTCTTGAAGATGTTGGCATTGTTACCGATAAAGGTAAAATTATGGTAAACGATTTTTACCAAACCAACATTCCTGGTTACTACGCCATTGGCGATGTTGTTCCTGGCCCTGCCCTAGCGCACGTTGCTTCTGCCGAAGGAATAACTTGTGTTGAAAAAATTGCTGGTATGAATGTGGAACCTATAGACTACGGGAACATTCCGGGTTGTACGTACGCTTCACCAGAAATTGCAAGTGTTGGAATGACGGAAAAACAAGCCAAGGAAGCCGGATATGAATTAAAAGTTGGAAAATTCCCTTTCTCAGCAAGTGGAAAGGCAAGTGCCTCCGGCGAAAAGGATGGTTTTGTAAAAGTAATTTTTGATGCTAAATACGGCGAATGGTTAGGTTGCCATATGATTGGCGCTGGGGTGACCGATATGATAGCTGAAGCTGTTTTAGGAAGAAAACTGGAAACCACCGGCCACGAAGTATTAAAAGCGATCCATCCGCATCCAACAATGAGCGAAGCCGTTATGGAAGCCGTTGCCGATGCATACGGAGAAGTGATTCACTTATAGATGTTAGATATTCGAAACTAAAAAAACCGCACATATGTTGCGGTTTTTTAGTTTTATTTAATCACGGGTTTTTCCTTCAAACTTATTTCACTTAGTCTAGTTTCTTTTTAATCGTGGATCGGGGTTCATTTTAAAAAACTCTGTAGCGCCAATTCGTAACTTTGCAGCCCAAATCCTACAATAACTCCCTTTGCGTTGGGCGCAATGTAGCTTTTATGCCTAAAGTCTTCCCTCGAAAATGTATTGGAAATATGTACCTCTACCACAGGAGCAGGGATAGCTTTTGCAGCATCTGCAATGCCAACGGAAGTATGTGTATATGCAGCAGCATTCAAAATAATTCCGTCGTAACTATAACCGATTTCCTGAATTTTATCTATTAATTCACCTTCAATATTAGATTGAAACTGTGATAATTTCACGTTGGGAAACTTCAGTTGTAATTTTTCAAAAAAATCGTTAAACGTTTCATCGCCATAAATATCGTTTTCACGCTTACCGAGAAGGTTTAGGTTTGGCCCATTTATGATAATTATTTTCATAGCGTAAATATATAAAATTAAAAAAGCAGGAACATCGTCCCTGCTTTTATAAATTCTATTTTTAAAATTATTAGAGTCCAAATTCAACGCCCACATTCACAGAGCTAAATGTTCCGCCATCTACGGAAACTCCGGAATATGAAAGAATAGCCGCTACCGTTCCAAAACTGTAGCCCACTTTTGGTCTATAGAAGAAGCCACCGTCATTGCCGTCTGGGCTAATGCCAATGCCGTATCCTAAATCTGCTCCAAAAAAGAATTCTTCAAGCATAAATCTTGCGGAACCTCCAATTGGCAGAAACACTGCAGAGTCAACTTCAAAAGTACCTATTGGTGTATCTATTTCGTCACCGTTGTAATAGAACAAACTGGCCATGGGACCCACGTAAAATGAATCGTTAATGTCAAATAGATACGAAAAATCTAATTGGGCACCAAATGTGTATCCATCAGCACTGTCCCCAACGGGCAATGATCCGCTTACGCCAATATTAAAATTTTGTGATTGTGCGGTTGTAAACGATAAAACAACTAGCGCGGTTAATAATAATAGTTTTTTCATAATTAAAAGGTTTTAAGATTAGTGCATTAAAAATAGGCAAAAGTTTTAAATAGAGCAAATTAGTCTTAAATAGAAAATGCTTAAAAAAGAAACTTGTTAATATCTTATTCTTTTACCTACTGTTATAAACAATTACGGAATTAAAATAAGGAAGCTTTATTTCTTAAAACCCAGTCTTTAATTGAAAATGGTTCTTTATAGGAAGGAGTATCCCAAAGCCACAGAAAATACGTTATTCTTGTTTTTTCCATCTAAATCTTTTGACACGTCCGATAGCCCAAAATTATAGCGTGCATCTACGCGTATGCCAAAGGGAAAGTCATATCCGGCACCAACAATTCCAGAAACGTCTGATTTTTCTGCATCGTATATATTTCCCAAAACATCCTTAATCTGGTCGTCAACAATAAATCCGAATTGTGGCCCAGCCTGAATATTCAAGCCTTTTACCAGATAATATTTTAAAACAACGGGTACGTTTACATAGGTTAAATCGAATTCTCCAGCATCAAACTCAGCTCCTTGCTGAGAATATAGCAAGTCTGCCTGAATTCCTACGTTTTCAGTAAATTTTATTCCTGCAAAAATACCGGCCTGAAAACCCGTTTTATTGGAAAGCGAGGAAGCGTCCGAAATATTAGCAAAGTTAGCACCTGCCTTTATACCGAGATCAAGTTCTTGCGAAAATGCTGTTGTGCCTATAAAAAGCGTCAATGCTACTACAATTAATTTTTTCATAATGATGTTTTTTTTAAGTTTCAAAATTAAAACGCAAATATATCCCTAATCTTATGCCTTAAAATACATTTAGTTTTTTGTTAACTATTGTTTTTAGTGGTAATATAGCAGTATGAAGTGGCATCAAGGATTAAAAGATTACCAAAATTATTTACGATTGGAGCGCGGACTTTCTCATAATTCCATCGTTAATTATTCATTAGATATAAAAAAGTTGATGCGATGGCTGGAAACCAATAAAATAGAGGCCTCTCCTATTTCAATTTCTGAAGAAACGCTGCAACAATTTATATACGAAGTGGCAAAAAAGATAAATCCACGTACCCAGAACCGCTTAATTTCTGGATTAAAAGGTTTTTTTAATTATTTAATATTTGAAGATTACAGGCAGACCAATCCGTTAGAATTAATTGAAGCTCCCAAACTTGGAAGAAAACTTCCCGATACGCTCGCCATTGAAGAAATTGACGCACTTATAAGCGCTATTGATTTAAGTAAAAAACAAGGCGAACGCAACCGTGCTATACTTGAAACTCTTTACGGTTGCGGTCTTCGGGTTTCTGAACTTACCAACTTAAAAATTTCAGATTTATATTTTGAAGAAGGATTTATTAAAGTAACCGGAAAAGGCGATAAGCAGCGCTTGGTACCAATTAGTCCTATTGCCGAAAAATACATCACCATTTACAGAAAGGAAATTCGGGTACATAAAAAAATTGATCCAAGCGCCAAGGACACGCTTTTTTTAAACCAACACGGACGTCAATTAACGCGAGCTATGATTTTTACGATTGTAAAACAACTTGCCGAAAAAGCCGGAATTCGCAAAACCATAAGTCCGCATACATTTCGCCATTCATTCGCCACCCATCTTTTGGAAAATGGCGCCGATCTACGAGCCATTCAGCAAATGCTCGGACACGAAAGCATTACCACCACCGAAATCTACACCCATATTGATCGCAAGCACTTAACTGAGGTGATCAATCAATTTCACCCAAGAAAGTGAGAAAACTTTCTTTAGTTGCAAAAGCATAAAAGGTTTTTAATTCCTGAAAATTTTATCTGTTTAATTTAAGTTTCATAGCTACTATTCGGTTAAAAAAAACCCAAACTTCCCTAAATTCTTGAGTCTGGCCGTACAGTTTTGTATTTTCAGAATCAGAATAAATTTTAAAATTGAAAATTAAAACTCGAAATAATGAAAACACTTAAATTTCAAAATGGCGATACGATGCACGCCATTGGATTAGGAACGTGGAAAGCATCAGGAAACGAATTAAAAAAGGCGATTAAGGATGCAGTTTATGCCGGTTATAGGCATATTGATACCGCAAAAAATTATGATAATGAAGAAATTATAGGCGAGGCTTTAGCCGAAATATTTGCAGAAGGAGAAATTTTTCGTGAAGATTTATTTATCACCTCAAAACTTTGGAACGACTCGCATGCCAAAGGCCAAGTAATACCAGCGTTACAGCGATCATTAAAAAAATTAAAGCTCAATTACCTCGACTTATATTTAATTCATTGGCCTGTTGCATTTAGACACGGAATTGATTTTCCCAAAAAACCAGAAGATTATCTAACTCCAACGGAAGCACCCATTATTGATACTTGGATACAGATGGAAAAAGCAAAAAATGACGGTTTGGCCAAACACATTGGCGTATCAAATTTTAGTGAAAAAAAGCTAAAAGATTTAATTTCAAAGGCATCAATAAAACCTGAAATGAATCAAGTAGAGCTACACCCATTGTTACAGCAAAACGATTTGATTGCATATTGCAAAAGCGAGGATATTTTAATTACCGCTTATTCGCCTTTAGGCTCCGGAGATCGGAATAAAGCAATGAAGGCGAGCGATGAACCCAATATGATGGATATTGATATATTAAAGGAAATAGCCAGAGACCGCAGTGCTACGGTGGCACAAGTATTAATTGCGTGGCACAATCATCGCGACTGCGCGGCAATACCGAAATCTACAACCAAAGAACATATAATTTCTAATTTTAAAGCAGCTGATGTTCCCCTAACCGATGCCGATATGAAAAAAATTGCAGCGTTAGACCGCCATTACAGATATATAAATGGTAAATTTTTTGAAGAGCCATCAAAAGGGTACAACAATCTTTATGACGAAGACCGCTAGCCGCAGATGTTAGCATACAGCCATTATTCCCAAAAAAAGGAACTTACACTTAAACTCACTAAAAAAAGCTCCAAAAGGAGCTTTTTTTATTTATAACAAATGAATTTTATCTTTAGGCTCGGGACGCTTACTTCGCAATATTTACGGCGCGTGTTTCACGAATAACCGTAACTTTTACTTGGCCGGGATAGGTCATATCCGTTTGTATTTTCTGTGATATTTCAAACGAAAGTTGTGCGGCTTTTTCATCGCTTACCTTTTCACTTTCAACCATTACACGCAATTCCCGCCCCGCTTGAATGGCATAAGCTTTATTAACGCCGCCAAAGCCAAATGCAATATCTTCCAAATCTTTCAAACGCTGTATATACGAGTCTAAAACCTGTCGTCGTGCTCCCGGTCTTGCCCCGCTAATAGCATCGCACACTTGAACAATTGGCGATAACAATCCGGTCATTTCAATTTCGTCGTGGTGGGCACCAATAGCGTTGCATACTTCTGGTTTTTCACCGTATTTTTCGGCCCACTGCATCCCTAAAAGAGCGTGAGGCATCTCGGTTTCCATTTCAGGAACTTTTCCAATATCGTGCAGCAAACCGGCTCTTTTAGCTAGTTTGGCGTTTAAGCCAAGTTCGGCAGCCATTACGCCGCAAAGTCTGGCTACTTCACGGGAGTGATGCAACAAATTCTGTCCGTACGAAGAGCGGTATTTCATACGTCCCACAGCTTTAATAAGCTCTGGATGCAGGCCGTGGATTCCCAAATCTATTACGGTACGTTTTCCTACTTCAATAATTTCTTCTTCAATTTGTTTGGTAGTTTTTTTAACTACTTCTTCAATACGTGCGGGATGAATACGGCCATCGGTGACCAATTTGTGAAGTGACAATCTGGCTATTTCACGACGTACGGAATCAAAACACGAAAGTATAATTGCTTCCGGCGTATCGTCCACAATAATCTCAACCCCGGTGGCAGCTTCAATAGCGCGAATATTTCTACCTTCGCGACCAATAATTCTACCTTTAACGTCGTCGCTTTCAAGATTAAAAACAGAAACGCAATTTTCTACGGCCTCTTCGGTACCGATACGTTGTATTGTGTTAATAATTATCTTTTTAGCCTCCTGTTGGGCAGTCATTTTGGCCTCTTCCATAGAAGTTTGCACAAATGCCATAGACTGTGTTTTTGCTTCGTCCTTAAGGCTTTCAATTAACTGCCGTTTGGCTTCTTCAGCAGAAAGGCTGCTAATTACCTCCAATTGCTCAATTTGGCTTTTATGCGCCTTATCTACATCGTTTTGTTTTTTCTCAAGAACTGCGATTCGTTCAACGTAATCGGCTTTTTTATTTTCCAGTTCGGCGTTTAACTTTTTATTCTTAGCGAGTTCGCTAGAAACTACCGATTCCTTGTCGCGCGTTCTTTTTTCTGCTTCTGAGATCTTTTTATCTCGGCTCAATATAACCTTTTCATGTTCCGATTTAAGCTCCAAAAATTTCTCTTTCGCTTGTAATATTTTATCTTTTTTTATTGCTTCAGCTTCAGATTTTGCTTCCTTTAGTATTGCTGATGCACTTTTTTTTGCTCGTAGAATAAGTTGAGATGCGTTGTTGCGCTCAAGTATTTTTGCAATTAAAAAGCCAAGTGCAATACCAACGATGGCACTGATTACTATAGTTATGATGTCCATTATTTCGTTGAATTATAAATATAAAAAAAGCCTACATCAATATATTTATTTTGAATAAACTCCTTTAAAACATGTTTAGGGCTAACAAGCTGGTCAAGTATCCGCTCGAAGACGGCTCGCTTTTACAACTTCAACTCACCCTTTTTAAAGAAATCGTGTTGAGTTTACCAAAAAATTGTATTAATGTAGGCAGTTACCTTATTTAATTTAAAGAACGTTATGATAATTGCTCCTGCAATAAACGGTTTAAAGCGCTGAGCTTTTCTTCCATTTCTTGCGTATCGCTAGAATTATCAATTTGTTTTTGCTCCACCTGAGCTGCAAACTGGAGGGCACACATGGCCAAAACATCCTGTTTGTCGCGAACGGCGTAACTTTGCTCGAACTGTTTAATCATTTTTTCTATCTTCTTAGCTGCCAATCGCAATCCTTCTTCCTGCGAAGGGTTGATCGTTAAAGGGTAAACCCTGTCTGCTATTGATAGTTTTATTTTTAATGGTTCGGCCATTGTTATATTTTATTCAGAAAGCTGACTTATACAATGGTCAATTTCCCGAATTAGAGCGTTTATCTTGAGTTTAGTTTCTCGTTTATGCTGGTCGCTGCCGAGCATTGAATTTGCCAATTTTAACGAGTTACATTTTTCGGTCCAAACTTCAATTTCTTCTTGAAATTGTTGCTGTTTCGATTGTAAATCTTTTACCTCTTCCTCTAATGCTACCTTGGCTTTTAATAAATTTTCGTGCCTTTTTAGCAACTCGCCAATTCTATTTTCAAGAGAATCAACTATTTCAGAAAGATTACTCATTAAAATCTGTGTTCAATACTTCTATCACAAAGTTAGCATACCATCGCTAATACGCAAACAGTTTTTCATTATTTTTTGTAATATTGAAAAATAGTTATAAAATCCTGCCTTGCTTCATCTTTAATCAACGCGTATTCTTACTTTTGTACAATGAAGAAATTTTTATCTATGCTCCTGCTTTTTGGCGGGCTGGCTTACGGACAGAACGACATTCCTACAGACTATTTTTCAAATCCCTTAGATATTAAATTGGTGTTATCGGGCAATTTTGGCGAAATGCGCTCCAATCATTTTCACAGTGGTTTGGATATTAAAACCGAACAGCGCGAAGGCTTGCCCGTGTACGCACCCGCTGATGGATATGTAAGTCGAATAAATGTGCAGCATTACGGATACGGTAAAGCACTTTACATACTTCATCCAAATGGTTACACCACTGTTTATGGGCATTTAAGAAGCTTTGCGGGCGATATTGAAAAGCATGTAAAAGATTTACAATACACCAAAGAAACTTTTGAATTGGAACTTTTTCCAGAAAAAACCTTGCTACCTGTAAAAAAGGGCGATTTAATAGCATACACAGGTAATACGGGTGGTAGCGGCGGTCCGCATTTACATTTTGAAATACGCGATTCGTCGCAGCGACCAATGAACCCGCTACTTTTTGGAATAGAAATTCCCGATACTAAAAACCCAATTGTAAGTGCTGTATTTGCATACCCGGTGGGCGAAGATGCGCACGTAAATCAGGGGCAAAACCGAACAAAACTTCGTTTAATAAAACAAAAAGACGGTAATTATAAAGCGGAAAACGTGACGGCCTTCGGTAAAATTGGCTTTGGAATAACTACGTACGATCAGCAAAATGGAGCTTCCAATAAAAACGGAGCTTACCGAATTGAAACTCGGTTTAACGGAACTGAAAAATTTGAAGTGCTCTTTAATAAATTTGCATTTGCCGAAACACGCTATTTAAATAGATACACCGACTATAACTATTACAAAACCAATAGAAGTATGGTCCAAAAGCTTTTCCGCGAAACTAACAATCCGCTGAGCATAATTACTAAAGAGGACGAAAACGGATTTATAACCGTAAAAGATAGCCTACAACATATCTATGCAATAGAGGTTAACGATTTTAAAGGCAATAGAATGTATATCTCCATCCCTATAGAAGGTGCAAAACTTGAAATACTGGACCCCAAAAACATCGAGAAAACAGAGGATTATATTTACGCAGATCACGCAACATCAATCACCAAGGGTAAGTTTAGCATATATATTCCTGCAAATAGTCTGTATGAAGATACATACTTAGACATTAAAGATGAAGGCGATGTTTTAAAGTTTCACGACGATGTTGTACCCATACATAGTAACATTTCCATAACGGCCGATATTTCTTCGTATAAAGAAGAAGACAAAGACAAATTGTATATAGGCAGACTAAATTACAAAGGGTTGCCTTATTATACATCTACTACAAGAAGCGGCGATAAACTCACTGCCAAAACCCGTACTTTTGGCAGTTATACCGTAGCTTCAGACACCACCCCGCCAAAGATAAAGCCTGTAAATTTTTCTGAAGGAAAATGGATCAGCGATCAAAATTTTCTAAAATTAAAAATTACGGACGATTTAAGTGGTATAAGTTCCTACCGCGCCACCATCAATAATAAATTTATTTTGATGGAATATGATTATAAAAAAGACGTTATAACTTATAATTTCAATGATAATGTAAATCTGGAAACAGAAAATAATTTGAAAGTTATTGTAATAGATAATGTTGGAAATAGTGCTACATTTGAAGCTCAATTTTTCAGAAAACAACCTTAAGTCTTGCTTTTGAAAACAATAAAACTACCGCTCACACTGCTTTTCGTTTGCTTCGCAACCGTAATTTTTGCTCAAAAAGCAGTTATTAAAGGAATTATTATTGATGAAAACAACGTGCCCGTTTCCGGCGCCAATGTTACCTATAAAGACACTGGAACAATTTCAGACTTTAATGGGTTTTACTTATTGGAGATTCCTTCGGAGGAAGATGTTGTTATTACCTTTTCGCACCTTACCCACGAAAAAATACAGATTACCGTAAATCTTTCGCCTGCCGAAGATTATCAGTTAAATCCTGTAATGAGCACAAGTGTTGAACAAATAAGTGAAGTGGTAATTACAGGTCGTGAAAATCGGCGCATAGAAGGGGTATTAACAATTTCTCCCAGACTCGCCCAAAAAATGGTGGGTGCAAATGCCGGAGTAGAAAATTTATTGGCTACCCTGCCGGGTGTTAATAAAACCGACGAGTTAAGCACCCAATATGCCGTGCGTGGCGGAAACTACGACGAAAATTTAGTCTATGTAAACGAAATTGAAGTTTACAGGCCTTTTTTAATTAGAAGCGGGCAACAAGAAGGTTTAAGCTTTGTTAATAGCGATTTAACCAGCAACGTTGATTTTTCTGCCGGTGGGTTTCAGGCAAAATATGGCGACAAACTTTCGTCCGTTTTAGATATTACCTATCGCCGTCCGGTAGATTTCGGCGCTTCGGTAGATCTTAGTCTTTTGGGTGCAAGCGGCTCTGTGGAAGGCATTTCAAAAAATGGTCGTCTTTCGGGAATATTAGGGATTCGTTATCGCGATAACAGTCTGCTTGTAGATGCAAAACAAACCGAAACCAATTACCGGCCAAAATTTGCCGATGCCCAAACGTATTTTACTTATAAATTCACCAATAAATTTGAGTTGAGTTTCTTGGGGAATGTTTCCATAAACGAATATAATTACAGACCGCTTACGCGACAAACCAATTTTGGTACTATTACAGATCCCATTGCTTTACTCGTGTTTTATGAAGGTCGTGAAGAAGATAGATATAACACCTATTTTGGAGCGTTAAAATCTACTTGGGTAGTTTCAGATAATTATACGGCAAAATTTATCGGGTCGCTATACCAAACCACCGAACAGGAATATTTTGATATACTTGCCGAATATCGTTTAGGTGAAGTAAACACAGAAATTGGTGGGGAAAATTTAGGTGAAGTAACCTTTACACGAGGAATTGGCGGCCAACTTACCCACGCCCGAAACGATTTAGATGCCTTAATCCTCAATGTAGAACACAAAGGAAATCTCGCTATCGAAGATAACACGATTGAATACGGTATTAAATACACACGTGAAGATATTCGAGACCGTGTTCAGGAATATGAAATTATAGACTCGGCTGGTTTTTCCATCCGTCCACCTATATTTCCACCGAGCGACCAACCGTACCAACCGTACACCTCTCCTATTGAGCCATACACAGATGTAAGAGCTCTTAACGACACCCAAATAGACCGGATTTCGGGCTATGCACAGTGGAGTAGAAAAACAAGCGTTGGCAATAGCGATCTTTGGATGAATGCTGGCGTTCGCGCCCATAATTGGACCGTGAGCGGGAAGAATATTACCAGCACAACACAAACAGTTTTCAGTCCCCGTGCACAGGTTTCCCTAAAACCAGATTGGGAGATGGATATGCTTTTTAGAGTGTCGGGAGGAGTTTATCATCAACCTCCTTTCTATAGAGAATTGCGCGACTCGTCGGGAACAGTTCGTCCGGGAGTTAAGGCACAGCGCTCCATTCACCTTGTTTTAGGTAACGATTATAGTTTTAAAATGTGGGACCGTGCTTTTAGATTAAATTCTGAATTGTATTATAAACATCTAACCGATGTAAATCCTTATACTTTGGAAAATGTGCGCATCCGTTACCGCGCTAACAATAATGCTATTGCTTACGCATACGGACTCGATTTGCGTTTGGCAGGCGAATTTGTTCCTGGAACGGAAAGCTGGTTAAGCCTTGGATATCTAAAAACAGAAGAAAATATTGACGATCGCGGTTATATTTTCCGGCCAACAGATCAACGTTTAAAAATAGGAATGCTTTTTCAGGATTATGTAAAAGTAATTCCTTCGCTTAAAATGTACCTTAATTTAACGTATAATACCGGGTTACCGGGAGGCTCACCAAGCTACGCCGACCCATACAAATACCAAATTAGGCTGCCCGATTACAAGCGTGCCGATCTCGGAGTAAGTTATGTGATAGTAGACGACACGAAATTAAGAGATAGCGGTTGGTTAAAGCCATTTAAGGAATTCGCGATAGGTGCCGAAATTTTCAACATTTTTGATGTTCAAAACTCTATTACCAATACATTTGTTCGTGATGTTTATACCAAGGTTCAATATTCAATCCCCAATTATTTAACCCCTCGTGTATTCAATGTTAAAATGACAGCGAAGTTTTAATTTGAAGTAGGCTTTTAAGCTAAGCGGTAGTCACTCAAGCGAGCATTGAAAATAATTGAAAGCTTTACATCGCGCCTTCAACAAATTCTTTTAGTACATTAATTACATAATCTACTTCTTCCTTTTTATTAAAACTGGAAAATGAAAAGCGAATGGAAGGTTTGCCTAAATCTTCGTCGGAAAGAATTTCGTTTAAAACGTGCGAACCGCCTTCGCTCCCGCTTTGGCAGGCGCTACCTTTGCTGCAGGCAATTCCTTTTAAATCTAATTGAAATAAAAGCAACATTGCCTTTTCTTCAGAAATTGGCAAACAAACATTGAGCAACGTATAGGTACTTCGTTCGTTATCACCACAGTTTCCATTAAATTTAACCCCCGGGAATGCGGTAATCAATTCGTTTTTAAAATAATTTTTTATACCGGCAATATAGTTACGTTCCTTTTCAAGTTTACGATACGATAATTTTAGTGCTTCGGCCATACCCGCAATTGCGTAAACGGCTTCGGTACCGGCACGCATTCCGCGTTCTTGTTCGCCACCGTGAATTAGAGGTTTTAAGCCCGAGTTTTTTCGTATAAACGCAAAGCCTGCACCTTTTGGTCCGTGAAATTTATGTGCGGCAGCCGCAGCGAAATCAATTGGGATTTCCTTAAAATCTAGCTCAAAATGCCCAACGGACTGTACCGTATCGCTATGAAACAGCGTTTTATATTTTTTACAGAGATCTGCAACTTTTTTTAAATTGAGAATATTTCCTATTTCGTTGTTAACGTGCATTAAGCTAACCAATGTTTTTTGGGAAGAATCTGCCAACAAACTTTCTAAGTTTTCAAAATCTATTTGTCCACATTCATCTAAATTCACAAATTCTACCTGAATATTGTATTCTTTTTTAAGCCAATCCACCGTATGTAAAACAGCGTGATGCTCTATTCTACTGGTAATAATTCGTTTTACACCCAAGTCGCGAATGGCGCTATTCAAAATTAAATTATCGGCTTCAGTACCTCCCGAAGTAAAAATTATTTCACTTGCAGATACATTTAAAAGCTTAGCGATTTCTTTACGAGCATTTTCGAGTAATGATTTAGAAGAACGGCCGTAAGAATGTGTAGATGAAGGGTTTCCGAATTCAGTTTGTAACACTTCAGAAATACAGGTTATTACATCGTCGCGCAGTTGGGTAGTTGCTGCGCTATCAAAATATACTTTTTTCATTGCGATTATTTTTTTCCGTAAAAACAGTTTTTACACTATTTTTATTAAATCTCGGAAGCGAAATATGTCCTTTAATTCAGTTTGCAAAAATACATATTAAAACAGTTTTGCCGGCATTTCAGTTAAAAAGAAATGCGTTACTTTGTGGTGCGTATTTTTTATCGAAATACTGAGTATTTAAATTTAAGCGCACTGAATATTTAACCTTAACTATGCAAAAGACGGCTTCAATATTATAAATATGAATAAACTTTTCGCTTTTCTTTTTTTCGTTTCATTATTACTACAAAGCTGTGATGACGGTGATATTATTATTACTTCCTTTAATTTTGACGATGCCGAACTTAAAACCTGCGGCACTGCCGGCAATCATGTTTTTTATAAAGTAAACGAGCAAGCTTTGGAAAGTCTTTCGCTACGTTTGGGCGTTACAGACAGTCTTTATAAAACCGAAGGCACAAAAATATACATCCTAAACGGCACGAGCAATTTTGTAAACTATCGCACTTACGATGGAGCTTTGGGAGCCAATTACTTTTGCAGTAGCATCCCGCCCACTTCGCCAGGAGTAACAGTAAATTATTTTGCAGCTTCGGGCACAGCTGAATTTACAACTACATTTTATTATGACGATAACGATGGTGTGCCCGTAGATAAAGAATTTGAAGGCGACACCGATGGCGATGGTATTCCAGATATTTACGACGAGGACGACGATGGCGACAATGTGCCAACGGCTCGGGAACTGGACGTACAAAATGAAGATGGCGATAACAACCCACTAACAAACCCACTAGACACCGATGGCGACGGAATACCAGATTATTTAGATAATGACGATGACAATGATGGCGTACTTAGCCGTCACGAAGATAAAAATATGGATTTAAACCCCAGAAATGACGTTACCGATCCAAACGTTGGTGCAGATTACTTAAACCCTGCAGTGGCCAACATTTATGAAGTAAACGAATATTATGAGCACAAATACACAATTACCAAAAGTGTAAAAGTAGTGTTGAAGAATTTGGTTTTAATAAGCGGAGAAGAAGAAATAACAATAGAAACGCTAACTATGGGGGTTTTGGAAAATGTTGAAACACTTCAAAAAACCAAAAAACCGACATTTTAAAGTGTTTATTAAGTTGGGATTGGGAATTTACTTATGCTAAAAATTCTTACATAAAAATATCGTGCAAACTCATATTTATACTTCGAAAAAGCTTGAAAAATTAATTAAAAAGTTAATACAAACCAATGAAGGCGATACTTCGGGCATACTCGGAAAATGGAATGCAACGGTATTTTATGTAAATAGAAAAAAATGTTGGCTCGTATCCAATGCAAAAACCCAATATTCAGTTATTTTAACAGACATTAAAGCAGCCGATCTAAGAAATATTGAACAACTATTTAAAAATGCTTTTTTCGCGCAATTAATATACGACGGAATTCTAGTAGATTATGGTGTGTTAAGTGCCCAAATAGGCACACTTTCTTTTCATCCAACAGACAACGATAAAAGAACAACTGGATTTCAAAATCAGCGGCTTCAAACTTTTCAATATTGGATTGAGCAATTTGGAAGTATCGAAAATATGCCCATTAAGAAATTGGCAAACAGGCTTAATTCAGACCTTATTCACATGTCAAAAAACAGAAGAAATTCAGATTACACTACTTCAATCAAAGAGATAAAAAAAGTACTGGCTACTTTAGCATAGAACTGGCAGGAACTTTAAGCAGCGCCGAACTGTTATAAAATTTTCAAATTATAAAATCGCTATTTCAAGTTTTGAAAAATATAAACCTCGGTAGCTCCGCGCCCGTATTTTTGGTAATCGGCATCGTAAAACTTTAGGTTTTCGTAGCGATTTAACAAATATTCCAGTTCGGTTCGGAGTACGCCCTCCCCCACGCCGTGAATAAAAACCACTTTTTGAATGCGTTTTGAAATAGCAAAGTCCAATTGTCTTTTTGCAGTATCTAGTTGAATGGTTAACATTTCATAATTGTCCATGCCGCGGGTTTTTGGCACTAATTGATTAATGTGAAGATCTACAACCATTGGCGGTAAGCTGCGTTCCTTGGGTTTTATGCGTTTGGTTTTTCCAGGTTTTTTGCTTTCTTTTTCTGAAAGCACTTCCGAAACATCCATCTGCGCTAATTTTCTTTTTGAAAGCGAGCCATCCATAACAATAAGTTCGTGTTTAAAAAAATCTAATTCGAAGCCATCTGTGGTTATAATTGTTACTTCGTTGCCTTTAACGGCAGTAACCACGCCCGAAATGGCATCGTCTAATACTGAAACTTTATCGTGTACTTTCATATAATTTTAAACAACTTCCTACTTCAAAATAACAGATTTTAAAAAAGCCTAAACCCCTCTTATCGAAAATATTACGTATTTTGCAGCGTTTTACGGATTATGTTGTATATTATTTTTAAATTTAACCCGTAAAAAGAAGTTATTGGTTCCCCCCCACCAAGACTTTTAAAAATGCAAAAATATGAAAAACCTACTACTCTTTTCTATATTCCTACTAACCACTGCAAACATATTTGCCCAATTACGCGTTAGGAAAAATAGCGGTAATGACACTTACATTTATGTAGACAATACCGTATTATTCGTGGAGCAAGAAATATCTTTAGGGCGAAACACGCCAGGTGGAAATACCGAAGCAAGCATTTATTTACGCAACAACGGGCAACTTATTCAAGGTAGCAGTAATAGTAATAACAGTGGCCGCGGGCAAATTTCGGTTCAACAAAACACACCAGTTACCAATGCTTATGCATACTATTATTGGTGTTCGCCTGTAGGAGATTCCGGATATTTAACTACCGGTCAAGGTGGTGGAAATAAAAATTTTGGTGTTGGACTTTTGTACGAACCCCAACCCGGGACTAGTGAAACAGCAGCACAACAAGTAGCAACAACCAGCGGTTTAAACGGGCTTACAACCAGCCCTATTACAGTTTCCACGCGTTGGCTTTACACTTTTGAATCGCCGGGTACTGAAAGAGAAGGAAACTATACAGCTATGGGGGGCGGGCTTAATGCTCCTCCCGGATTCGGTTTTACTATGAAAGGAGTTGGGCCAATTACAGACCCACAACTCGATCAAACTTACGAATTTAGAGGAAGACCCAATAATGGAACTTTTACGATTCCCGTAGCAGCTCCAGGTGGTACCGAAGGAATGATGACACTTACCGGTAATCCTTATCCCTCGGCTTTAGATTTAAACAAACTCTATTACGACCCCGAAAATACCGCCTTAGGAACATTTTGGTATTATGATGAAGATAGAACAGTTGCTTCGCACTATTACGCAACTAAACCCTTTGGCTATGGCGTATATACCATTGGCCCTGAAGATACTGATGGAGACCCATATAATGGTGATAATTTAGGTACTTATGCTGCGGCACCATTTAGTTATTATACCTCTGGCGGTGGAACTACTGGTTCCGGTGGAACAAGTTCTAATAGTGATGACAACAAACGTTTTGCTCCTATCGCTCAAGGTATTATGTTCGTTGGCGATGCTGACGGAACTGTGCAAATTAAAAACGCTCATAGAGTTTTTTATAAAGAAGGAGAACCGGGCTCCGTTTTTCAGAGACCAGATGGCAGCAACACAGAAGTTGAAAACGATTCAGCAAATGGCGAACGAGAATATGCAACAATTTCAGATCACGCTAATTTAAGCAATCGCACGCCAATGATGCGGCTATGGGCAATTTTTGATAAAAATGTAACACGAGATATGGTAATTGCATTTTACGATAATGCAACCGACGGTTACGATCGCGGTTTGGACGGACTTAGCGCTCAGGATTTACATACCGATGCCTATTTTCCCATCGGCCCAGATAACGCTCGCCTTCCCTACGTAATTAACGGCACAAACTATGTGCCCGAAAAATATATACCAATTGCTTTTAAAATTAGAAATACCAGCTTAATAGAGTTAAGGTTAGTTGAAGAAATAAATCAGCCGTACGAGCGTGCGTATCTTTACGATAGTCAAGAAAACACCTATAAGCAACTCAATGGGGCTACGCTCGCAAGAGTTACGCTAACCTTGCCTCCGGGAACCTATGACAACAGATTTTTTATATTCTTCCGTGGTACTAATAGACCTGGCGGGAAAACTGAAACAGAACTAGACATTAAAAGTTCAATCGCCGAAAATGTGAGCTTTTTTCAAAACAATAAAAGTCGCCAATTAGAAGTACGGAACCCAGAAGGATACGTTATAAAATCTGCTTCGGTCTTTGATATGAGCGGAAAGCTAATAATAAACGAGAAAAATTTAGGCAGCAAATCGCAGTACAGTTTTTACACCGGTAACTTAAGCAGTGGTGTGTATTTGGTTAAGTTAGTTACAGACGGTGATGTAGCTATAGACTATAAAGCAGTAGTCCACAACGATTAACCACCAAATAGAAATTGCAAAATAAAAACGGCTTCGAAAATTTTCGAAGCCGTTTTGTTTTTCTGTCTCTGATTATCTTTTCAAAAGTATAGTTGCCTTTTGAAAAATTTAATTGAAATTACTTTTCAAAGGTTTTGAGTGTTTCGGTAATAATAGAAACGCACTGCATTAATTGTTCCTCATTCATTACCAAAGGCGGCGCAAAACGAATAATATTACCGTGTGTAGGTTTTGCCAACAATCCGTTATCGCGAAGTTTTAAACAGATATTCCAAGCGGTATCGCTATCTTCAGAATCGTTAATTACTATTGCATTTAGCAAACCTTTTCCGCGAACCAATTTGGTAATCGTGCTAGTTTCAATGTATTTATTCAATTCACTTCGGAATAGTTTTCCAAGATTTTCAGCATTTTCGGCTAAGTTCTCGTCTTTAACTACACTTAACGCAGCCATCGCTACTGCAGCGGCAACTGGATTTCCACCAAAGGTAGAACCGTGGTTTCCGGGCCGAATAACATCCATAATTTCATCATTTGCCAAAACCGCAGACACTGGATAGGCGCCACCGCTTAATGCCTTGCCCAAAACTAAAAGATCTGGTTTTACATTTTCATGGTCAACGGCAAGAAGTTTTCCAGTACGAGCAATACCCGTTTGCACTTCATCGGCGATAAAAAGTACGTTGTGTTTTTCGCACAAAGCTTTTGCTTTACTCAAATAACCCTCAGAAGGCACATAAACGCCAGCTTCACCTTGAATAGGTTCTACCAAGAATCCAGCAATATTTTTATTGGATTCCAAATGTTTTTCGAGCTGTTCATGATTGTTGTATTCAATTTTTATAAAGCCTTTGGTGTAGGGGCCAAAATTCTTTCTGGCAACAGGGTCGTTGCTAAAAGAAATTATAGTGGTGGTTCTACCGTGAAAATTATTTTCGCAAACAATAATTTCGGCTTCATTTTCGTCTATTCCCTTTTTTTCGTAGGCCCACTTTCTACAGATTTTTAAAGCGGTTTCTACAGCTTCGGCACCTGTATTCATTGGCAATAACTTATCGAAGTTAAAAAACTCGCAAGCAAATTTTTCGTATTTCCCAAGCATATCGTTGTGAAAGGCACGCGATGTAAGTGCAAGTGTTTTTGCTTGTTGGGTCATTGCATCCACAATTTTTGGATGGCAATGTCCTTGATTTACCGCAGAATAGGCCGAAAGGAAATCGAAATATTTCTTGCCTTCCACATCCCAAACATACACACCTTCTCCCCTGCTTAAAACTACAGGTAAGGGATGGTAATTGTGGGCTCCGTATTTATTTTCTAAATCGATGGCTTTCTGTGAAGCTGTTTGCTCTAAAACTGACATAAAATTGTAATATTTTGAAGTAAAAAAGTTGCGATTCCTACTTTATGGAGAGAAATCATCCTTGAATTTGCAAAATTAACGATTATTATCTTTAATCGAAGGATAGGCCGTGTTTTTTGCAAAATTTGAATAAAGAAAGATTGCTTAGTTCGCCAAATATTGAATATTTTAGCCAAAATCATTGTTTAAAATTGCTTCTATTTATACATAGTAGCCCTTACCTTCAACTATTATGAAGCATTATCCTCATATTTTAGAAGATCTAGAAATTAGTATTTGGGAATACAATATTCAAACTAAGGAAATAGCTTGCAACGAAAACTGGGCTTCGCTCTTAGGCTACACCCGCAAGGAGTTAGAGCCCATTACCGAAGAAACCTGGACCAATTTATTTCATCCAAAATATTCGGGAAAATCTGGAAAATTATTTAAAGCACATCTTAAAGGAGAAACCAAACAATACAAATGCAAAATTAGATTAAAACATAAGGACGGGCATTCGGTTTGGATTTTAACCCAAGGAAAAGTAGTTGAATGGGATGCAAATGGAGCGCCGCTTTTAATGGTAGGTTTTAACAAGGATATAAGCAAAGAAATACACGACCAATTAAGCTTAAAAAAATATAAGGATATATCGGAAATTGCCAGTAATGTGGCACAAACAGGGTATTGGGAATTGGATTATATTACAAATTCGTTTTACTGGAGCCCCATGACCAAGGAAATTTATGGCGAAGCATCAGATTTTACTCCCAAAGCCGATGATGTTTTAAAGTATTTTTCCGAAGGCGAACACAGAGAAACCATTGCACAATCAATAAAAGATGCTGTTTTAAGCAGAAAGAATTTTGACCAAGAGGTACAAATTTATACCAAAAACAATTCCTTAAAGTGGATACGGATAATTGGAATTGCCGAATTTAAAAATGCGAAATGTATTCGTTTGTACGGCATTGTTCAAGATATTGATACGTTAAAAAAAATTCAGTTAAAGACTGCAATTCAGGAGGAACAGTTTAGACAGACCTTCGAGCACGCCACCATTGGAATGGCCTTAGTTGGCTTAGACGGCACTTGGTTAAAGGTAAATGAAGGAATATGCGAGTTTTTGGGATATACAAAAAAAGAACTCTATAAACTAACATTTAAAGATATTACCCATCCGGCAGATCTTGATAAGGATATGAAATACCTTGTGGAGTTGCTAAATAATAAGCGCAAAAACTATGAAATGGAAAAACGCTATATCTGTAAAAATGGCGAAATAGTTTGGGCGCATTTATCGGTTTCTTTGGTTAGGGACGACCGTGGTAAGGCCTTGCATTTTGTATCGCAAATATTAGATATAAATGAAAATAAATTGTTGAACGATGCCATGCAAGAACAAAATAACAGGCTTATTAACTTTGCATATATCGTGTCTCATAATTTAAGATCGCACACGGGCAATATTGCAATGCTGTTGGAACTATTGGCTTCAGAAGACCCAAAATTAGCAGAAAACGAATTTCTTGTTCACCTTAAATCTGCTTCCGATAATCTTAATGAAACTGTAAAGCATCTTAACGAAGTTGTTGTAATTAATACCAAAATTTACGATAATTTAGAACCCTTAAACCTGCACCAATTTATTGAAAAAGCTTTGCTGAATATTCAAGGGTTAATAGCATCTACCGATAGTGTTATAGTTAATAATTGCAGTCCAGATATTTATATTGCAGGAATTCCGGCTTATTTAGATAGTATTCTGCTCAATTTTTTAACCAATGCCATTAAATACCGTTCCCCAGATCGCATCCCCAACATTGAAATTTCAACAGAAAACACAATACGTTTTGTTGTATTAAAAATAAAAGACAACGGCTCCGGTATAAATTTAAAACGAGATGGCGCCAAGTTATTTGGAATGTATAAAACCTTTCACGATAACGAAGATTCTCGCGGTATCGGACTATTTATAACCAAAAACCAAGTAGAAGTCCTAGGCGGAAAAATTGAAGTAACGAGTGAAGTAGGCAAAGGCACTGAGTTTAGCATTTATTTCTTAAAATCAAAAAAAAAAAGCAAATCCTTAACCCCAATTAAATAAAAGAAACTAGTATGAAAATGATAAATTTAGCATGTATTATAGACGACGACCCCATTTTTGTGTTTGGAGCAAAAAAAGTAATGCAATTGGCCAACTTTTGCCAAAGTTTTATGGTGTTTCCAAATGGAAAGGAGGCATTGGTCAAATTAAAAGCAATTATAGAGAGTGGTGAAAATTTACCCGAAATTATGTTGCTCGATTTAAATATGCCCGTTATGGACGGGTGGCAGTTTTTAGAAGAATTTACGTCTATCCCAACACCTAAAAAAATTCAGATTTATATTGTGAGTTCTTCTTTGGATCCTGAAGATATAGAACGTGCCAAAGACTTTAAGAGCGTAAACGATTATATTATAAAACCTATTGCAATAGAGAACATTATCGATATAACCAAAGATATTTAAAGACTCATTTCTTAAAATAAATTAATGATATTCTCAAAGTTTCGGTTTAATGCTAAAAACATTCTATTTTTGCGCCTATGGCAAGAAAAAATAAGAGGGTGATTTTAGAAAATCTAGAAGTTATAGATGCTGGCGCAAAAGGAAAAGCTGTTGCTAAAGCACCAGATGGCAGGGTTGTTTTTATAGATAATGCCGTGCCAGGCGATGTGGTTGCTGTACAAACCCATAAAAAGCGCAAGGCTTACTACGAAGGCTCTGCTATTTCCATTTCAAAATATTCCGAAAAAAGAACCGAACCTGTTTGTCCGCACTTCGGTACCTGTGGCGGATGTAAATGGCAAAACATGGCGTACGAGCATCAGTTGTTTTACAAGCAAAAGGAAGTTACCCAAAATTTAACACGGATCGCGAAAGTGGCTTTACCGCCCATTGACCCAATTCTTGGCTCAGAAAAACAATATTTTTATCGGAACAAAATGGAATTTTCTTTTAGCGATAGCAAATGGCTAACGCTCGAGGAAATTAAAAGCGATAAAATTATTGATAACCGAAATGCTTTGGGCTTCCATATTCCGGGGATGTGGGATAAAATTTTGGATCTTGATATTTGCTATCTGCAGGCCGACCCAAGCAATGCCATTCGCGATTTTGTAAAGGCGAAAGCTGAAGTATTAAAACTATCGTTCTTCAACACCAGAAATCAGGAAGGATTTTTACGCACTTTAATGATTCGTACGTCTTCAACTGGAGAAACTATGATCTTGTTGCAATTTTTTCACGAAGATGAAGAGAATAGAAAACTTCTTTTAAACGCTATTGCTGAAGAATTTCCACAGACAACTTCACTTTTATACGTAATTAATTCCAAAGGAAACGATACGCTCTACGATCAAAAAATTGAGCTTTTCTATGGAAGGGATCATATTTTTGAAGAAATGGAAGGTTTAAAGTTTAAGATAAATGCCAAATCTTTTTACCAAACCAATAGCGAACAAGCATATCAATTATATAAAATAACGCGCAACTTTGCAGACCTGAGTGGCACTGAATTGGTGTACGATCTTTACACCGGAACTGGAACCATTGCCCAGTTTGTGGCCAAAAAAGCAAAACGAGTAATTGGTGTAGAATCTGTACCGGACGCCATTGAAGCCGCAAAGGCAAATGCAAAGTTAAACAATATTGAAAACGTAGAATTTTACGTCGGTGATATGAAAAAGGTCTTTAATGAAGAGTTCACCAACAAACACGGAAAACCTGATGTGGTAATTACAGATCCACCGCGAGACGGTATGCACGCAGACGTTGTTGCGCAACTTCTTAATTTAGGTTCAGAAAAAATTGTATATGTAAGTTGCAATAGCGCAACCCAAGCGCGCGATTTGGCGTTACTGGATTTAAAATATAAAGTTACCAAAGTGCAGCCAGTAGATATGTTTCCGCAAACCCATCACGTTGAAAATGTTGTACTTTTGGAAAAGCGTTGATTTTTTTCTAAAAAACACGAATCATAAATGATTAAAAAAATATTTCTATTCGCACTTATTGTTTTTGCCTTTAAAGGCTGTACAAAGGACGACATCTGCCCCGAAGGAACTGCAACCACGGCTAAATTGGTAATTACTTTTAACGATATTGCAAATCCGGTAAATGAAAAAAAGGTGAATGTTTTAAGTGTAAAAACAGATTATGAAGACAGTGTTGAAGTAATATCGCTAACCGAAACCGGGGAAATTGCAATACCGCTCAGTACAACCTCAGATACAACAAAGTACCAATTTATTAAAACCACTTATACATCAACCGACACTATTACCAATACAGACAGGGTTATGTTTGTTTACCAAAGACGTATTGGTTACGTAAACCGTGCCTGCGGATTTAATACTGAATATTTTAATCTAGAGCCAGCTTTAGAACCTGAAGGAAACGATAACTGGATACAGGAAATAATTGTAAAACGAGATACTGTTAATGACGAAAATAGCGCCCACATTACTATGCTGCATTAGTCTTTTTTGCAGCACCCAATTTCTGGTGGCGCAAAAAAAGAGTGAAGTTGCTGCCGACACAGTGCCAAAAATTGAAAAATTTGGGCTACGTGTGGGAGTTGATTTGGCAAAACCCTTGCGAACACTAATTGAAGACGGTTATTCCGGATTTGAAATTGTTGGTGATTTTCGGGTAACCAAAAAGTTTTATGCAGCTGTTGAACTCGGCAACGAAAATAAAGATTGGAACGAACCTTATATTTCTGCAAATACAAGCGGAAGTTATGCTAAAATTGGTTTTGATTACAATGCGTACGAAAACTGGCTGGGGATGGAAAATGCCATTACTCTTGGTATGCGGTATGGAGTTTCGACTTTTACTCAAGAGCTAATCAGTTATCGCATCTACACAGACAACCCTGCATTTCCAACCGAAACTATTTACGATCCTCAAGAATTTAGCGGGCTTTCGGCTCATTGGGCAGAAGTAATTATAAGTGTTAAAACCGAAATCCTAAACAATCTATACTTGTCTCTAAACGTTCAATTGAAACGGAAAATTTCAGAAACAGAACCGGATAATTTTGCGAATTTATACATTCCCGGCTTCAATAGAACCTACGATTATAGCCAATTTGGTGTTGGTTATGGATATTCACTTTCGTATTTGATTCCAATTTTTAAGAAAACTGAACTTTCGCAAAAGGAAAGTCCGGCGCCATAACCTATTCTGATATAAATAATTATTTTTTACTAGCTTTCCTACTACCCTCATACATTTCATAACGCACAAGTTTAGCCTCCAGCTTTCCGTTAAAAAGTTTTATTTTTCTTGAAGGTCGAAGCCCCACATATTTTAACGCTTCCAAGTTTGAAGTAATCATCCAAGCCTGTGTGCCGGGGTAGTTGCGCTTTAACGTATTGCCAATAGCACTGTAAAACTCCTCCACATCCTTCACTGAAATTCGTTCATCGTAGGGTGGATTAAAAACCATATAAAGTGCTTTGTCTCCCTCCTTTTCACTTTCAAAAAAATCTTGCTTTTTTACCTCGATAAAATCTTGAAGATTGGCGCTTTTAACATTTTCCTTTGATTTGTGCACCGCCACTGGGTCGGAATCGTAGCCGTAAATTTTATGGGGGAAATCTCGCACCTTTTTTAGGGCAGCTTCTTCTATTTTTTCATATAAATCTACATCAAAATCCGGCCAAGTTTCAAAACCAAATTCATCGCGATTTAAGTTCGGTGGAATGTTACAAGCAATCATTGCCGCTTCAGTAAGCATGGTACCTCCTCCGCACATTGGATCTAAGAAATTGCACTGGCCTTGCCAACCCGCCAGCATTAAAACACCAGCTGCAAGCACCTCGTTAATGGGCGCAAGCGTGCTCTCTACTTTATACCCGCGTTTGTGAAGCGATTCGCCCGAACTGTCTAACGAAACTGTACAAATATTTCTGTCAATATGAATGTTTATCCGCAAAGTAGGGTGATCTAAATCTACATCCGGCCGTATGCCTTCCCTATCGCGAAAACGATCTACAATGGCATCTTTGGTTTTAAGTGAAATATATTGCGAATGCGTAAAAACTTCAGAAAACACTGTAGCATTTACGGCCAGTGAGCCTTTTACATCCATATAGTTTTCCCACGGCATTTCGTATATTTTTTTGTACAAATCTTCATCGGTAAAAATATTGAAAGCCGAAATAGGTTTTAAAATTTTAATCGCCGTGCGGCAGCAAAGATTGGCTTTATACATAAACCCGGTATCGCCTTCAAACGAAACATTTCGCACGCCAATTTCTACAGATGAAGCTCCCAATTGGCGGAGTTCCTGTGCGAGTAATTCCTCCATTCCGAAGAGGGTTTTAGCAACCATTTTAAAATTTTGTACCATACTTTATCCCTCCAAAGGCAGGGAACTTTTTAATTAATTGTATATTTTAATGAAATTAAAAAACTTCCATTTAATAAGGCCACAAAAATACAGTATTTTTGCAGGGCGAAACGAAAACTATGCAAAAAGAAAAAGATAATTGGTACGCTTCGTGGTTTAACACCCCTTATTACCACATACTCTACAAGGACAGAAACCATAGGGAAGCGGCTCTATTTATGAACAAGCTTACCACATTTTTAAATTTAAAGCCAAATGATACAATCTTAGATTTAGCTTGTGGAAAAGGAAGACATTCCAAATATCTCTACAAACAGGGGTTTCATGTTACCGGAGTAGATCTTTCGGAGGAAAGCATACGCTATGCAAAACAGTACGAAAAACCAAATCTTCATTTTAAGGTGCACGATATGTGTTTGCCCTACACACAACAGTTTGATGCGGTTTTTAATTTGTTTACAAGCTTTGGATATTTTGAAAACGAAGTGGATAATTTAAGAACCATAAAAGCCATTAAGGCTGAACTAAAGCCAGCCGGTTTTGGTGTAATCGATTTTTTAAATGCCGAATTGGCAATAAAAAATTTAATGCCTTCGGAACAAAAGAAGCTGGGCGGCATTGTTTTCCATATTGAAAAATACGTGGAAGATGGATATATTATTAAAAACATTCGCTTTACTGACCAAGGAGAAGAATATTTTTATACCGAGCGTGTAAGAGCTTTAACTTTGGAGGATTTTCAGGCGTATTTTGATGAGGCTTCTGTAGAATTAAAGCACGTATTTGGCGATTATCAACTCAATAAATTCAATAAAAATACCTCCGAACGATTAATACTAATTTTTAATTAATGAATTATTTATTGCTTTTTTTATCCGTAGCCATCGGATATTTTGTCGCACTTTTTTTAAAGAAAAGAGAATTGCGAAATATGGAGGTTTTTCTGGCATTTAGCGGTGCATTTTTATTATCTATAACAGTCTTTGAGCTTTTGCCCCACGTATTTGAAAACCATTCAAAAAGTATTGGAGTTTATATAATGCTCGGTATTTTATTACAAATATTCTTAGAATTCTTTTCAAAGGGAGCCGAACACGGCCACGTACATTTACATTCTGAAGCCAAACATTTTCCTTGGATTTTATTTATAAGTTTAAGCATTCACGCTTTTATGGAGGGCTTTCCAATTTCGGAACACAATAATTTATTAATTGCCATAATTATCCATAAAATTCCTGTAGCTATAATTTTATCCTTTTTCTTTATTACCGCCGGATACAAAAAATCTACAACCCTACTCTTTCTTTTCTTTTTTGCATTAATGACACCCTTGGGAAGTTTTATTTCTACCAATTACAACCTAATTCATCAATATGAAACCCCCATCACAGCAGTGGTAATTGGGATATTTCTTCATGTATCAACTACAATTCTATTTGAAAGCTCAAAAAATCACAAGTTCAATCTTTCGAAGATGACGGCAGTAATTTTAGCGGTTATAATTGCGTATTTTATTTAATTTACTTTTAAGGTATTTGAGTGGGATTTGATGCTTTTCTCGTATTGAAGTGCATTGGTAACCATTCGTAAATCGCCAAAAGAATATTTATCGTCTATTTTATTCTTTAAATCGCTAAGCCCTTTGTAAGTTGTGGTTTCCATTATTTTTTTGAGTTCCAGATATTTTTCAGCTGGTTTTAATTCGGTTATTTTTATTTCTCCCGAAGCCAAAAAAACACCGAGATGCCGTACAATAGTGCCAATGGTGAAACCGCGTTCCTCGGCAATTTCGGGAATGCTCATTCCCGATTTAAACAAATTGTACGATATATTTTGGGTGCTTCCTTTTTTAGGAGCTACCTTAAAATCTGTGGATGGTGTAATTGAATTGTCCTTACAATAAACTCGTATTACTTCAAGAATGGCTGTACCGTATTTTTCTAGCCTAACTTTTCCAATATCGGATATGTTTCGAAGTTGTTTTACGGTAGTAGGTAAAACATCGCACATTTCAAAAAGTGCTTTTTGGGTAAAGACTTGAAAAGGCGCAACGGTTTCTTGTTCAGACAGCTGCAGTCGAAGTTTCCGTAGCATTTCAAACAATTTATTATGTTCAATAGAAGCTACATAGCTTTCTTTTGACCTACTGGCTTTTTCACCTGTCTGCAGGGTAGCCTTTGCACGCAAATTGAGGTAAGTTATTGTTTTAAAACCATCTTTTAACCCAGTAAAGCAGTATTGTTTTACTGTTACTAATTGTTCCAAGATACGCAGCTGTTTTGTAATATCTTCTTCTACTGCTGTGTTATCGGTAGTAAAATTTAGTTTATTTAAAGGGGTTCTAATAAAATCCTGTAAATGTTTTTCAAAATAAATAATAGCCTTTTTAAAGCGCTCCTGTAACAAATTATTATTTTCTGGCACTTTGTGTTCGCTAAGATTTTTAAGTTGAAATTGAAAGCTCGTATTAATTTTTAAAAGTTCGGTTATTCCTTTTTTCTTTAAATTGGCTAATTGTTCGTATAAATTTCCATTGATACTTCCTTTGTTTTTTAAAAAGGTATCAATCATTTTATTCGTTGGGCCCAATAAGGAATAGAAATTAAATATTTCATTGATCAAATTAAGTTGATATGAAATTTGTGAAGAAACAAAGACAGCGGTATCGGGTTGGTGTTCTTCGGCATTTTTATTAAAGGAAGCAACGTCGCGATTGTTTATAATACTTTTTTGGGAGAGTGGCCCTGTTAAAACAATTCCTTCCAACGTTTTGCAGCGGCTTAGAGCCACATAGGTTTGCCCGTGGGCAAAAGCTTCTTGCGCATCAATAATTACATTTTCAAAAGTGAGTCCTTGGCTTTTATGGATTGTAATTGCCCAGGCCAACCGGAGAGGTATTTGCGAAAAGGTACCGATTTCACTCTCTATTATTTCTTTTGTTTCTGGGTTGATGGAATATTGAATGTTTCGCCATATTTCTGAACTTGTAACAATATCCGTACTATCGCCAGGGCAACGTACGTGTACTTCATCTTTATCCAGGTAGCAAATAGTTCCAATCTTACCATTAAAATAGCGCTTTTCAGGATCGCTATCATTCTTTACAAACATTACTTGCGAGCCCACTTTTAGTTCTAATTCTGAATGTGTGGGATAGGTATATTCGGGAAACTTTCCTTCAATTTCTGCTTTGTAGGTAAAACTTTTCTTTTTAATTCTGTTTAGCGCAGCAGTATTTATTCGGTCGGCTCGGTTGTTATGCGTTGTTAGTGTAATATAGCCTTTGTTTTTTTCTGCTGAAAAATCAGGAATATATCGTTTATTAAGAGTTTCAGCAGATTTAGAGGTTAAACAATTGTTTCTAATTTCGTTTAAAATTTTTATAAAATCTTCACTTTCTTGCCTATAGATGTGTTTTAGTTCTATAGTAAGCGCATTTGAGTTTTGAAAAACGCGACTTCCGAAGAAAAAACCAGTTGTATAATACTGTTTTAAAAGCTGCCACTCATCATTCTTTATTACTGGTGAAAGCTGTTGCAGGTCGCCAATCATCAATAGTTGGACGCCACCAAAAGGTTTGCTTCTATCTTTAAACCTGCGCAAAACCTGGTCTATCCCGTCGAGCAAATCGGCACGCACCATACTTACTTCATCTATAACCAACAGATCTAAAGACTTAATAATATTGATTTTCTTTTTACTGAATTTTTTAGAAAACGAATTGCTTTGCGCATTTGCAGTTTCGGGTAAGATGGGGCCAAATGGCAACTGAAAAAAGGAATGGATAGTCACTCCTCCCGCGTTAATAGCCGCCACTCCGGTGGGTGCTACTACGGCCATTCTCTTTAAGGAATCTTTTTTTAATCTATGTAGAAATGTAGTTTTTCCCGTCCCCGCTTTCCCGGTAAGGAAAATATTCCTATCGGTATAATTGACGAAGTTCCAAGCCAGATCGATTTCAGGATTTTGAATCATTATAAAAAATTGTGGCGGGGAGGCTTTCGTTTTTCGATGAATAAATATACTAAATATAGCAGAAAAATAAAATCTGAATTGTAAAATTGGATGGTAATAGATAATCCAGGCCTTTAGTCAGTTTATATTCGGTACTGACGGAAGTAAATGCAATAATAGTATTGTACAGCTTTCCCGCCTAACACCCCTACCATCACAATGCGATAGAATGTAAACAAAGCTCCCACATTTCAAATACAGACTGAAAGTTTGTGGTTATTCCTGTAATTACTATGAATTGAGTTACAGCCAAGTTTTTAGAATATGAGCGCATTTGTGAAAATCGGTGAAATTGATGATAAAGTTTATAGTTGAATAAATATAAAAACCAAAAAATGAGCCATGTACTTGACTTTCGAGGTCCGTTTGTTGTATCTTGTGTCAATATTGTTCTTCCATACTCATATTTCTATTCCCAAATGGCGACTCAAAGCCGACTTATTGCCGATAAAATGCCAACGTATTGCCGACTCCTAGCCGACTCAATGCCGACTCTACTCCATAGATACTCCGTATATACTCCCTAATTTCCACTTGAATTCATACTAAATGATTGGGGCTTACACGCTGAAACTCTGTTGCATTCGTGGAATTACAAGAGAATTATTTACGTCTATATTTTTTAAGAGATAATTATATCCGTAAAATTCGCAGTAAACTTTACTTTAACTGCGACAAACCGCAGATAAGCAATTCTAGTTTCAGATTCCGCCGCCCTACCAACACCCTGTGGAAGTCTAAGTCTGTGTTTTTAAGTTTATGGCAAAAAAAAACCTCCATCAAGTAAATGATGAAGGTTTTAAAGGAAGGCGGCGACCTACTCTCCCACTGGATAGCAGTACCATCGGCGCAAACGGGCTTAACTACTCTGTTCGGAATGGTAAGAGGTGAGCCCCGTCGCTATAACCACCTTAAATCA